>CAZEVP010000023.1:0-25237 GCA_964515735.1 uncultured Verrucomicrobiaceae bacterium | reverse complement strand
TGACGCTGAACAGCACGACGTTGTCGGTGTAGCTGAAATCTCTCACGCTGGCATCGCGCTCCTCGCGAACCAGGGCGAATTGCGCAGTAAGTGCCCTGCTATGGCGGTAATCAACGAAGCCGCGATAGAACGTCTCGTCGTAATCCAGATCCAGCGGATCATCGACGAAGTCGGTGTGGGCTGCGCGGATATCGACACCGAACGACCAGAAGCTGTTCAGTGTGTAGTTGTAGTTGGCCGTGGCGAAGTATCCACGCTCGTCGCGCAGCGTGTCCTCGTAGTCGTCGTTGCGTGCGCCGATACTGGCGCCGGCACTGTGCACGGCATTGAAACGATGCTGTACCCCCAGGTCCAGCTGCGTGCGCTCGACGATGTCGAACTGATCGAAGTTGCCGTCGTCGGCGATGAATCCCCCCTGCGCCAGATCCTGCCCGGAAAGACCGATCGAACTGTCGGTCAGCTCGTGCACCAGGGCACCGCTCCATTGGGTGGCGCCGCCGTCATAGCTCAGGTTGGCGCGAACGACGAAACCGTCGATCTTGTCGCCCCGATCCCGATCGAACTGGTTGGCACCGATCTCCACCCGATAGCCGAGCCGGGCCAGGGCCGTGGTGTATCCGAGCAGCAGCGAGGTGGCGGTGTAATCGTTCTGCCCGTCATCGAACCGGGCATCGGTATAGGTGCCGAGCAGCGACATCTGCGACACCGGCGACAACTGGCGCTGCCAGCCGGCCACCAGCGAGCCCTGCTGCGAATCCGATTCGTCGCTCTCCTCGAAACGGATATCCGCGAACCGCGGTCTGACGACCAGGCTGTCGACTGCCGACAGACGAGAAGTCCAGTCCAGCCCCGCCGTGACGATCGAACGCATCTCGCGGTTGCTGGAAACATCGGCACCCCGTCGGTCGGAGCGCTCCTGGCTCACCTGATGGTTGAGTATCAGATCGAGGCTGCGCGGTATCAGCTCCCAGACCAGATTGGTGCGGCCATTGATGGCCGTCTCGTCCTCTTCATGGTCGTGCAGGTAGTCGTGATACTCAGCGTCATAGCCGAGATCGATCCGGACGCCCTCCCCATCGAGGGTATAGCCGACGTCAAGGCGCGCAACGCGATCGAGATCGGAGCGTTCGTTGCCGCTTTCGAGCGATACGTTGTCGTGATGTTCGACACGGGCACCGACGACGACGTCGAGTTGGGAGGCGGCGTGGACCAGCGACACCCCCAGCATCAGCATCGGGCCACTCGCCAGCGTCATCCACGCCGCGCGTGACGCACGTGACCGGTGCCGGTTCTGGTCGAGGGAAACAGCGACAGCAAGCGGACGGATACGCAGATTCATGAGCGGAGCTTCCAGCGATGTTATTGGGGAGGCGCACCGGCTTACATCCCATGCCAGTGTCGCAGCTGTTACATGACGGCCATTACTGGTTGAACACGACTCCGAGCAGTTTCCTCTCGGGCAGCACATCTAGCGTGGCACGCAACTGGCCTTCGGCGACACGACCGGAGGGCACCACGAGCACGATGAAATCGGCAAGCTCCGCCAGGATGCGCGCATCGGCACTGGTCGACAGCGGCGGCGCGTCGATGATGACGTTGCGGTCGCGATAGCGGTCGCGCAGCTCGTCGACGAAGCGGCGCATCCGCGACGACGTGAAGAATTCGGCTCCCGGGTCACGGCGGTTACCGGCCGGGATCAGCCGCAGCCGGCGCACGCCGGTGGCATAGATGACATCCTTGATGTCGAGAGAGACGTTCTCCAGGTAATCGACAAGCCCGTAGTCGGGATCGACGGGCAGCAACTTGTGCAGCGACGGATCATAGATATTGCAATCGACCACGATCGAGGTCCGGCTTTCATCCAGGGCGATCGCCGCGCCGAGATTCAGCGACACGTAGCTGGCGCCACCACCCGGAACGATCGCGCTGATCAGCAGCACGAAATTCTGTTTGCCCGCCGCCGCCTGATAGAGATTGGTGCGCAGCTCGCGGAATGCATTCAACGCCTGCGACTGACGCATACCGGGATAGATGAGGCCGAGACTTTCCATTTCGGCGTAACTGAGGCGCCCTACCTCCGCCATCCGACGGATCTCTTCCTGCGCCTCCTCGTCGTACAGCGGCGGCTTGCCTTCCGGCACCATCGGCGGTTTGGCAACGTCGCCGACCGGCCGCAGGGCGTGATGCTTGATGCTGTCGTCGTTGGCCATCACACCACTCCCGCCAGTCGCACAATGGCCACGATCACGTAAGCCGACAACACCACCGCCACAAAGCCAACCACCATCAACCACTCGCTGCGACTGGTGCGACGCTCCAGCGACGACACGACGTGCGGAATGACGGCCAGCACCGGCACGCCGGGCGGCAGTGCAACCTGCAGGCGATCTACGAACCGGATACGCGGGTCGAGCATGACGTAGGCGATCAGCAACCCGATCGGCACCAGCAACCCGAGCACCGGTGCGGCCAGGAAGAAGTGGATGAAGCGCAACCCCACCGGCGCGGTCGGGAACACGACCGGCTCCTTGACCCGGTAGGTGATGCCCTGCCCCTCGATGTCGAGCGCCATCGACATGCGGGCCTTCTCCTTGCGTTCCAACAGATCCTCGTACAGCTGGCGCGTGACATCGTAGTCCCGCGTCAACTCGGCCAGCTGTGCCTGGTGTTCGGCGACTCTCCTGGAGCGATTCTGCTCCTCCGACAGCAGTCGCTCGGTGGCGGCGCGGCGTAGCTCCAGCGTACGCACCGTTACCTCGGCATCGGTCAGGTCGGTGCGCAGCTTCTGATAAACCGGATTGGTGGATACGCCGTCCGAACTACCAGCACTGCGGTCACTCTCGGCGTCGGCGATTGCGCGCTTGAGATCCTCGATCTGGTACTTCAGGGCGACGATGTCCGGGTAGGTATCCTGATAGCTGAGCCGCAGCGTATCGAGCTGGGACTGTGCCTCGTTGAGCCGCTGGCGATAGACGTCGGCCTTGTAGCTCTGGTTGATGAACTGGCTCTCGCGCGATAGCTGGTTGCGTAGCTCGTCGCGACGCGCCCGCGCCACCTGCAAGTCGAGGCTCTGCTCTTCAAGAGTCGTCCGCAGCGAGGTAATACGCGCACTAACCGACTGCTCGGAGCCGTCAGTGAACTGGCTCTTGAACTCCTTCAGACGATCCTCGGCCTGCTGTAGCTGGGTCTTGTAGGTCTTCACCTGATTGTCGATGAACGTGAATGCCTCGCGGCTCTCCGCCCGCTTGCTTTGCGCGGAGTCGCTGATGAATACCGAGGTAACCGTCGATGCCAGCAGGTAGGCGGTCTCAGCGTCGCCGGCGCGATAGGCGATGCGGATGTGATTGCGACCGGCATCACTGAGCGAAATGTTACCGGCCAGCATCCGGATCAGCCGGTTGACTTCATTCTTGTCATTCAGGTTAGGCAGCAACTTCGCGTTGAGAATGACCTGTTCAAGGATCGTGTTCGACGTGATGCGCTCGCGCGCGATCGTCAGCCGGTCCTGTGAGCCGTCAATCGAGGTGACGGCAGCTTTCCCTTCCAGCAGCGGTTTGATGATGTTCTGCTCGTCGGCAAAGATGACCGAGCTGGCCTCGAACCGCTTCGGCCACAGGAAGCCGGCGACCAGCATCAATGCCAACACCAGCGCGAACAGAGCCGCCGCCTTCCCCTTGTGCGCTTCCAGTTCCTTGTGGAGCGCGTAGATCCATTCCTGCACCAGCGAAGTCTGCATGAGTCCCCGGAATTCAGCTCAAACCTGTCGATATCGGTCTGTCGTGACTCAGAAGCCCCGCTCCGGAACCGTCACGACGTCGGAAGGGTAAAGCTCATAGTTGGTCGACAGGTCTCCTTTCTGCAGGATACCGTCGAGATCGATCGGATAGACCTTCGTGATACCGTCGACCGCGCGGTAGAGACGCGCCTTGCCGGGGGCTGCGAATTCGGTCAGACCACCGGCCTCCAGTACCAGATCGAGCACGGTGACCCCCTGCCGGTAACTGATCGAGACCGGGTTGCGAACGGCGCCGGTGACGCGAACGCGTCGCAGGAAATCGGCACTGGCCGGGTTGGTGACGATGACCGTCACCTCGGGGTTGCGCACGTAGTTGGCGAGTTTCTGTGTGATCGTGGCCGCCAGCTCCTGGGTGCTCTGCCCGGCGGCGACGATGTCGCCAACCAGCGGTGACGACACCTTGCCATCGGGGCGCACCGGCACCTGAGCGGAGAGTTCGGGGTTACGCCACACCTGGATGCTGAGCTGATCGCCGACACCGATCCGGTAGTTCTTGTCGAGCGCGAATTCGTCCGGCACCGGCGGTTTACCGGACTCCAACGGTTCACCCACGCAAGCGACCAGCAGCAGGGAGAGAGCAAACAGAACCACGTGTTTCATGGCATTTATCCTTGATTTGTTTGGTCGTCGGTTCGACGTGGCGGCTGCAGGGCTGCTGGCAGGACGCGAACGGCGACAAGAATTTAGCATTTCCACCCCTCCCTCTCCACTCGATCCTGCGGCGCCACTCGTCGATCTCATTCAGCAGGCCTCACGCCGAAGGGGGGTAATCACGACAGCGACGGCCTCTTCTCCGCCCGATTCCGCCGATGGCAGACGGCAGATCCAGTCGACGATGCCCTCGATGACGGCCGTCTGCACCTGCGGCTGGGTGATGATGTGGTTGGCCTCCGGGTAGTAGTGCAGCTCCAGCAGATCGCCGAAGTCGACGTCGCGAAAACAGTCCCGGTACTGATTGCGGTAGTTGTAGTGCGGTTCGCCGCCGGTGAAGCAGGTGTACAACCGGACGCCGCGGCCGGTCAGCAGCTTCAGGCCCTGCGCAACCTGCGCGCGCGGTGGCGGCTGGTCGAAGGTCGGCACTTCCAGGTGCTCGCGATCGATGCCGGACGTCGACTCGACGCTCGGCGGCTGGTAGCGACCGAGCAGGCGCAGCCCCTGCCGCCGTGTGAAGCTGAGCCAGCGCTCCGCCTGGAACAGGCGCGGCAGATAGTGTTCGAGGTGATAGCGCCAGGTCGTGTAGACGTAGCCGTCGATCTGCGCGATGCCGACCACCCGCGGGTCGCGGCAGGCCATGTTGAACGACGCCATCGCGCCGGAGCAGAGGCCGTACAGCGCGAAGCGGTCGACGCCGCGCTGCTTCTGCAGGAAATCCATGACCTCGCCGAGCTGCTGCAGCGCCGATTCGGCGGCGGACAGCGCACCGCGCCGCGGCTCGCTGTCGCCGATACCGGCGAAGTCGAAGCGGACTGCCAGCAAGCCGCGCGCCGCCGCCGCGCGGGCGACCTTCACCGACAGACGGCAGGAGCCGACGTGGTGCATGACGCCGGAGTTGAGCAACAGCAGCACCGGACGGCGCGGATCGAAGTCGGACGGCTCGCTGCTGATCGCGGTCAGCGGCACCGGTCGACCGATCTGAAAGGCGCGTTCTCTGATCACGGGCGGGTCACTCCATCCAGTCGACGATGGCGTTGATCAACGGCTGCGGCAGCAGGATACTGCCGAAGTTGTCGACGAAGTTCCAATCGTGAGGGGCGGCCGTCAGCTGGCAGCGATAGTCGGGCAGCGCCTGCCAGGCATCGCGGATTCGCGCAAAGCCGCTGTTTTCATGCGAAATCGCCTGCAGCACGCGCGCCGCTCCCTGCGGCAGCATCGCCTTCAGGTCGAGGGCGCGCAGTCCGTCGAGAAAACGGGCCGGCAATTCGAAACCGTTGAAGTAGATGCCGCCGTCGGCGGCGCGCCCCTTGCCCAAGTCCGCCGCGTCGTCGACCGACGTGGCTGCGATCTCGTCGAGCAGTTCACGCTCATACGCCGCGCCCGACTGCAACGGGTCCCACACCACCAGTCGCTGGATGTCGCTGCGGCGATGACACGCCGCCGCGGCAAACAGGGCACCGAGGCGCAGGCCGATCAGCGAGATGTGACGAATGCCGGCGAGATCGCGCAGCTCATCGATGGCAAAACCGATGTCGGCGAGCCAGTCGTCGGCGTCGACGCCGGTCATGTCGCCGCTGGAATCGCCGGTGCCGCGATAGTCGAAACGCAGCACGTGGTAGCCGAGCCGGTTCAGCTGCAGCGCCAGCTGCCGCAGCGCTCGATGGGCGCGCATGTACTCCTGACCAAACGGCGGGCAGAGCACCACGCCGGCATCGCGCGGATTGCCCTGCGGCGCGTGGTAGACGCCGTACAGCGGCGCTTCGGTGGAGCCGAAGAAGAGCGGGGTCATGCGCGACGCCCCGTCGCCAGCGATCGCCGTGCGCGCATCGTCACTCCACCCCGAGCCGGTCGAAGAAAACCTGCAGATCGTGGCGGCCGCGCCCCTCGCTGTAGGCGTAGACGATCAGACCGAGCTGCAGCCGTTGCGGCAGGTCGGGCCGCTCGTAGCTGATCAGCGTGCGCCACTCGTCGGCGGACGTCACGCGCGCCGCCATCGTGAACTGGGCGCCGCGGCGTTCGATGCGCAGTTCGGCATCACCGTTCGGCCAGTCCCAGGCATCGACGCGGCTGTCGCCGTTGCGCGTGCTCTTGGTCTCGACCTGCAGCCGGCTGCCGCGATGGCCGATGACGTTGAACACATAATTCTCGCGACTGACAAGGGCATCGCCGCGCGAATCGCGCAGCAGGACGCCGCCGAACTGCCACTCCATGTCGGGCGCGGCGCCGGCGTCGCTGCGTTTGCGCGCGCGCACCGTCGCGGTGATGACGGCGTCGCCATCCAGGTAGCGATAGAGCATCGGGCCGCGCTGGTTGATCCACCAGACGCTTTCGCGTGTCGGCGCCATCACCAGCGATCCGTCGCGATGGTCGACGTCGGCCAGCTCGATCTGGAACGGCTGCCAGCCGGCCGCGACGAGATCGGTACCGAGATCGGGGTGGAATGGCAGCGCCACCGGCTCTCCCTGCGCCACCAGCCGCTCGCTGACCGGCATCACCACCGTCGACAGCAGTTTGTGATAGCGCGAATCGCGTCCGCGGCTCCAGGCCAGCGCGATCACCACCAGCAGAATCAGGACCAGCAGGCCCACACCCAGTCGCCAGATCATCGTCTTCACACCAGTCCCAGTTTCCGTTTCAGTCGTCCCAGCACACCCGGTCGAGACATTTCGCCCGCCGGCTCCTGTCCGCCCTCCGTCGGCGCCTTCACCTCCAGGTCTGACTCCGCGCGCTGCGGCAGCGTCGCCGCCAGTTGCTCCAGCGAGTTGAGGATCAGGTCGCGCACATGCAGGCGCATACCGAATACCTGCTCGACCTGATAGATCACCTGCATCGCCAGCAGCGAGTGGCCGCCGATCTCGAAGAAATTGTTGTCGACGCCGATGCGCTCGACACCGAGCACCTGCCGCCAGATCGCCGCCAGCTGCCGTTCGGCGTCGCTGCGCGGTTCGATCACCTCCTGCTGACGGCTCTCGCTGCGCAGCGGATCGGGCAGCGCCTTGCGATCGATCTTGCCGTTCGGCGTCAGCGGCATCGTGTCCACTTCGACCAGCAGCTGCGGAATCATGTAGTCCGGCAGGAACTCGCGCAGGTAGCGGCGCAGTTCGGTACTGGTCAGATGGCCGCCCGGCACGTAGCGCACGTAGGCCACCAGCCGCTTGTCGAGCGCGCTGTACTCGCGCGCCAGCACCGCCACTTCGGCCACCGCCGGGTGGCGCGCCAGCACCGCCTCAATCTCGCCCAGCTCGATGCGGAAACCGCGCACCTTGACCTGGTTGTCGATGCGGTTGAGGTATTCGAGGTTGCCGTCGGGCTTGAAACGCACCTGGTCGCCGGTGCGATAGAGACGGCCCGGACCGAACGGGTTGGCGATGAAGCGCTCGGCGGTCAGGTCGTCGAGGCCCAGATAGCCGAGCGTGACACCGTCGCCGCCGATGTACAGCTCGCCCGGCACGCCGACCGGCAGCGGCTGCTGCCACGGGTCGAGCACATGGCAGGTGGTGTTGGCGATCGGCCGGCCAATGTGGATCGGCGCGTCGGCAACGAGCGGGTGGCAGGTCGACCAGACCGTCGTTTCGGTCGGGCCATACATGTTCCACGCCTCGACGCCGAGCGCGCACAGCTGCTGCACCAGATCGCCGGGGAGCGCCTCGCCGCCGAGCAGCGCCTTGAACGGCCGCTGCGGTTGCCAGCCGGCGCCGAGCAGCAGGCGCCAGGTCGACGGTGTCGCCTGCATCACGTCGACCGACTCGCGTTCCAGCAATACGCGCAGCTGCGCGCCGTCGCCGACCTGCTCGCGCCCGGCCAGCACGACGGTGCCGCCGGTCGCCAGCGGCAGATAGAGTTCGAGCACGGCGATGTCGAACGACAGCGTGGTGACGGCGAGCAGGCGCTGGCCGGCGGCGAAGCCAGGGCGCTCCGCCATCGTGTTCAGGAAGTTGATAACGCAGCCGTGCGGCACCTGCACCCCTTTCGGCTTGCCGGTCGAGCCTGAGGTGAATATGACGTACATGCGCGCGGCCGGATCGGGCGCCGGCAACGGCTGTGCGCCGGCGGCGGCGATCGCCGGCCAGTCGCGGTCGAGCAGCACGCGCTCGCAGTCGTGTTCGGGCAGTTCGGCCTGCAGCGCCTGCTGGCTGACCAGCAGCCGCACGTCGGCCTGTTCGAGCATGTACTTGAGCCGCTCGTTCGGATAATCGGGATCGAGCGGCACGTAGGCGGCGCCGCACTTCAGGATGCCGAGCACGCCGACCAGCAGATCGGCGTCGCGGTCGAGCGCGATGCCGACCAGTCGGCCCGGTCCGGCGCCGTGCGCGAGCAGGTGGCAGGCGAGCTGGTCGGAGCGCTGTTCCAGTTCGGCGAAGGTGTAGCGCTGCGTCGCGCCGATCACCGCCAGCCGGTCGGGTATGCGCTGCGCCTGCGCCCGCACCAGTTCCACCACCGAGCCGGCCGGCGGCCATTGCCGCGCCGTGTCGTTCCAGGCGGCGAGCTGGGCGCGTTCGGCTTCGGTCAGCAGATTCACCGCCGACAGCGGCAGCGCCGGCTGCGATGTCAGCGCCGCCAGTGCGCTCTGGTAGTGGCCGAGCAGCCGCCCGATCGTCTCGGGCTGAAACAGGTCGCTGTTGTACCAGACCAGTCCGGCGAGGGTGCCGTTCTGCTCCCAGGCCCAGAAATGGAGGTCGTACATGGCGCCGCCGCTGTGCACCGGCAGCTCTTCCACGTCGATGCCGGACAGGCGCAGCGACACCGGTGGTTCCTGCAGTACGAAGCCAACCTGGAACAGCGGGGTGTAGCTCGGGTCGCGGCGCGGTCGCACGGCGTCGACGATTGCCTCCAGCGACACGTCCTGCGCCGAGAAGACGTCGAGCATCGCCGCCTTGACCGCATCCAGCAGCTGGCGGAAATCACCGATACCTTCGAAATCGGTGGCAATCGGCAGCGTGTTGATGAAGCAGCCGACCACCTGCTCCAGCTCCTCCTGGTCACCGCGGTTGGCGAACGGCGTGCCGACGATGATGTCGTTCTGGCCGCTGTAGCGCTGCAGCAACACCTTCAGCGCCGACAGCATGACGATGAACAGCGACACGCCGGCGCCGCGCGCGTACTGGCGCACCTGATCGGCCAGCGCGACCGGCAGCTCGAAGCGCCACTCGGCGCCGACGCCGCTCTGCACCGCCGGGCGCGGCCGGTCGGTGGGCAGGTCGAGCACGCCGGTGAAGCCCTGCAGCCGGCGCTGCCACAGTTCGAGCTTCTGCTGCATCGCCGGCTGCGCCATGTGCTCCTGCAGCCAGACCGTGTAGTCGGCGAACTGCAGCGGCTGCTCCGGCAGCGCGTCGGCGCCGTCGCGATAGAGCTGCTCCAGTTCGCGCATCAACTGCCCGAGCGACAGGTGGTCGATGATGATGTGGTGCAACGCGATCGCCAGCACCGCGTCGTCATCGCCGTAGCGGTCGAGCTGCACCCGCAGCAGCGGTCCGCGCTCCAGGTCGAACGGCTCGGCGACGAAGCGGGTGGCGCGCTCGCGGCCGAGTGTCGCGACCTCGGTGGCCGGCAATCGCTCCACCCGACAGTCGAGTGCCGCGCAGGGCAGGACGCGCTGCAGCGGCACCCCTTCGCGCTCGACGAACAGCGTGCGCAGGATCTCGTGGCGGGCGATCAGCGTCTCGAACGCACGTTGCAGCGCGGCCTCGTCGAGCGTGCCGCGCAGACGGAAGGCGAGCGGGATGTTATAGGCGGAGCCGTTCGGCTCCATGCGGTGGATGAACCACAGCGCCTGTTGCGTCGGCGTGGTCGGAAATTCGTAGATCTCGCTGCTCACCATCGGCTCCTTGGACGGGGCGACCACGGAGCCGCCCCCCCAACACTCATCATTCGGTTCTTCGCATCACTGGCCGGGCGCGCGATAGGCATCGCGCTGCACCCGCTTCAGCACTGGTTTGGCCGGCGCATCCGGCTGTGGCGTGGTCTCGCCGATCAGCGCCACCCAGTCGGCGATCGTCGGCCGCCCGAACAGCTGCGACAGCGGCAGATCGACGCCGAGCTGTTTGCGCGCGCGATTGACCAGCTGGATCAGCAGCAGCGAGTGGCCGCCGAGTTCGAAGAAGTCGTCGCGCACGCCGAGCTGCCCGACGCCGAGCGCCTTCTGCCACAGCTCGGCCAGCCCGCGCTCCAGATCGCTGGCGGGGGCGACGTAATCGCTGCTCAGCGCGGGGCGGCCGCCGCCGGTCTGCACCGCGTTCTGCGCGGCGGGTGCCGGCGCGCGCCGCGCCAGTTGCGCCGGTCCGCGCGGCAGCACGACCACCTGCGGCAGGCCGGGCGCGGCGAGCAGCCGCTCGATCAGCGGCAGCGCCTGCGCCGGGCGAATCCCCTCCTGCAGCAGCGCCAGCAGTTCGTCGCGACCGCTCGCCGCCTGCGGCAGCACCAGCCCGCCGTGCAGCGCGCGCAGCCGGAAGCCGTCGATCGCCAGCAGCAGACGGCCATCGCGGGCAGCGATGCGGACGTTCAGCTCGCGGCTGTCGGCATCGGCCTGCGGCACCACCGTCACATGGCTGACCAGTTCGGCTTCGAGCGGCGCGAACTGGCGCAGCTCGCGGTAGGCCTGCGGCACGAAGAAGCGGCCGTCGGCGCCGAACAGACCGCGCTCGGCGGCGCCGATCGCCATGTCGAGCAGCGCCGGGTGTAACAGGTGTTCCGCCAGATCGCCGCTGAAATCCGGTGTCAGGCGCAGCGTCAGCAGCGCTTCGCCGCCGCCGAGCGCGATGGTGTCGACGCAGTGCCAGCGCGGCCCGAACGCCATGTGCGGGTGGTCGATGCGGCCGCCCGGCGGCTGCTTGCGCACGCTGCAGCGCGCCTCGAGCGCGGCCAGCGGCAGTGTCTCGGCGGCGACGGTGCGGCGCTCGGCGCGGCCCTGCCCATGCTGGGCGCGCCAGCGGCCGCGCAGTGCGGCATCGGCGTCATCGCTGCTGACGATGGAGAACGATCCATCCGCTTCGAACAGCACCGAGACGACGACGCGCTGTGCAGCCGTCAGCAGCAGCGGCTGCAGCAGCACCAGCTCGCGCAGTACCAGCACGCCGGCGCCCGGCAGCCGCTCGGCGGCGGCGCGACAGGCCAGCTCGACGAAGCCGGTACCCGGCAGCAGCGTCACGCCGCTGCGGGTGCGGTGCTGTTCAACCTCCCAGTCGCCACCGTCGACGATGCAGTGCCACGCGTCGGGCTGAGCGAGCACGCGCCGCGCCGGTGGCGGCAGCGACCCGCGCTCGCCGCTGCCGGCCAGCCGCGCCGCCATGCCGATCTCCTGCCAGACCGGCCAGTTGACCGCCAGCAGCGGCGCATCACCCGCCCGCTGCTGGGCAAGGCCGTCGAGATAGCCGTTGGCGGCGGCGTAATCGAACTGCCCCGGCAGGCCGGCCAGCGCGCTGGTGGACGAGTAGAACAATAGAAAATCCGCGCGATCGGCCAGCAGATCGAGCAGGTGGCGCGCGCCGTCGACCTTCGGCGCCAGCACCGCGCGCATCGCGTCGACCTCCTTCATCGGCAGCAGCGCATCGTCGAGTACACCGGCCGTGTGGAAGACGCCGTTGATAACGCCCCAGCGCTGCTCGACCGCCGCGATCGCGTTCGCCAGCGCGGCGCGATCGGCGACGTCGGCCTGCAGCGTCATCACCTCGGCGCCGAGCGCCTCCAGTTCGCGCAACTGTTTGAGACGGCGCGCGCCGGCGCCACCGGCGGCCAGACAGAAGTCGGCCAGTTCCCCCTGCGGCGGCAGCGAGCGGCCGAGCAGCGCCAGCCGCACCGGGCGCCGCGCCAGATGGCGCGCCAGCGCCAAACCGAGATCGCCAAAGCCGCCGGTGATCAGGTAGACGCCGCCGTCGCGCAGCGTTGGTTGCTCCGAGGCCGGCAGCTCCGCCGGCTGCAACTGCTGTCGCAGGCGCTGACCGCCGCGACAGGCGATCAGCTCGACCCGGTCGGCCAGCGGACGCTCGCGCGCCAGCAGAGCGATCTCGCGAACGCTCCAGTCGACCGGCAGATCAACCAGCGCGGCCGGCAGGTCGAGTTCGGCGGCGACCACCCGCAATGCGGCGGCCAGTGCCGGCGCCAGCGCCGAGCCGCCGGCCTCGCCCGGCAGCCGCATCGCGCCGGT
Source organism: uncultured Verrucomicrobiaceae bacterium (assembly GCA_964515735.1). Taxonomy (GTDB): domain Bacteria; phylum Pseudomonadota; class Gammaproteobacteria; order Pseudomonadales; family CAMLJR01; genus CAMLJR01. The sequence goes on along the minus strand of CAZEVP010000023.1, from coordinate 12,647 downwards.
CGTCACCAGCTGCAGCGCAGCCGGCGGCCGGTCGGCTTCGCCCAGCGCGCGCGCCACCGTGTAGAGCGGCAGCAGCGCCGGCAGCAGTTCGTCGCCGGTTTCGGATTGCAAAAGGTCGGGTTGCAAAAGGTAGAGGTGGGCGGGCGTCTCATCGGCCGCCAACAGCTGCTGCAATTCGCCGCCGAGGCGCGCCAGCGCACCCGGTTCGGGCAGCGCCAGCTCGGTAACCGAACCGACGTGCGGCGCCAGCAGCGGCCGCAGCCGCTGCAACTGTTCCGGCGCGCCGATGGCGATGACGCGCTCGATGCGCGCCGCCGGCTGCGGCTGCGCGGCGGGCGTCCAGACCGGCTGGAACAGCCCGTCGGCCTCGTCGCGCCCGGCCGCCGCCGCGCGCCCGGCACCGGGTTCGACCCAGTGCGGCTGATGGTCGAAGGCATAGGTCGGCAGCGCCACGCGGCGGCGTTGCTGGCCGTCGAAGAAACACTGCCAATCGGGCTCGACACCGCCCTGCCAGAGCCGGCCAAGCGCGGTCAGCATGCAGGTCAGGTCGGGAGTGTCGTCGCCGGGGTGGCGCAGCGAGATGGCGAACGGCTGGTCGGGATGGCGGGCGTCGTGCAGCGCGGCGAGGCTGGTCAGCGTGCGGCCGGGGCCGACTTCGAGCAGCGCAAATTCGCCATCGGCCAGCAGCCGGCCGACGCCGTCGGCGAAGCGCACGGTCTGGCGCAGGTGCTGCACCCAGTAGCGCGCGTCCATCGCCTGTTCGGGGCGGATCCAGTCGCCGCTGAGGTTGGAGATGAACGGCAGCTGCGGCGGCTGCAGACGAATCGAGCGCAGGCAGGCCTCGAACTCGGACAGGATCGGATCGAGCATCGCCGAGTGGGCGGCGACGTCGATGTGAATGCGCTGGCAGCTGATCTCCTGCGCGCGCAGTCGCTGTTCGAGGGCGTCGAGCGCAGCCACCGGGCCGGAGACGACGGTCAGCTCCGGCGCGTTGACGGCGGCGATGTCCAGCGTCCCGTCGAGCAGCGGGCGCACCGCGTCGACGCCGAGCTGCACGCTGAGCATGCCGCCGGCTGGCAGCCGTTCGAACAGCCGGCCGCGCAGCGCCACCAGCCCGATCGCATCGCGCAGCGACAGTACGCCGGCCAGACAGGCGGCCGTGTTCTCGCCCATGCTGTGACCGATCAGCGCCGCCGGCTCGATGCCCCACGCCTGCCACAGCCGCGCCTGCGCGTACTGCGTGATGAACAGCGCCGGCAGCGCCCGGCTCGGGCGCTCCAGCTGGCGCGCGGCGTCGGCTTCGCCGTCGGCCGGCGGGTAGAGCAGCGCGCGCAGGTCGAAATCGATGAAGGTCGCCGCCTGCGCCAGACAGTCGTCGACCGCCTGCCGGTAGACCGGCTCGCTGTCGTAGAGTCCGCGTCCCATGTTCGGGTACTGGGCGCCGCCGCCGGCGAACAGGAAGGCGACGCGGCGCTCGGCCTCGGGCGCCTCGAAGCGGGTGAAGCCGGCGGCACTGCTGCCGTCGAGGATGGCGGCGGCACTGTCGCTGTCGCCGACCACCAGCGCGCCGCGCTGACGGAAATGGCGGCGGCCGACCGCCAGCGTCCAGGCGACGTCGGCCAGCTCGACCGCGTCGCCCTGCTCGCGCAGGAACGCCGCCAGCCGCTCGCGGCCGCCGCGCAGCGCCTGCTCGCTGCGCGCCGACAACAGCAGCAACTGCTGCGCACGCCCCGGTATGGCGGCATCGCGCGGCGGCGCCTCCTCGACGATCAGGTGGGCGTTGGTGCCACCGACGCCGAGCGAGCTGACGCCGGCGCGCAGCGGCGACGCCGCCGTCCACGGTCGCAGTTCGGCGTTGACGTAGAACGGTGTCGACGGAAAGTCGATCGCCGGGTTCGGCGCGCGGTAGTGCAGCGTCGCCGGCAGCTCCCGGTGCTGCAGCGCCAGAATCACCTTGATCAGGCTGGCGACGCCGGCGGCGGTGTCGAGGTGGCCGATGTTCGATTTGACCGAGCCGATGCCGCAGTACTGGCGGCGCGGGTTGTCGGCGCCGTAGGCCTGCGTCAGCGCCGCCACCTCGATCGGGTCGCCGAGGCTGGTGCCAGTGCCGTGGCACTCGATGTAGGTGACGGAGGCCGGGGCGATGTCGCCGATCGCCAGCGCCTCCTGCACCGCCGCCGCCTGGCCGTCGACGCTCGGCGCCAGGTAGCTGACCTTGCCGGCGCCGTCGTTGTTGACCGCCGACGACTTGATGACGGCGTGGACGAAATCGCCATCAGCCAGCGCGTCGTCGAGCCGCTTCAGCAGCAGCACGCCGACGCCGGAGCCGAACACGGTGCCACCGGACGACGCATCGAACGGCCGGCAGTGGCCATCCGGCGACAGGATCTCGCTCTCCTTGAACAGGTAGCCCTGACGGTGCGGCATCTCGATAGTGACGCCGCCGGCCAGCGCCATGTCGCACTCGCCGTTGAGCAGGCTCTGCGCCGCCATGTGCACCGCCACCAGCGACGTCGAGCAGGCGGTCTGCACGTTGACGCTCGGCCCCTTCAGGTCGAAGCAGTAGGAGGCGCGGGTGGCGAGGAAATCCTTGTCGTTGCCGGTGTGGCGCAGCAGGAAGAAGCCGACCTCGTCGACCAGATCGGGGTTGGTCAGCAGGTTGTACGGCAGGTAGGCGTTGTGGCCGGAGCCGGCGAAAACGCCGATCGCGGCGTCGCTGCGGGCCGGGTCGTAGCCGGCGTTCTCCAGCGCCTCCCAGCTGCATTCGAGGAAGTGGCGGTGCTGCGGGTCCATGATGCGCGCGTCGAGCGGGCTGAAGCCGAAGAAGCCGGCGTCGAACTGCTCCAGGCCGTCGAGGAACATGCCGGCGCGCACATAGTTCGGATCGGCCAACAGCGATTCCGGCACACCGGCCGCGCGCAGCTGTTCGTCGGTCGGCTCGGTGCGCGCCTCGCGGCCGTCGCGCAGCAGCTGCCAGAACTCGGCCGGATTGGCCGCGCCGGGAAACCGGCAGGCCATGCCGATAACGGCGATGTCGGCGCCGCTGTCGCCCGCGCCCCGTTCCTGCTCTTCCATAAATAAATGTCCTGCAAGCGTTCGCGTCAGTGATTGGCGGGCGGCATCAGCGGCGGCGGCGGTTCAGCGCGGCGCGGCGTGCCTCGGCGCGCGACTGGCCGCGCCCGACCGCATCCGGCCCATCCTCGTCGCCGCCGAGGAAACGCGCCAGTGCCTCCACCGTGGTGTAGCGGAACAGATCGGTCATCTGCAGCGGCCGGTCGACCAGCTCGCGCAGCTCCTTCAGCACCTGCACCACCAGCAGCGAGTGTCCGCCGATATCGAAGAAATTGTCGCGCACACCGACTCGCTCGATACCGAGCAGCCGCTGCCAGATCGCGGCAATCTGCGCCTCCAGACCGCCCTGCGGCGGCTGGTAGGCGGCGCTGCCGGCGGCCGCCTGCGACTGCGGCGCCGGCAGCGCCTTGCGGTCGAGCTTGCCGTTCGGCGTCAGCGGCAGCGTCGCCATCTCGACGAAGGCGGTCGGCACCATGAAGTCGGGCAGCTGGCGCCGCAGCGCCTCGCGCAACTGCTCCGACTGCGGCGCGCTACCGCTGCGCACGCGGTAGTAGGCGACCAGCCGCTGGTCGCCCGGCGTGTCCTCGCGCAACACCACGGCCGCCTCCAGCACGCCGTCGACCTCGCGCAGCAGCGCCTCGATCTCGCCGAGCTCGACGCGGTAGCCGCGAATCTTGACCTGATGGTCGGTGCGGCCGAGGCACTCGACGCGACCGTCCGGCAGGAAGCGGGCGAGGTCGCCGGTGCGGTACATGCGACCGTCGCCGGCGAACGGGTCGGGCAGGAATTTCTCGGCGGTCAGCTCGGGGCGCTGCCAATAGCCGCGCACGACGCCGCGGCCGCCGATCACCAGCTCGCCGGCCAGCCCGACCGGCAGCGGCTGCTGCTGGCGGTCGAGGATGTAGACGCTCTGGTTGGCCAGCGGCGCGCCGATCGACACGTTGCTGCCGGGATCGGTGTCGACGTCACCGCACGCCGACCAGATCGTGGTCTCGGTCGGCCCGTACATGTTGGTGACGCGGCCGCCGACCAGCCCGCGCAGCGTGCGCGCCAGCTCCGGTGGGAACGCCTCGCCGCCGACCATCATCTGCCGCAGCGCGGCCAGTCCGGGACGAGCGGTCGGGTCGGCCGCCAGCATCGTCGCCATCGACGGCGTGCACTGGAAATGACTGATCGGATAACGCGCGAACAGCGCCGGCAGCGAATGGTCGTCGCTGTCGACCACGGCAGTCTGCCCCGCCGCGCGCTGCACGCTGTCGCGCAGCTGGTCCAGCCACGGCAGGTGTTCGAGCACAACGTCAGTGTTGATGCCGAAGTCGATCAGGCAGGCGATCTCGTCGACGTCAGCGCCGAGCACCCGCTCGACCGTGGCGAGGCAGCTCTCCGGCGTGCCGAACAGGCCGCTGTCGCGGAAGTAGCGCTGGAAGGCGTGCTCGAGCAGGCCGTCCAGGTCCTCGTCGGAGATCGTCGCGAAGAACTCGTCGAGCGTCTTGCCCTGCTCCTCCGACATCTTCTTGAACGTGGGGAAGTTCCAGGCCGCCGACTTGACCAGGAACATCGCGCTCTTCAGGTAATCCTTCAGCGGTTTGCGCACCGCGCGCTCGACCGTCCCGGCGTCGGGGCCGACGAAGGTGTGCAGCATCAGCGTGACGACACCCTGGCCGGGATGGCCAGCCTCGCGCCACGCCTGACGGTAGGCACTCACCTTGTCGCCGACCTCCTCGATGGTCTGGCCGAGCAGGTGGGTCAGCACGTTGGCGCCGCGCTGCCCCGCCTGCGCGAAGGTGTCGACGTTGCCGGCGGTGGTGACCCAGATCGGCAGCTCCTTCTGGATCGGGCGCGGCAGCGTGCGCACCGGCACCGGCCCCTGCGGACCGGGAAACTCGATGGTCTCGCCGCGCCACAGCCGCTTGACCGTCTCCGCCGCGTCGAACATCACCTGCTTGGCGTTGGCGTAGCTCTCGGGGCGGATGGCGAAATCGGGCGGCGCCCAGCCGGCGGCGATGGAGAGGCCGACACGGCCGTTGGAGAGGTTGTCGACGACGGCCCACTCCTCGGCGACGCGGATCGGGCTGTGCAGCGGCAGCACGCAGCTGCCGGCGCGCAGCGCGACGTTGTGTGTGATCGTCGCCAGCGCCGCGCTGGTCACCGACGGGTTCGGGAACAGCCCGCCGAACGCGGCGAAGTGGCGCTCCGGCGTCCACACCGAATTGAAGCCGTGGCTATCGGCGAAGCGCGCGCCCTCCAGCAGCAGACGGTATTTCTGCGGATCGTATTCGCTCTCGTCGTTGGCGACGTTCCAGTAGAAGAAGCCGAACTCGATCCGGCGCGCGCCCTGCAGTGCGCGCGGCAGCGCCCGCTGGCGGCGGTTGTCGGCGTAGAGCACGACGGTCAGGCCGCGCGTCAGCGTCCAGAACAGCTCCAGCACCGAAATATCGAACGAGATGCTGGTCACCGCCAGCCAGTGGCCGGGACCGGGTTCGAGGCGCTGGTCCATGCCGGCGAAGAAGTTGACGACGTTGCCGTGCTCGACCATGACCCCCTTCGGCTTGCCGGTGGAGCCGGAGGTGTAGATCAGGTAGGCAAGATCGGACGGGCTGACGTCGACATCGGCGAGATCGTCGCTGGGCAGCGCCGCCAGCGTCGATTCGATCTCGTCCAGCACGATCGGACGGGCGACCTCGACGACGTCGCCGAACGCCCTCTGCGTGACGACCACGCGCAGCCCGGCATCCTCGGCCATGTAGGCGAGGCGGTCGTGCGGGTAGACCGGATCGAGCGGCACGTAGGCGGCGCCGGCCTTGTGCACGGCGTAGAGCGCCACCAGCATCGCCAGCGAGCGCTCGACCAGCACGCCGACCGGCTCGCCGGTTTTCACCCCCTGCGCACGCAGGTGGCGCGCCAGCTGGTTGGCGCGGTGGTTCAGCTGTTCGTAGCTGAGCGCTTCGCCGTCGCAGACGACGGCGGTGCGCTGCGGATCGCGCCGCACCTGACGCTCGAACTGGTGGTGGAGACAGTCGGCGGCGATCTCGGCGACGGCGCCATTGCCGAAGGAGGCAAGCTGACGGCGATCGCCATCAGTGAGTAGGTCGAGCCGATGCAGCGGCCGATCAGGCGCGGCGACGATGGCGGCGACCAGCGCGTCGAACAGTTCGACCAGACGCTGCTGCGCTGCGGCGTCGAAACGAGCCGGATCGGCCAGCAGTGCGTAGCGGTCGCCGCTGTCGGGAATCGCCAGCGTCAGCGCGGCGCCGCCGGCCAGATCGCGCAGTGACGCCTCGTCGAGCCGGGCGACGCGCACGAGGCGCAGCGGATGGTCGGCGCACGGCAGCACATGGCGCAGCTCCGGGTCGCGCGCGCGCAGGTCGTTCAGGTAGCCGGGGCGGCGCTCGCTGTCGGCCAGCGCGGCGTCAATGCGGTCGCGGAACGCGGCGAAGCCGTCGTCCGCCGCCAGCGTCACCGGCAGCGGCAGCACCCGCTCGAACCAGCGCCCGAACCAGACCGGCGCCGTCGCGGCGGTGGCCGGCACGCAGGCCAGCGTGAAGTCATTGCGACCGCTGAGGCGGGCGAACAGCGCGGCGACGGCGGCGACCAGCGCACTGGCGCCGGCACCCGGCAGCGGCGCCACCGGCTGCTCGCGCCAGACCAGCGAGGCCGCGCCCGCCATCTGCGTGCCGCGCACAGCGAACGGCAGCTCCACCGGCTCGGCGGCGCGCAGCCGGCGCCGCCAGAACCCGTCGAAACGGGCCAGTTCGCCAACGCGCCGATCCAGCTCCGGCAGCCATGTCGGTGGCAACGGCAATCGATCACCCGGCTGCAATCCGGCGGCCCGCAACCGCGCGGCGACGTCGACCGCCTCGCCATCGCGGTCGGTCAGCCGCAGCAGCCGCAGTGCTCCGGTGCCGCAGCGCACCGTCAGGAAGTGTTCGCAGCAACTTTCGATTCGGCCCGGTTCACCGGTACCGGGCAGATCGACCAGCTCCGCCTGCCGCGCCAGCAACTGGTCGTCACCGAGATCGAGGCGCGGCAGCAGCAACGGGTTCAGGTAAGTGCCGAAGTCGAGCGCCCGGATCAGCCGCGCCAGTTGCTCCGCCGGCTGCCGCCAGTCGAGCAGGCCGGCGCTGGCCGGGCGCTGGGCGAGGCCGAACCAGGTACGCTGCGACAGATCCTGCGACTGCGGCCGCAGCGCGTCGCGTTCGAGCGCATCCAGCAGTTCAATGAAACTTTCGAGCCCCGCCTGATAGCACTGGGCATTGAGGCTGAGTACGGTTTCCGACGGAGAGATGGGAAAGCGGCGCGTCGCCAACAGCGGCCCGGTATCGGCCTCGGCGGCCATCTGATGCCAGCTGATACCGTATTCGGTCTCGCCGTTGAGCAGTGCCCAGACCGGCGTGTTCAGACCCGCGTAGCGCGGCAGCGGGCCATCGTGGAAATTGATCGCCAGCTTCGTCGGCCAACCCAACAGCCACTCCGGCAGCATGCGCAGATTGGTGATGCTGAACAGGTAATCGCAGCGCGGTCGGTCACGCAGCACGGTGAAATCGTCGATGCAGGGAATGGCGCGCTGTGCACACCAGTCGACGATCTGGCGCTGCTGTGCCACTACCGCACCGATACGATGGCCGCGCTCCAGCAGTGCTTCGCAACAGCGGATCAGCAGTGACTGCTCGCCGAGGACGATGCAGCTGAACGATCCCTTTTCACTCATCCTTCGTTTCTCGAGAGTCCACCCAATCAACCGGGTGGGCACACCACCGACAGCTCAACGCACGCCTTTGCCGAGCAGGATCACCTCGACCGTGCGGACGAGAATATAAAGATCGAAGAATACACTGTGATTCTTGATGTAATACAGGTCGTACTTTAGCTTCTCTTCGGCATCTTCGGCAGACGCGCCATACGGGTAACAGAGCTGCGCCCAGCCGGTAATACCTGGCTTGACCCGGTGCCGCTCCCGGAAGTAGGGAATCTGCTCGGCCAGCTGGTCGACGAACTGCGGCCGCTCGGGGCGCGGGCCGACGAAGCCCATCTCACCCTTGATCACGTTGAAGATCTGCGGCAGCTCGTCGATGCGGGTGTTGCGGATGAAGGCGCCGACCCGGGTGACGCGGCTGTCGTTCTTGGCGGCCCAGACCGCCTTGCCATCCTTCTCCGCGTCGGTGCGCATGCTGCGGAACTTGTGCACGCGGAACACCTTGCCGCCGCGCCCTACCCGCTCCTGGCTGTAGATGATCGGGGCGCGAAGGCCATCCTCCAGCTTGATGGCGATGACGGCCAGCAGCATCAGCGGCGAGCTGAGCAGCAACAGGGCCAGGCTGGCGGTGAGATCCAGCGCGCGCTCGAAAAAGTCCCTCAGCGGCGAATAGGAGAAACCATCGGAGAAGACCAGCCAGCCCGGCGACACGGCGCGGATGTCGAGCTTGCCGGTCTGGCGTTCGAGGAAGCCGGTATCGTCGAGCACGGCGATGCCGCCGAGCTTGCAGTCGAGCAGCTCCTCCAGCGGAAAGCCGCCGTTGCCACCGTCGGTGCGACGACGCTCGTCGACCGCCACCACGATCTCCTGGATGTCGTGCTGCCGGCACATTTCCAGCAGGGTGCCGGTGCGCGCCAGCAGTCGGTCGGGGGCGATGTGGTGCTGGCCGGTAGCGGCCGCGCCCTGTACCGGACAGAAACCGGTCAGGTCGATGTCGGCCGGTGCCATCTCGTCGATCAGCGCGGACAGACGCTGCGCACGCACGCCGGCGCCGACCACCATGATCCGCCAGCGCAGCGCGGACAGATCCGACAGTCGATAGAAAACGAAGCGCAGAAGAGCGATGCCGACCAGCGATATGACGCCGGCGATCGCCATCACGCCACGCCCCAGATAAAGCTCAAGGCTCGGGAAAATGTAGAAGCCGGCCGACAGGATGGCGGTGCCGATCAGGAAGATGGCGACGACCGTTCTCAGCATCGAGCCCGTCAGCCCCTCGCGGGCCGGCAGGTAGGTGCCCATCGCCAGAATGCAGAGCAGGTTCACCGTCGCGTAGGCGTGCGCGCGCAGCTGCACCTCGCTCATTGCCTCCCAGTTGGTCGGGGCGATCGAGAAGCGCAGCGCATAACCGAAGTGAACCGCCAGCACCATCAACAGGTATTCAAGGATGGCGAGCAGCACCAGCGAGGCCGGTACGCGTTGACGGAAGATCCTGATGTAGTTCACGCACAATCCTTGGTGAGTCACCGGAGCCGGCCGGCTCCGTACCGCTCTCTGGCAGCAGACCACCGGCGCAGCCGGGGAGTGCAGACAGCCCGCCAAATGAATGCCGCTCCGTCGCCACGGCCATTCCAGCGCGGCATCGGCTCGAATCCGACCAGTCAAAAGGCCGCAGATTATGGACCACGTCAACAGACCTGTCTAACCGGCGAACCGGTCACCAACCACCTCGCGCGGCAGCCGGCGACACGCCCGTCGCATTCGTTCGTGCCCCTCGTTTTACGCCGTTGTGACTACCTTTTTGCGACCTCTATAATCCACCGCCATTACAGAAACGTTGCCGCGATCTCCCCGCCCCTCAATCCGATTCGGTCCCACACATGGATGCCAGTTCGCCCACCGGCGGTGAGTGCCTCGCCTCGGCCCTGTCCGCCCATCAGCGCCAGCTGTCCGCACGAAGCCTCTCCAGCCTGTTCGACGACGACCCAACGCGCGCGGCCGGCTACTGCCGTTCCGCCGCCGGGCTGACGCTCGACTTCTCGAAGCACTTCTGCAACCGCGCGACGCTGGCCCTGTTCCAGCACTGGAGCGACGAGGCGCGACTGCCCGCCGCCATCGACGATCTGTTCGACGGTGCCATCGTCAACCCGACCGAACAGCGCGCCGCGCTGCACACGGCACTGCGCGCCAGCGCCACCGATGCGCCGCACCACGCACTGGTCGCCACCACGCTGGCGCGGATGGAGCAGCTGGTCGGCGCCATACACGACGGCCGGCTGCAAGGGTTTCGCGGCGAACCGATCCGCGACGTCGTCAATATCGGCATCGGCGGCTCCGACCTCGGCCCGCGTTTCGCCACCACGGCGCTGCGCGACTGGCAGGCCAGCCGCTGCCGCGCCCATTTCGTCGCCAATGTCGACCCCGACGAACTCGCGGACGTGCTGTCACCGCTCGACCCGGCGACGACGCTGCTGATCGTCGCGTCGAAGTCGTTCACCACCACCGAGACACTGGCCAACGGCGAAGCGGCGCTGCGCTGGCTGCGCCGCGCCGCCAACGGCGCGCCGACCGGCGCCCAGCTGGTGGCGATCACCTCGCGCCCCGACCGCGCCATCGCCTGGGGCGTGCCGGAGAGCCAGATCCTGCCGATGTGGGACTGGATCGGCGGCCGCTACTCCGTCTGGTCGGCGATCGGTCTGCCGCTGGCGCTGGCGATCGGCTGGAACCATTTCCGTGATTTTCTGCGCGGTGGCGAGGCGATGGATCTGCACTATCGCCGCGCACCGATCAGCGACAACCTGCCGGCCCTGATGGCACTGCTGGAGTGCTGGTACCTCGGTTTCTGGAACGCCCACAGCGTCGCGGTGCTGCCCTACTCCCACCGCCTGCGGCGGCTGCCGGCATTCCTGCAACAGCTGTCGATGGAGAGTCTCGGCAAGGGTGTCTCGACGGCGGGAGCGGCACTCGCGCAGCCGTCGGGCGCGGTGATCTGGGGCGAGCCCGGCAGCAATTGTCAGCACTCGTTCCTGCAGCTGCTGCACCAGGGAACGCGGATGATTCCGGTCGAATTCATCGCCGTCGCCCGCGGTTGCGACGGCAACGATGACGACGGTCGTCGCGCACTGCTCTACGGCAACTGCCTCGGTCAGGCGCGGGCGCTGATGACCGGCCAGTCTGCACAGGAGGTCGAGCGCGAGCTGCGCGCCGACGGGCTGGACGACGACCGCATCGCCGCGCTGCTGCCGCACAAGGTGCTGCCCGGCAACCACCCCAGCAGCACGCTGGTGCTGGAACGGCTGACACCGGCGACGCTGGGCGCGCTGATCGCGCTGTACGAGCACAAGATTCATGCCCAGAGCGTGCTGTGGGGCATCAACGCCTTCGACCAGTGGGGCGTCGAGCTCGGCAAGCAGGTGGCCCGGCAGATCACGCCGCTGCTCGACGGCGGCGCCCCGACCGATCGACTCGATCCGTCGACCGCACAACTGATCGCGCTCTATCGCCGCGCTACCGCGCAGCCGTGAACGGCATGGCACTGCGGCGGCGGCGCTGCTAGCCTCACCACCCTCGCGGCGCAGGACAGCTGGACGGCCCGCCGCCTCATGACCCCAGGAGCTTCGACGAGATGGCTTTCCCCCCCACCCCCCGCATCGCCGTGATCGGCCTCGGCTACGTCGGCCTGCCACTGGCGGTCGAGTTCGGTCGTCAGTTGCCGACCGTCGGCTTCGACATCAACGCCGAGCGCATCGCCAGCCTGCGCAGTGGTGTCGACACCACGCTGGAGACCAGCCGCGAGGAGCTCGCGGCCGCCACCCAGCTGCAGATCACCGACGATGCCAGCGAGCTGAAGGGGTGCGACGTCTTCATCGTCACGGTGCCGACACCGGTCGACGGCAACAAGCAGCCGGACCTGACACCGCTGGTGCGCGCCAGCGAGCTGGTCGGCTCGGTGCTCGGGCGCGGCAACATCGTCATCTACGAATCGACCGTCTACCCCGGCGCCACCGAGGAGGTCTGCGTGCCGGCGCTGGAGCGTGTCTCCGGCCTGACCTTCAATCGCGATTTCTTCGCCGGCTACAGCCCGGAGCGGATCAACCCCGGCGACAAGCAGCGGCGGCTGACCAACATCCTGAAGATCACTTCTGGCTCGACGCCGGAAGTGGCCGGCTACGTCGATGCGCTCTACCGCCGCATCGTCACCGCCGGCACCCACCGCGCCGAATCGATCCGCGTCGCCGAGGCGGCCAAGGTGATCGAGAACACGCAGCGCGACGTCAACATCGCGCTGGTCAACGAGCTGGCGCAGATCTTCAAGCGTCTCGGCATCGACACCGAGGCGGTGCTGAAGGCGGCCGGCACCAAGTGGAACTTCCTGCCGTTCCGGCCCGGCCTGGTCGGTGGCCACTGCATCGGCGTCGACCCTTACTACCTCGCCAGCAAGGCGCAGCAGCACGGCTACTTCCCCGAGATCATCTCGGCGGCGCGCCGCATCAACGACAACATGGGCGTCTACGTCGCCACCGAAGTGATGCGGCTGATGACGCAGAAGCGCATCCACATCGTCGACGCCAACATCCTGGTGATGGGGCTGGCATTCAAGGAGAACTGCCCGGATCTGCGCAACACTCGCGTCACCGACATCATCCACGAGCTGAAACTGTGCAACGCCCGCGTCGACGTCCACGACCCGTGGGTCGACCGAGAACAGGCCGAGCACGAGTTCGGCATCACGCCGATCGAGCGGCTCGACAGCGGCCGCTACGACGCCATCATCCTCGCCGTCGCCCACGACCAGTTCCGCGACATGGGCATCGAGGCGATCCGCAAACTGGCGCGCCCCCACTCGGTCATCTTCGACATCAAGTACCTGTTCCCGGCCGAC
>CAZEVP010000022.1:0-45573 GCA_964515735.1 uncultured Verrucomicrobiaceae bacterium | reverse complement strand
GCCAGTCGGCGGCGGAGAGGCCCTGCTGCGGATCCATGCGCATATCCAGCGGACCGTCTTTGGTGAAGCTGAAACCGCGTTCGGCCTGGTCGAGCTGCGGCGACGACACACCGAGATCGACCAGCAGGCCGGACGGCGCGCGCTCGCCGGCGTGCTGCTTCAGCAGCGCCGCCACATCGGCGAACGAGCCGCGCGCGATGCTGAAACGGCTGTCGGCGGCGGCCAGTTGCGAACCTGCCGCGAACGCCTGCGGATCCTTGTCGATGCCGAGCAGCCGGCCGCCGGCGCCGAGGCGCTGCAGGATCAGCCGGCTGTGGCCGCCGCGACCGAAGGTGCCGTCGACGTAGAGGCCGTCCGGGTCGACGACCAGCGCCGCCACCGCCTCTTCGAGCAGCACCGTTTCGTGAATGGCCGGCTCGTGGGCATCCGGCTCGCGATCGGTCGGCAACGTCGACAAAAGCACCACCCCATCCCGGCGAAGTGCCCATCACTTCGCCTGTTCGATCAAATGTTGAGGCTGAGCGCTTCTTCGGGCAGCTCGTCGTCCTCGCTGGCGTCAACCACCACGCTGGACCAGCGCTGCGCACTCCACAGTTCCAGCTTGCGACCCAGGCCGACCAGCATCAGCTCCTTTTCGAGCCCGGCGTAGTCGCGCAGGGTCGGCGACAGCAGCACCCGGCCGCTGCCGTCCATCTCCAGCGGCGTCGCATAGCCGAGCAGCAGCCGCTGCATGCGGCGGGCGCGGCGGTTGGTGTTCGGCAACGCCTCGATCTTCGGCATCAGCTGCTGCCACTGCGGCTCCGGATAGACCAGCAGGCAGTTCTCTTCATGGTGAGCGGTGATGACCAGCCGCCCGCCGCACTCGGCCACGAGCTCATCCCGGACCCGAGCCGGAATGGCGAGACGCCCTTTGGCGTCCATGGCGATGGCGTGGCTGCCGAGATACACGTTTTCCCACCAGACGGGTCACAAGGACCACAAAAAACCACTTTCAACCACTTATTCCCACTTCGCGCGCACTATAGGTACCCCCCCGAAATGTTGTCAAGCAAGGTTTTGGCGAAATTGCGAGGATCTGCCCGGTATCGGAGGCGAACGTGACGGGTTCTTGTCAGATCGGAAAAACCGAAAACAAAGAAAGGAGCCAAATCAAGTCAATGGCATTCGAACTTAAAGAAGAATGTTAAGAGTGAAGCGGGCGACCATGAAAAACGGCGCCAACCGTTGCCGGAGGGCGCCGTTTCCATTGCTGCATAAAAAGCGAGTCGGCCTGTAAGCCGGGTTCTGTCGTGGACAGTCATTCATCTAGGGCCTGCGTCACCGCAGGCCTCGAGCGACCTACCCGAATCCACCGCGGGCCGCGGCAACGGATTCCTATTTGGTCTTGCTCCGGGCGGGGTTTACCATCGCCGCGGACTGTTACCAGCCGCGCGGTGCGCTCTTACCGCACCTTTTCACCCTTACCGGCGCCTCCCGAGGGAGGTGCTTAGGCGGTGTCCTTTCTGTTGCACTTTCCGTGGGCTCGCGCCCCCCAGGCGTTACCTGGCGCCCTGCCCTGTGGAGCCCGGACTTTCCTCTCCCCCGCCACTAACTCTGGGCGCCAGACCGGATCGCGGTGGCCTGAACACCAGAGTTAGTGACGGGGCAGCGACTGCCCGGCCGACTCGGGGCGGGACTCTACTCGCACCACCCCGACAACTCAAGGCGGAGCGCCGGCGCCCTCACCCGCGCTGCCACTGCAGTGCCAGCTCGTAGAGCTCGTTCTTCTTGCGCCCGGTCAGCTTCGCCGCCAGCGCCGCCGCCTGCTTCAGCGGCAGCTCCTCCAGCAGCGTGCGCAGCACCCGTTCGCTGTCCGCATCCTCGCCCTCGGCGGCGACGTGACCGCGCACCAGCAGCACGCACTCGCCGCGCTGCTGGTTGGCATCGCTCGCGACCCAGTCGCACAGCGCGGCCAGCGCGTCGCGCCTGATCGTCTCGTGCAGCTTGGTCAGCTCACGCGCCAGCACCGCCTCGCGCTCGCCGCCGAACGCCTCGCGCATCGCCTGCAGCGTCTCCAGCAGCCGGTGCGGCGCTTCATAAAAGAGCAGCGTGCGCGTCTCGCGCGACAGCGCCTGCAACCGCTGCATCCGCGCTGCCGCCTTCGCCGGCAGGAAACCCTCGAACACGAAGCGGTCGGTCGGCAGACCGGCCGCCGACAGCGCGGCGACGGCGGCGCAGGCGCCCGGCACCGGCACCACGCGGAACCCCTCGCGCAGCGCGCTGTCCACGAGGCGGTAGCCGGGGTCGGAGATCAGCGGCGTGCCGGCGTCGGAGATCAGCGCCACCGGGCGCCCGTCACGCAGCGCGGCCAGCACCGAATCCTGCTCCGACGCACTGCTGTGGTCGTGATAGGCGATGCAGCGGGTCGCGATGTCGAAGTGGTCGAGCAGGCGGCGGCTGTGGCGGGTGTCCTCGGCGGCGATCAGCGCCACCGACTGGAGCACCTCCACCGCGCGCGGTACCATGTCGGCCAGATTTCCGATCGGCGTCGCCACGACATACAGCACCGCATCGCTCGCGTTACTCAAGGACCTCTCCCGTGAAATTCGAACCTCAGCCTCTCCGCCGGAAGGGCCAGAGCGCAGCCGCCCGCATCATGTCGGCAAACGTGCGTGCGCGCAAACCGGCGGCGCTGCTGCTGGCGGCCGTGCTGGCCGGCTGTTCGGCCTCGCCGGAAGTCAAGGAAGGGGTCTCCACCGCATCGACCGGCCTGACCGTCACGCAGCTGCTGGCCGCCGCTTCCGGCGCCACCGGCCTGACCCAGGCGCGCTTCCTGCTCGACGCCGCCAACACGCTGATCAGGGAGGACAAGGCGGACAAGGCCTCGGAGGTGCTGAACAAGGTCGACAAGGAGTCGCTCGACCCGGCCACCCGCGGCCGCTACATCGAAATGCAGGCGCGGCTGGAGCTGGAGCGCGGCAACCCGGAGGCGGCACTCGCGCTGTTGCAGGATCCGGAGCTGCTGAAATCGGCGGCGCGCTTTCCGCAGTCGCAGCAGGCATCGATCAGCCTGCTGCGCGCCAGAATCCTCGACAGCACCGGCGACCATTTCGCCGCCGCGCAGGAGCGCATCTTTCTCGACCCGATGCTGAAGGGGACGCAGAAGGAGCAGAACCGCAAGGGGATCTGGCGTTCGCTGATGTACATCGACATCCCGACACTGCGCCGCTACCGCGACACGGCCGTCACCGACGAGCTGCGCGGCTGGCTCGACCTGGCGCTGATCTCGAAGACCACGCAGGGCAACCTGAAGGCGCAGGCCGAAGAGCTCGACCAGTGGAGCCAGCGCTGGGCCGGCCACCCGACCGCCAAGGCGCTGCCGGGCGATCTCGCCATCGTGCGCGAACTGGCCGCCGAGCAGCCGAAACAGGTGGCGCTGCTGCTGCCGCTGTCGGGCAAGCTGGCCGCGGTCGGCAACGCCGTGCGCGACGGATTCATGGCCGCCTACTACGACGCCAGCGCGCACGAAGCGCGGCTGCCGGTGGTCAAGCTCTACGACACCGAGGGCGGCACGCCACTGCCGCAGCTGAGCCAGCAGGCGGTCAGCGAGGGCGCCGAGGTGATCATCGGACCGCTCGAAAAGAGCCAGGTGGCGCAGTTCTATCAACAGCCGCCGACGGTGCCGACGCTGGCACTGAACCGCGCCGACATCGACACCGCCGTGGCACCGCCGCTGCTGTTCCAGTTCAGCCTCGCGCCCGAGGACGAGGCGGCGCAGATCGCCGACATCGCCTGGCAGGAGGGGCACCGCAGCGTGCTGGTGATCGCCGCGCAGTCCGACTGGCAGTCGAAGGAGATGCAGGCGTTCAGCCGGCGCTGGCAGGCGCTCGGCGGCCGCGTCGCCACCGCCGCGCTGTTTCAGGATCAGCAGTCGCTGTCGCCGGTGATCAAGAACGCGCTGAACATTCCGCGCAGTGAAGCCCGGGTCAAGGAGATCGAGCGGCTGCTCGGTCGCGGCGTCGAATTCACACCGCGCCGGCGCATGGACATCGATTTCGTCTTCATGCTGGCGCGCGCGCAGGAAGCGCGCACGATCAAGCCAATGCTGGCCTACCACTACGGCGGCGACCTGCCGGTCTACGCGCTGTCGCGGATCTACGGCGGCTTCCCGTCACCGGAGCTGGATCGCGATCTGGAGACGGTCCGCTTCACCGAGATTCCGTGGGTGCTCGACAACCAGCAGCCGCTGAAGCAGCAGATTCTGACCAACCTGCCGCAGAGCCGCGGCCTGTTGCGGCTGTACGCGATGGGGGCCGACAGCTTCTATCTCTACCCGCGGCTGCGCCAGCTGACGCAGCTGATGGACAGCCGCATCCCGGGCCAGACCGGCTTCCTGTCGCTCGGCAGCAACCAGATCGTACGGCGCGAACTGAAACTGGCGGAGATGCGCAACGGCCGGCCGGCCGAAGTGCCGATCACGCTGCGGATCGACGAACCCAGGGATGGCAACGGTGTCGGAACCCACCTTCCATGAACCTCGCACGCGCGGTGCCGATGCCGAGCGCGCGGCGGAACAGTGGCTCACTGCGCGCGGACTGCGCACGCTGGCGCGCAACTACCGCTGCCGGCGCGGCGAGATCGATCTGGTCATGCGCGACGGCAACTGCATCGTGTTCGTCGAGGTGCGGCTGCGCAGCCGCGGTGATTTCGGCGGCGCCAGCGCCTCGGTCGACGGCGCCAAGCAGCGTCGCCTCATCGTCGCCGCGCAACACTTCCTGCTCGGCCAGCCGGCGCTGCGCGACGCACCGTGCCGCTTCGACGTCGTCGCCGGCAGCGGTCGCGACGACTGGCAGTGGCTGCGCGACGCTTTTCAGTTGCATGGCTGACGTGGGCAGTTGCATGGCCGAAGCACGCAACTGCGCGGCTGAAGCGCGAGCGGGTGGCCGAGATGAGTGACGACTTCGACCACGGCGGCGACCTCGATCTGGTCAGCCACGTCATCGACAGCTTCCACAACCACATCGACGCGGCGATGCAGGCGGTCGAGAATCTGGCGCCGGTGCTGGCCGACGCCAGCGCGCTGCTGGTGCAGACGCTGCTCGCCGAAGGCCGCATCTTCTGCTGTGGCGAGGGCGGCTCCGGTCTGCTGGCGCAGCAGTTCGCCGCCGCACTGCTGTCGCGCTACCAGCGCGAGCGGCCCGGCCTGCCGGTGATCTGCCTGAACGGCGACGCCGCCGCGCTGACCGCGGTCGCCACCGACGCCTCGTTCAACGAGATCTTCGCGCGCCCGCTGCGGGCGCTGGCGCAACCACAGGATGTGCTGCTGCTGGTCAGCCACGGCACCGGCAGCGGCACCGCGCTGCAGACGGTACAGGCCGCGCACGACCGCGGCATACCGGTGCTGGTACTGTGCCCGGAGAAGAGCAGCGACCTGCGCGCACTGCTCGG
Organism: uncultured Verrucomicrobiaceae bacterium; assembly: GCA_964515735.1. Classification (GTDB taxonomy): domain Bacteria; phylum Pseudomonadota; class Gammaproteobacteria; order Pseudomonadales; family CAMLJR01; genus CAMLJR01. Next base: position 40,146 of record CAZEVP010000022.1, on the reverse strand, counting down.
CCCCGAGGATCTCGAACTGCACATCCCCGGTGACCAGCGCGGACGCTTCTTCGAAATCGCGCTGCTGGCGCTGAACAACCTGTGCGAACTGATCGAACTGCAACTGTTTGGAACCGGAGCCTGACGTGAACCGACCAGAAACCGCCGCAAACATCCGCCCGCGCCCGGCCCGCCTCTGCGCCGCCATCGCACTGGCCGTCGCCGCGCTGCAGCTGGGCGGCTGCAGCAACATCATCGGTGCCACCACCGACAAGCCGATCGAACCGGACCGCGCCTCGCGCAGCTACGGCGCCGCGGTCGACGATCAGGTGATCGAGACGACGACGCTGGTCAACGTGCGCAAGAGCCACCCGGCGCTGGAGAATGCCCATCTGGTCGTCGTCAGCTACAACGGCGTGCTGCTGCTGGCCGGACAGGTGCCGAACGAGGAGGCGCGCCATCTGGCCGGGCAGGCGGCATCGCGCGTGCACAACGTCAAGCGCGTGCACAACGAGCTGACCGTCGGCCCCAACACCGAGCTGCTGGTGCGCACCAGCGACTCCGGCATCACCACCAAGATCAAGAGCAAGCTGCTGACCCACAAGGAAGCCAAATCCGGCAAGACCAAGGTCGTGACCGAAAACGGCGTGGTCTATCTGCTCGGCATCGTGACGCGCAGCCAGGCCGATCTGGTCTCGGTGCTGGCGCAGCAGACCGGCGGCGTGCAACGCGTGGTGCGGCTGTTCGAATACGTCGACTGAGCAACCCGGCAACGCCGGTACGCAAACGGGGGCTCGCAGGCCCCCGTTTCTCTTTTTGTCCGATGACTTTCTACTTGACGACCTTCAGTGCCGGCCGGCCGCCGCGCTCACCCGCCCCGCCATTGTCCTTCGGCGGCTCCGGCTCGGATTCAGGCTCGGCTTCGAACATCATGCCGCGCCCGTTCTCGCGCGCGTAGATGCCGACGATCGCCGCCACCGGCACATGGAGCTGCTGCGACACGCCACCGAAACGGGCGCTGCAGGCCAGCGCCTGATCGTCCATCACCAGCCCGCTGACCGCCGACGGCGCCACGTTCAGCACGATCTGACCATCCTTGACGTAGTTCAGCGGCACCTTCACCCCCGGCAGAGTCGCGTTGACCATGACGTGCGGCGTGCAGCCGTTGTCGACGATCCACTCGTAGATCGCGCGCAGCAGATAGGGGCGACTGGAGGTCATGTTCACGACCGACTCCTGGCTGAATGGCAGCGACAGATCGAAAAAGAAACGGGCGGCACCGTCACCGGTGGCCGCCCGCGCATTGTCACCCGGATCGTGCGATGGGATCAGTGCACATCCTTCCAGTATTCGCGGTTCAGCAGCCACGCGAACACGAACAGCAGCGCCAGGAACAGCAGCACGTAGACGCCGATACGCTGGCGATCGAGCTGCATCGGCTCGGCGATGTATTCGAGGAAGTTGACGAGGTCGTAGACCGCCGCATCGTACTCGGCCGGCGTCAGCGTGCCATCCGTGGTCACCTTCAGGCGACCGCACGGGTTCAGCGGCTGACCGTCATCACCGTACAGGATCTCCTCGCCGGTCAGCGGGTCGCGCTTGATGCCGCCATTGGCCGCCCGTACCGGACCCGGTGCGCACTCCTGCACACCCTGCAGGCCAGCCAGCACGTGCGGCATGCCGACGTCCGGGAACACCTTGTTGTTGACGCCGTACGGACGCGCCGGATCCTTGTAGAAGGTACGGAAGTAGGTGTAGAGCCACTCCGGGCTGCGCGCGCGCGCCACCAGCGTCAGGTCCGGCGGCACCGTGCCGAACCAGGCCTTGGCATCGGCATCGCGCATCGAGTTCTCCATCAGGTCGCCGATCTTCACCGACTCGTCGAACTTCAGGTACTGCTCGACCAGATCCTCCGGCACACCGAGGCCCGTGACCAGACGGCTATAGCGCTCGTACTGCAGCGAGTGACAACCCATGCAGTAGTTCATGTACAGCTGGGCGCCACGCTGCAGCGACGCCTTGTCGGTCAGATCGAGGTCGATGGAATCCAGCGCAACCTTGGGACCGGCGGCGCTGGCCAGCAGTGGAAACAGCGCAAAAAACAGAGCGATCAGCTTATTCTTCATTTCATCGTCACCCGTTCCGGAACCGGCTTGGTCTTCTCGATCGACGTGTAGATCGGCATCAGCAGGAAGAAGAGGAAGTAGACCACGGTCATGATCTGCGACCACACCTTGCCGGAGATGCCCAGCACCATGATGTCTGCCGGTTTCACACCGAGATAGCCGAGGAACACGAACGCCACGACGAAGCTGGCCAGGGCGATCTTGGTCAGGTTGCCCTTGTAGCGCCACGATTTGACCTTGCTGCGGTCGAGCCACGGCAGCACGAACATGATCGCGATCGCGGCCGCCATGACGACGAAGCCCCAGAACTTCGACGACAGGCCGAACAGCTCGAACGTGGTCGCGCGCAACATCGCGTAGAACGGCGTGTAGTACCAGACCGGCGCGATGTGCTCGGGCGTCTTCAGTGCGTTGGCCTGCTCGAAGTTGGCGTATTCGAGAAAGTAGCCGCCCATCTCCGGCGCAAAGAACATCACCAGACAGAAGATGAACAGGAACACCACCACCGCCTGCAGGTCGTGCACGGTGTAATACGGGTGGAACGGAATACCGTCGCGCGGCACGCCATTCTCGTCCTTGTTCTTCTTGATCTCGACGCCGTCCGGGTTGTTCGAGCCGACTTCGTGCAGCGCCAGGATGTGCAGCACGACCAGCGCCAGCAGGATGATCGGCAGCGCGACGACGTGCAGCGCGAAGAAGCGGTTCAGCGTGATGCCCGAGATCAGGTAGTCGCCGCGCACCCACTCGACGATGGCATCGCCGACCACCGGGATGGCGCCGAACAGCGAGACGATGACCTGCGCGCCCCAGTAGGACATCTGGCCCCACGGCAGCACGTAGCCGAGGAAGCCTTCGGCCATCAGCACCAGGTAGATCAGCATGCCGAAGATCCACACCAGCTCGCGCGGCTTCTTGTAGGAGCCGTAGAGCAGGCCGCGGAACATGTGCAGATAGACGACGGCGAAGAAGGCCGAGGCGCCGGTCGAGTGCATGTAGCGGATGATCCAGCCGTACTCGACGTCGCGCATGATGTACTCGACCGACGCGAACGCCCCTTCGGCGCTCGGGGTGAAGCTCATCGTCAGCCAGATGCCGGTCAGCAGCTGGTTGACCAGCACCAGCAGCGACAGCACACCGAAGAAATACCAGAAGTTGAAGTTCTTGGGCGCGTAGTACTTGCCCATGTGGGTGTTCCAGGCGCGCATGATCGGCAGGCGCTCATCCACCCAGTCCCGCAGTCCGATAAGCAGGTTCATTACGCGGCCTCCTGGTCGACACCGATGACGATGACGCTGTCGCTCTCGTACGAGTACGGCGGCACTTCGAGGTTGGTGGGCGCCGGCACATCCTTGAAGACGCGTCCGGCCAGATCGAACTTGGAACCGTGGCACGGGCAGAAGAAGCCGCCGAGCCACTCGTTGCCGAAGGCGCCGACTTCCGGGTGGTATTTGGGAGCGCAACCGAGGTGGGTGCACAGGCCGAGGATGACCAGGTACTCATCCTTGATGGCGCGGTACTCGCCGGTGACGTAGGCCGGCTGCACCGCTTCGGACGAGGACGGATCCTTGACCACGCCGTCCATTTTCTTGATCGACTCCAGCGCGGCCGTCGTGCGGCGCACGATGTAGACCGGCTTGCCGCGCCACTCGACCGTGATCATCTGACCCGGTTCGATCTTGCTGATGTCGGCCTTGACCGGCGCACCGGCCGCCTTGGCCTTGGCACTGGGGACCCACGATCCGACGAACGGCACGGCGACACCGACCGCGCCGGCTGCGCCGACCACCGATGTCGCAGCGACGAGGAAACGCCGGCGCCCCGCATTCACGCCGTCATGGCTCATGACGTAGCTCTCCCAATAGACTGGCTTGGTTTTAGGATTGTATTGACAGCAGTCGGGGTCATTCGGGCAGCCCCGACGAAATGGGCCGAATGGTAAAGAAAATACCCACTCGTTACAAGGAAAAAGGCGACCTGGGCGCGCCTGTCAGACGGGCAGAAAACGCTGAAAAACAACCGGAAAAGACGAAACGATCGTCGACGCCATCCGCATCGACTTGCGCGAGCGCGCAATTGCGAATGATACAAAAACGAAAACGCCCTCGAGCTGCAAAGCCAGAGGACGCTTCGTTCGCAACGGGCAGCCGGCCAGCGCCGGCCACGCATCAACGCTTGGAGTATTGCGGACGCTTGCGCGCTTTGCGCAGACCGACCTTCTTACGCTCGACCTCGCGCGCATCGCGGGTGACGTAGCCGGCCTGACGCAGCGACGGACGCAGTGCCTCGTCGTATTCCATCAGCGCGCGGGTGATGCCGTGACGGATCGCGCCGGCCTGACCGAAGCTGCCGCCACCGGCCACGGTGACCATGACGTCGAACTTCTCGACCATTTCGACGCGCTCGAGCGGCTGACGCACGATCATGCGCGCCACTTCACGACCGAAGTACTGCTCGATCGGACGATCGTTGATGACGACATTGCCGTTGCCCGGCTTCAGGAACACGCGCGCGGTAGCCGTCTTGCGGCGGCCGGTGCCGTAGTATTGAGTGACCGACATGTGAACTCTTCCGTCAGATATTCAGAGGTTGCGGCTGCTGGGCAACGTGCGGGTGCTCGGTGCCGGCATAGACTTTCAGCTTCCGGAACATGGCGCGACCGAGCGGGTTGTGCGGCAGCATGCCGCGCACGGCGGTCTGCAGCGCGCGCTCGGGGGCGCGGTCGATCAGCTTCTCGAAGCTGATGTCCTTGATACCGCCCGGGAACTCGGTGTGGTGGTAATAGATCTTGTCGGTGGCCTTCTTGCCGGTGACAGCGATCTTTTCAGCGTTGATGACGACGATGTAATCGCCGGTATCGACGTGCGGGGTGTATTCGGGCTTGTGCTTGCCGCGCAGGCGATGCGCAATCTCTGCCGCGAGACGACCCAGGGTCTTGCCGGCGGCGTCGACGAGGAACCAGTCGCGCGCTACGGCATCGGGTTTTGCACTAAAGGTTTTCATTTTTCTGACTCAAAGGAGCGGGTCGGATCAAAGGAGGGCGAATACTACATAAGAGCCCCGGCCAATTCAAGCGGGCAATCGCCGCAGCGCACGGACCCCGGATCAGGGCCGGTGCGGCCGCGCCAGATAGTCGCGCGACTGCATCTCCAGCAGCCGCGAACGGGTGCGCTCGAACTCGAACGAGAGCCGGCCGCCGGCGTAGAGGTCGTCCAGCGGCACCGCCGCCGCCAGCACCAGCTTGACGTTGCGGTCGTAGAACTCGTCGACCAGATTGATGAAGCGGCGCGCCTGGTCGTCCTTGTCCGTCCCCATCTGCGGCACGTTGCCGACCAGCACGGCATGATACTGGCGCGCCAGCTCGATGTAGTCGTTCTGGCTGCGCGGGCCGTCGCACAGCTCGGCGAAGTCGAACCAGATGACGTCGTCGGCGATCCGCCGCGCCCGCAGCGTGCGCCCTTCCACCTCGATCTGCTGATCGGCGAGCCCCGGCTCCGGCGCCAGCGCCTCGAAGCTGCGGCGCAGGCTCTCCTCGGCGGCGGCGTCGAGCGGCGAGTGGTAGAGCTCGGCCTGCTCCAGCGTGCGCAGCCGGTAGTCGGTGCCGCCATCGACGTTGAGCACCAGCGTATGGCGCTGCAGCAGCGCGATCGCCGGCAGGAAGCGGGCGCGCTGCAGCCCATCCTTATACAGGTTCCCGGGCACGATGTTCGACGTCGCCACCAGCGTCACGCCGTGGCCGAACAGCCGCTCGAACAGCGTGCCGAGGATCATCGCGTCGGTGATGTCGGTGACGAAGAATTCGTCGAAGCAGATCACCCGGGCCTCATCGGCGATCCTGCGCGCGACCAGGTCGAGCGGGTTCTTCTCGCCGGCCAGATCGCGCAGCTCGCGATGGACGCGCTGCATGAAGCGGTGGAAGTGCGAGCGCAGCTTGCGCTGGAACGGCAGCGACTCGTAGAACAGGTCCATCAGGTAGGTTTTGCCGCGCCCGACGCCGCCCCAGAAATAAAGGCCGCGGATCGGCTCCTCGCGCTCGCGGCCAAAACGTGCCAGCAATCGCCTGACGACGCCCTCCGGTGCCGCCAGCTCGGCCGCCACCAGCTCGTCGTAGAGTTTCTGCAGGTGCTCGACCGCCATTTGCTGCGCGGCGTCGCGGGCAAAACCGGGTTTGGCGAGATCGGCCTGGTAGCGCTCGAGCGGAGTCAACACATCAACCTGACGGACGAGAGGAAAACGCGATCGCGGCGGCGCTCCGCACACACACGGAAGACGGAGCGGCCTGCAAATGAGGCGCAAGACTTTAGGGCCAATCGCCGCGGTTGGCAATTTGGCACGGCGCGCCGGCCTGACGCCCGCGGCGGGCTGCCGTTATACTGCCCCGCTCGGGCTTCGAGCCCGCCATGACTGCCAATCCACTGCGGGGAACTCTTGTGTACAGCACTCAGGTCGTCTTGCTGATCGCGCTGATCGCCGTGCTCGCCGGCGCTGCCGGCGGTTATTTCCTGAGCCGTTCGCTGCGCCGGGGCAGCGGCGGCAACCCAGCGGAGCAGGAGCTGCAGCGCCTGCAACTGGAACAGCAGGTCTACCGCCAGCGCGTGACCGAACACTTCACGCAGACCGCCGAGCTGCTGTCGCAGCTGGCGAGCAACTATCGCGACGTGCACAACCATCTGGCGCTGGGCGCGCGCGACCTGTGCGGGGCCGACGCCATCGCCCGCCTGCAGCCGATCGGCGAGCGCAGCGATGCGATCGAACCGGCGCCCGCCGGCCTCGCCGTCGAGCCGCCGCGCGACTATGCGCTGCGCAGCGACGACGGCAGCGGCACGCTCGATGAGGACTACGGCCTCGAGAAGCCCGGCCGTGCACCGCTGCCGGAGCCGCCGCGTTACTAAACGCCGCTGAAAAAAGTCAGGCCGGATTGTCGATATCGATGAAGCGGTGCGCGATGCCGCACTCGGCGGCCAGCGCCGCCGCCAGTGCCGGCGCGCCATAGCGCTCGGTGGCGTGATGGCCGGCGGCGATGAAGTGGATGCCGAGTTCGCGCGCGCTGTGCACGGTCTGCTCCGATATCTCTCCCGACAGGAACGCATCGACACCGAGCGCGGCCGCCTGTTCGATGTAGCCCTGACCACCGCCGCTGCACCAGCCGATCGTCGCGATCGGATGATCGCCGCCGCGCACCAGCAGCGGCTGGCGGCCGAGCCGCTCACCGACCAGCGCGGCGAACGCTTCCGGTGCCAGCGGCTGTGCCAGCCGGCCGACGTTGCCGATCGGCAGCGCCACCTCCGGCTGCAGGCCGCCGGTGATTTCGATGTCGAGCCGATGCGCCAGCTGCGCGTTGTTGCCGAGCGTCGGGTGGGCGTCGAGCGGCAGGTGATAGGCGAGCAGGCTGACGTCGCGGCTCAGCAGCAGCTGCAGCCGGCGCCGCTTGGTGCCGACGATCGCCGGCGGCTCGCCCTTCCAGAAGTAACCGTGATGCACCAGGATCGCGTCGGCGCCGGCCTCGATCGCCGCCTCCAGCAGCGCCAGGCTGGCGGTGACGCCGCTGACCAGCAGGCCGACCTCGGCGCGCCCCTCGACCTGTAGGCCGTTCGGGCAGTAGTCCTGAAACTTCGCCGGCTGCAGCCAGACATCGGCCAGTGCCACCAGTCGCGTCAACGCCACACTCATCTCAACTCTCCTCGCCCGCCTCTGCGCCGCCGTCGGGGCGCATGCTACCCTAGCGCCGCCTCGATCAGCCGGAAAACCCGACGAGAAAAACATGCGCAAGTGGTTGAATTTTTTAGGCTGGCCGACGCTGTGCGGCATCCTCGCGGGGCTGCTGATCGCGACCTGGCTCGGCCGTGACCAGAACGGCGCCGGCAGCGGCCCGAGCTCCTACGCCGACGCGGTGCAGCGCGCCTCACCGGCGGTGGTCAACATCTACACCAGCCGCAAGGTGCGCACGCCGATCAGCGCACTGGCGAACGACCCGTTCTTCCGCCTGTTCTTCAACCGCAGCGACCTGCCGCAGCAGGAGCGCATCCAGCGCAGCCTCGGCTCCGGCGTCATCATCGACGGCAGCGGCTACCTGCTGACCAACAACCACGTCATTCGCGGCGCCGACGAAATACTGGTGCTGCTGTACGACGGCCGCGAAGCGCTGGCCCGGGTGATCGGCTCCGACAGCGGCACCGACCTGGCGGTGCTGAAGATCGATCTCGACAACCTCGAACCGATCGCGATCGGCGACCCGGAGCGGGTGCGCGTCGGCGACGTCGTGCTGGCGATCGGCAACCCGTACGGCTTCGGCCAGTCGGTCAGCCAGGGCATCATCTCCGCCACCGGCCGCTACAACCTGCGCCTCGCCGACTACGAGGACTACCTGCAGACCGACGCCGCCATCAACCCCGGCAACTCCGGTGGCGCGCTGGTCGACGCGCGCGGCCGCTTGCTCGGCATCAACGCGGCGATCTACACCCAGAGCGGCGGCTCCAGCGGCATCGGGCTGGCGATTCCGGCCGACCTGGCGATGCGCACGATGCGCGACCTGATCGAGTACGGCCGGCCGATGCGCGGCTGGCTCGGCATCGAGGTGCTGCCGGCGCGCAACATCGAGGGCAGCGGCCTCACCGCCGACAACGGCGTCGTCGTCACCCGGATCGCGCGCGGCGGCCCGGCCGAGAAGGCCGGCTTGCGGCTCGGCGACATCCTGCTGGCGATCAACGACAAGCCGGTCGGCGACGGCCACGCCGGCATGAGCCTGATCGTCAACTCGCGCCCCGGCGACGAGGTGCGGATACAGATGTTGCGCGACGGCCGCCAGAGCGAGCTGAAGATCACCGTCGGCATGCAGCCGTCGCGCGAGGTCGAACCGGGCTGAGTACGGAGGCGGAATCATGGCCAGATCGACGACTGCCACCGGCACCCGCCGCGGCGCGCGCATCAAGACGCAGGTGCGGCTGCTGCTCGACGACGAGATCGCGCTCGGCCCCGGCAAGGCGGACCTGCTCGATGCCATCGACGCCACCGGCTCGATCTCGGCTGCCGGCAAGCGACTCGGCATGAGCTACCGCCGCGCCTGGCTGCTGGTCGACACGATGAACCGCTGCTTTCGCGAGCCACTGGTCACCACCGCCACCGGTGGCGCATCCGGCGGCGGCGCGCTGCTGAGCGAGCGCGGCCGCGACGTTCTCGAACGCTACCGCGCGCTCGAACGTGAACTCGCCGCGATCACCGACGGCGCCTTCGCCGAACTGGCGCCGCTGTTGCGTCGCAAACCGCTGCCGCCGCCAGGCTGACGAATATTCGGGGGACCAGTATCCGGGAGGTCAGCGTGGGGCGCGGTGCCGTGCGTTGCGCCGGGACACGCAAAGACGTGCATCCATGCACAGGCTCGGGTGTCGCCTTTATGCCCGTCCCCTTGGGTAATCCCTGGCGACACACGGTCCCGGCGCAACGCACGGCACTACGCCTGTCAGCGTCGGAGCGAGTACATGTCACCCATGCATCTATAGCGACAACAGAAAACGCTCCAGCGCAGCGCGCTCTTCATGCGACAACGCGGCAAAGCGATCCCGCGCCGTGCGCGCCTCGCCGTCGTGCCACAGCACCGCCTCGGTCAAGGTGCGGGCGCGGCCGTCGTGGAGATAGGAGCGGTATTCATTGATCGATTCGATCAGCCCGATCCCCCACAGCGGCGGTGTGCGCCACTCGCGCCCCGACGCGTCGAAATCGGGGCGACCGTCGGCCAGACCTTCTCCCATGTCATGCAGCAGGAGATCCGTATAGGGATGGAACACGATCGCGGACAGATGCGATGACGCGGCATCGGTGCGCGTGCGCTGCCGCGGCTGGTGGCAGTCCGCGCAGCCGCTCGCGGTGAACAGCTGCTCGCCGAGGCGCACCTGCGGGTCATCGCGATCTCGCCGCGCCGGCGTCGCCACATGCGACAGATAGAAGGTCAGCGCCGCCAGTTCATCGTCGGTCAGCTCCGGGCTGCCACCGCTCGGTGCCTTCTGACAGGCTTCCTGTGCCGCGCCGCAATTTTCATCCGGATGCAGCGCCGACGTGATACCGAGATCACCGAGCATCGCATCGGCTATCTGCACCGGCAGCGACGCGACGTTCGCCTTCAGACCGAAGCGGCCGATCGCCATGCGCCCCGTTTCCGGATTCCAGACACGGTTGACACGACCGCGCACACCATCCGGTTTCGGCAGCGCCGCGCGCGCCAGCAGATCGTCATCGTCGATGGCGTCGAGCAGGCCGAGACCGAACACCGGCGGCGCCACCCGCGCCGACAGCAGCAGGCCGGGTGCGGCCGCGGCCCACCGTGTTCGTCGACGCCCGGCAGCGACAGCCGCAGCAGCATCGAGCGCATCCGCTCGCCGGCGTCGGGCGCGCGGCCGCGGCCATTCTTCGGGTGGCAGGCGATGCAGGAGAGCTGGTTGTAGAGCGGGCCGAGCCCGGCGGCGCTGTCGGCGGCCGGCGCGATGACCCAGTTCTGGCGAAACAGCGAACGGCCGTGGAAGAAGCGCTCGCGCTCGTCGTCATTCAGCCCCGGCAGCGGCTGCGCGAACGCCTCGCGACCGCCGCCGGCGACGGTGCCATCGCGCACCGGCGCGGCCGCGAATACCGCCGCGCACGACAGCAGCGCGACGGCCATCGCGACTGACGATGATTTCATGCCGCGCCGTCGAGCTGGCGCCGCAGCGATTCGATGCGTCGGTCGGTCGCCTCGCGCCAGCGCCGTTCCAGCTCGCCGCCCGGCGCATCGCTGCCCTCGGTGCGCTCGCGGAACAGCGCGCGCAGTTCGCTGCGCTCCGACTCCCCGGCACTCAACGGCACTGCGCAGAACTGGCGTCGCAACGCCGTCACGTCGCGACCGTCGGCCTCGATCGCATGCAGCCGTCGCCACAGCGCGGCCTGCTCGTCGTGACGGTGGACCAGCTGCTGGCCGAACAGCGCCGCCACCAGCCCGAGCCGGTCGCGGCCGGCGTCGTTGTCGTAGTCGAGTTCGCCGCGTGCGGCAGCGTCGAACGGCCGATAGTAACCGGCGTCGAGCGCCGTGTAGGCGGCCGGCAGCACCGGCAGTTTGCGGATGTCGGGATGCGTCAGCAGCGACTGCCCGTCGATGCCGAGCACGAACCCGACGAACGCCCGCGCACCGTCGGGGTTGCCGCCATTGCTCAGCATCGCGACGTGGCCCGGATTGATGCCGTTGCGGTTCGGGTGGACGAAATCGAGCGGCGCGCCGTTGGCGATCGCCGACGCGACGAAGAAGTCGATCGACAGGCCGACCGCGCAGCGGCCGCTGCCGACCTCGTCGCCGATGAAACCGGCGCCGCGCTGCTGCAGCTGCGACAGCCCGGCGATCTCGTTCCACAGCGCCCAGCCCGGCTCCCAGCTGAACGCCTGCAGCACGATGTCGACCAGCACCGGCGCGAAACCGACGCGGGTCGGATCGGGCAGCGCGATATGGCCGGCGAGACGCGGATCGGTCAGGTCGCGCCAGTCGCGCGGCGTGTCGACGCCGAGCCGCGCCAGTGCGTCGCGGTTGATCGCGAAACCGTAGGCGGCCATTTCGGTCGCCTGGAAATGACCATCGACATCGCGCAGCCGCGTGTTGCCGATCACCGATGGCAACACATCGAATACCGGCAACTTGCTCAGCGCGTTCTCCGCCTTCAGCCGCGCGAACGTGCGCGGCGACGCTGCCCAGTAGACATCGACGCCGTTTCCCTCAAGCAGATAGGGCAGCGCATCGTGTGGCATGCGCCAGATGAACCGCAGCGGAAACTGCGGAAAGCGGCGCGTGAACGCCGCTTCGAACCGCGCCATCACCTCCTCGGGGTAACTGGTCAGCACCACCAGTTCGCGCGGCTGCGCCTGCAGCGGTCGCGCCGCCGCGCAGAGCCCGGACAGCGCCAGCGCACGCAGCAGCGTGCGGCGCGACCAACGCGCCGCCATCGGTTCATCCATCGCCGCCTCCGTCAGAACTGCTGGTTGATCTGCACGAACCAGGTGCGGCCCGGCTCCGGGAAGCCCTCGGAGTATTCGTAGAGCCGGTCGAACAGATTGCGGACACCGGCCTCGACCAGCAGCGTGCGGTCGAGCAGCCGGTAGCCGCTCTTCAGGTTGGTGATGCCGAAACCGCTGACCTGCTGGCGGCCGTCGGAGCTGCTGTCGCGCGACGACGACGCCTCGGCGGAGGCGGTCACGCTCCACGGCGAAGTGATCTGCCAGGTGACGTCGCCGACCACCTTGTGGCGCGGCGTGTCGGTCAGGCGCAGATCGTTGGACAGGTTCTCGCGATTCAGCCAGCTGTAGGCGGCACCGACGCGCCACGCGCCGAGCTCTGCCTGTAGTCCGACGTCGACGCCGTTGATCCGCACCTCGCCGATGTTCTGCATCTGCGAGCACGGCGGCGAGGTGCAGGCGCTGGCGGGAATGCGCACCGACTGGATCATGTCGGTCACGTCGGAGTGGAACAGCGCCAGCTCCCACTGCCAGGCGGAGTCGAGGTCGCTGCGGTAGCCGATTTCGTAGTGATTGGCGCGCTCGGTGGCGAGGCCGGGGTTCGGCAGCGCGGTTCCCATCCGGTAGGAGTAGCGGTCCTTGATCGTCGCGAAGCGGCTCTTGCGCGCGGCGGTGGCATAGAAGGTGCCAATGTCATGACGCCAGAACAGGCCGGCGGTGGCGTTGTTGGCACTGTTGCCATCGCGCTCGGCGGCGGACAGAACGCCGGTGTTCGGGTCGTAATCCTCGGCGCGCAGGGCATCGCGCCAGTCGTGCGACAGACCGACCACCAGCGACAGCGCATTGGTCAGCTGCTGCGTGTCTTCGATCGCCAGCGACTGCGTGCGGTCGTCGAACTTCTGCACCGGTTCGCCGGCATCGTGCTCGCGGTGCACGTCGCGCTTCCAGTGGTAGGCCGTCTTCAGCACGTTGCGCTCGCCGAGTCGCAGGTCGACCTGCGCGCTGGCGCCGTCGGTGTAGTCGTCGTACCAGCTGCTGAACGACGACGGCCGACTCTGCGTCGCGTAGCGGTCGTCGTCGTAGGCTGTCAGCGAGTTTTCGTAGGTGTCGTGATAGGCGCGCAGCTTGACGGTGGCGATGCCGAACTGCGTGCTGGAGATGAAGTAGAGGCTGTCCTTGTCCCAGTGCGGCCAGCGCCAGTAGCGCGCGTTGATGCCCGCGACCGTGCCGGCGTAGGGCGGATTGCCCTTCTCGCCGCGCTGCGAGATGTAGTTGAGGCTGTACTCGTCGGTCTCGTTCGGCGTGAGGCCGAGTTTCAGGTTGTATTTGCGGTCGGTGTGGTAGCTGTTGTCGCGGTGGCCGCCATCCTCGAACCGCGTCGGCTCGAAATCGCCCGAGAGCTGGAAGAAGTTGCTGTCGAGATACGAGGCGCTGGCCTGCAGGTACCAGCTGCCCTGATTGCTGCCGACGTTGGCGTAGACGCGGTTGCTGCTGTTGTCGCCGTCGCGCGTCCAGCTCGAACCGATGCCGACTTCGCCCTCCAGCGCTTCGGTCGGGCGCCGGCTGATCAGGTTGATCGCGCCGCCGAGCGTGTTCGGGCCGTAGATCAGCGAGCTGAAGCCCTTGGCGATGTCGATGCGGGCGAGGTCGAAGGTGGTGAAGCGGCCGAGATCGACGTAACCGTCATAGGGAACGTAGACCGGGATGCCATCGACGAAGACCGGTACCTGACGCAGGTCGAAACCGCGCACGTGGACCATCTCTTCGTTGCGCGCGCCGACCTTGCTCAGGGAGATGCCACTGGCGAGGTTCAGCGCCGCGCCGACCGTCTCGCGGTTGTGCGTGCGGATTCTGTCGCTGCCGAGCGTGATGTCGCTGACCGGCCTGTCGTCCAGCGGCGTCGAGGTGACGACCACCGCGCCGAGCGCGAATGCCCCATCCTCCTTCGCCGCAACCTCCTTCGCCACCACGCCGTGCGCCAGCACGCTGCTGCCAGCCAGCGCCAGCACACCGAACAAACGTCCACTTCTCATCGTCGCTCCCCCGTACATGAATGATTGAGTCATCGATGAACGGGGTACGCGCTTCGCGCGGCGCCGCCACCGATAGAAGACCGTGCGGCAATCCGATGGACACCGCTCGCTATTCGTTATATCTGGTCGTATATATCGAGGCCGGCGCGGATCATACAGCAAGGCGATGCCCTGACGTCAAATTCACCGATAGCGGCTGCCGGCCATGGCAGGTTGTTCATCGATATGTTTAACGGTATATATCGCGACCGCCGCACTCTCCACATATCGCGACCACCGCTCTCTCCGCCTTCGATCAGGAGCTCTCCGATGAACCGCCGTCCTCTGCACTATTTGTTCGCGCTGTTGTTATTCGCCGTCGCCACCAGCACACGCGCCGATGACGTGCACGCCGCCGTCGCCGCCAACTTCACCAGCGCCATCAAGCAGCTGGCCCCCCTGTTCGAACGGCAGAGCGGTCACCGGCTGATCGCCAGCTTCGGCGCCACCGGCCAGCTCTACGCGCAGATCAGCAACGGCGCGCCGTTCGACCTGCTGCTGTCGGCCGACGACACCACGCCGCAGAAGCTGATCGCCGATGGTAGCGGCGTCGCCGATTCGTACTTCATCTATGCGTGCGGCCGGCTGGCGCTGTGGAGCGCGACCGCGGGCTACGTCGACGATGCCGGCGCGGTGCTGACCGGCGGTGGTTTCAACCGCATCGCCATCGCCAATCCGAAGACCGCGCCCTACGGTCAGGCGGCGATCGAGTTCCTGACCGGCCGCGAGTTGCTGGAGCCGCTGAGGCCGAAGTTCATCACCGGCGAGAACATCGCGCAGACGCAGCAGTTCGTCGCCAGCGGCAACGTGCCGCTCGGTTTCATCGCGCTGGCGCAGGTGCTGGCACTGCCCGAGGCGGAACGCGGCAGCTACTGGGTGGTGCCGGCCGACGGTCATCAGCCGATCGATCAGGCCGCGGTGATCCTGAACACGGCGAAAAGCCGCGCCGCCGCCGATGCCTTCTTCGCCTTCCTGAAATCGCCGGAGGCGGTTGCGGTGATCGAGGCGCTCGGGTATGAAACGCCCTGATCTGATGAGAACCATGCCAAACCGAACGTCAGTGGCGGCACGGACTGCTCCAGCGTCATCGCAAGTTTCACAGCCGAGAACCCGCATTGACTGAAGCCTTCGACTGGCAGCCGATCTGGCTGACGCTGCGCCTCGCCACCGTCACCACGCTGGTGCTGATGCTGATCGCGCTGCCGCTCGGCTGGTGGCTGTCGCGCACGACGTCGCGCTGGAAGCAGCCGCTGTCGGCGCTGTTCGCGCTGCCACTGGTGCTGCCGCCGACCGTGCTCGGTTTCTATCTGCTGATACTGATGGGGCCGCACGGCCCGGTCGGCCAGCTGACGACGACGCTCGGCCTCGGCACGCTGCCGTTCACCTTCACCGGCCTCGTCATCGCCTCGACGATCTACTCGCTGCCGTTCGCGCTGCAGCCGATCCAGACCGCGTTCGAGGCGATCGGCCGGCGCCCGTTCGAGGTGGCAGCGACGCTGCGCGCCAGCCGCTGGGACCGCGCGCTCAGCGTCGCGCTGCCGCTGGCGCGCAACGGCCTGCTCAGCGCCGCCGTGCTCGCCTTCGCCCACACCATCGGCGAGTTCGGCGTCGTGCTGATGATCGGCGGCAACATTCCGGGCGCGACGAAGGTGCTGTCGGTGGCGATCTACGACCATGTCGAGGCGATGGAGTACGCACAGGCGCACTGGCTCGCCGCCGGCATGCTGCTGTTCTCGTTCGCGACGCTGCTGACGCTATATCTGGTCAGCGGCCGCCATGCGCGGGTGATCCGATGAGTGCGCCGGGCGCCATCGAGGCGCGCTTTCACGCCGCCTTCGGCAGTTTCACGCTCGATGTCGAGCTGCGCGCGCCGGGGCGTGGCGTCACCGCGATCGCCGGCCCGTCCGGCTGCGGCAAGACCTCGCTGCTGCGTTGCATCGCTGGCCTGGAACGTGTCGACGGCGGTTATCTGTGCGTCAACGGCGAACGCTGGCAGGACGGTCGTCAGTTCGTGCCGACGCATCGGCGCGCGCTCGGTTACGTGTTTCAGGAAGCGAGCCTGTTCCCGCATCTCGACGTGCGCGGCAACCTCGACTACGGCCTGCGCCGCACGCCGAAGCGCGAGCGGCGCGTCGCGTTCGACGACGCGGTGCAGCTGCTCGGCATCGAACGGCTGCTGGCGCAGCGCCCCGACACACTCTCCGGCGGCCAGCGCCAGCGCGTCGCGATCGGCCGCGCACTGCTGGCCAGCCCGCGGCTGCTGTTGATGGACGAACCGCTGGCCAGCCTCGACCTCGACAGCCGCGCCGAGATCCTGCCCTACCTCGAACGGCTGCACGACGAACTCGACATACCGGTGCTGTTCGTCAGCCACGCGCCGGCCGAAGTGGCGCAGTTCGCCGACCATCTGCTGCTGATGAGCGACGGACGCATCCAGGCCTGTGGCCCGATCGGCGAAATGCTGACCCGCGGCGACCTGCCGCCGGCGCAGCAGGAGGAGGCGAGCGCGGTGATCGAGGGCAGCGTCACCGCGCACGACCGCGACTACCAGCTGATGCAGGTGGCGATACCGGGCGGCAGTCAGCTGTCGGTGGCATTGCGCGAGCTGCCGACCGGCCATCGCGTGCGCGTGCGCATCCTCGCCCGCGACGTCAGCGTGGCATTGCAGCGGCCGGTCGATACCAGCATCAGCAATGTGCTGCCGGCGCGCATCGTCGACATCACCACGCTCGGCGAGGGACCGCAGGCGCTGCTGCGACTCGACCTCGGCGGCGCGCTGCTGCTGGCGCGGGTGACGCGGCGCTCGGTCGCCATGCTCGGTCTGGAGCCGGGCCTGAGCGTGCACGCCCAGGTCAAGAGCGTGGCGCTGATGCACTGACCAGCGCCCGCCCGACAGGAGACAAGCCGTCGCGACACAAACGAGGATGCAGCACTCGCAATTCAACAAATGATAATCATTTGCATATAAGAGCAAATTCCGCTACCGTCTCGCGCCGCCTGTTTCCCTTGCCCGCGAGTCCGCCATGACGAACCCCGCTTTTGCCCGCTCCCTGCTTTTCGTTGCCATCGGTCTGGCCGCGACCGCCCAGGCCGACACCGCCGGAACCGCCGCCAGCGGCAAACTGGAAGAGATACTGGTGGTGGCCCTGCGCGCCGATCGCATCAGCAACGGCGCGACCAACCTCGATCTCGATATCAAGGACACCCCGCAGTCGATCAGCGTCGTGACCCGGGAACAGATGCAGCTGTTCGGCGCCAACAGCGTCAACGACGCGCTGCGGCTGGCCACCGGCATCCAGGTCGACGAGTGGGAGACCAACCGCACCAGCTACAGCGCGCGCGGCTTCGACATCCTGAACACCCAGATCGACGGCGTCGGCATGCCCAACAACTGGGGCATCGCCACCGGTGCGATGGATACCTTCGGCTACGAAAAGGTGGAAGTGATCCGTGGCGCCAACGGCCTGCTGACCGGCGTCGGCAATGCCGCCGGCACCATCAACTACGTGCGCAAGCGCCCGACCAACGAGCCGCAGGGCTCGGTCGGCATCAGCTACGGCTCGTGGAGCAACAAGCGCATCGAAGGCGATTATTCGACCCCGTTCACCACCGACGGCGCCTGGGCCGGGCGCATCGTCGCCGCCCACGAGGAGGGCGAGTCGCACCTGCGTGCCAACGAAAACGAGCGCGACTATCTGTACGGCGTGGTCGATGGCCAGATCGGCGACAACGGCGCGCTGACCCTCGGCTACTCGTACCAGAAGGCCAAGTCCGACGGCATCATGTGGGGCGCGCTGGTCTGGAACTACAGCGACGGCCGGCAGGCCGAATGGCCGCGCAACGCCACCACCACGCAGGACTGGACCTACTGGAACACCACCAACCACGCCGGCTTCGCCGAGTACACCCACCAGTTCGCCGAAGTGTGGCAGCTGAAGCTGTCGTACAACTACCGCCGCGCCAGCGGCAACGAAAAGATGTTCTACGCCTACGACGCGCTGGGTACCGGTCTCGATCCCGATACCGGCCTGGGCCTGTACGGCTATCCGTGGGGCGGCAGGGACAAGGCGACCGCGCATCTGGGCGCGGCGACCGTCAACGGTCACTTCGAACTGTTCGGCCGCGATCAGGAGGTGATGCTCGGCACCAGCATCGCCAAGAGCAAGAAGAAGGACTGGAGCGAGAATGCATCGGACTACACGGCTCCCGCCTGGGGCGCCCTGCCGCCATTCCCGTACCCCACCAGCGCCATTCCCGAACCGGTCTGGGACGCTCCCGCCATCGCCTCCAACCTGGATCAGCGTCTGGAACGCACCTTCGGCATCGCCCGCATCGCGCTGACCGATCGCCTCAAGGCCATCGTCGGCGCCAGCCATGCCGAGTACCACCGCGACGGTACCTCCTACGGCGCCTATTCCGACCAGACCAACAGCCATACCAGCCCCTACGGCGGCCTGACCTTCGATTTCAGCGACAACATCCTCGGCTACGTCAGCTATTCGGACCTCTACCAGCCGCAGGATCAGCTCGATCGCAACGACCGCTACCTCGACGCCAGCAAGGGCGAGAACTACGAGATCGGCATCAAGGCCGACTGGCTGGACAAGCGGCTGCTGACCACGCTGGCGGTGTTCAAGGCGCGGCAGGACGGTCTGGCCACCCCCACCGGCGAATACAACGAACTCAGCCAGATCATCTACGCCGGCGTGGACGTGGAGTCCGAGGGCATCGAGCTCGAGGCGGTCGGCCAGCTGACCGAAAACCTCAGTCTGGTGTTCGGCTACACCACGATGGAGCTGGATGGCGACGACGGCAACGACACCTACCCGTGGGTGCCGCGCCACACCGCCAACCTGATGCTCAACGGCCGCGTGCCCGGCTACACCGCGCTCGCCTTCGGCATCGGCGGACGCTGGCAGAGCGAGGTCTCCAACATGGAATCCAACGGTTTCACCGTGCGCCAGGGCAGCTACACCGTGCTCAACGGCTACGCCGCCTGGGACTTCCTGCCCAACGCCACGCTGCAGCTCAACCTCAACAACCTCACCGACGAGAAGTACATCAACACACTGCGCTACAGCGGCTACTACGGCGCGGGGCGCAACGCGTCGGTGGCGCTCAGCTACCGGTTCTGAACCGAACCGCCGGTCGCTCCGCTCACAGCAGCGGTTCGACCGGCATCACCCGCGCGAACCAGGCCTGGAAGCGCCGCCACCACGAGCTGTCGGGTTCGTGCCTGAGCACGCCGTTGCGATCCGACCAGCGCAGATCGTCACCGACCAGCGTCACCTCCCACGCGCCGAGGCCGCCACTGTCGCCGAAGAAACCGTGCACCAGCTGCTGCGCCAGCACCGGGTCCTCGACGTAGACGCCCATCTCGGCATTCAGCGCGGTCGAGCGCGGGTCGAGGTTGTAGCTGCCGATGAACAGGCCGCGGCGATCGACGACCAGCGATTTGGCGTGCAGGCTGGCGCCGCTGGAGCCGAGTAGCGACAGCTTCGTCTTCGCGCTGCTGTTCGGCTTCAGCTCCCAGATGCGCACACCGCCGGCGAGCAGCTGTTTGCGGTAGCGCGCGTAGCCGCCGTGCACGGCGGCGACGTCGTTGGCCGCCAGCGAATTGGTCAGCACCACCACCTCGACGCCGCGCCGCACCAGCTCGGTCAGCAGTTTCGTGCCCTCCTCGCCCGGCACGAAATAGGGCGAGACGATGAGCAGCTCGCGCTGCGCCGACGCAAGCAGCGGCAGCAGCGCACTCAACACGGCGGACTTGTCGAGCAGCTTGTGCGCATCGGCCTTGTCCGGCTCGTCGCAGGCCATCCAGTAGTTCTCCGCCCACTGCAACGCCAGGCCGCGCTCGAGCAGCTGCGCGATCGATTCGTTGTCGCGCAGCGCCGCGGCATAGGGCGACCGGCGCGCGCGTTCGACCACCTCGTCGATCTCGCCGCGCAGCGCAGCGAGATCGTCGCGCGCCGACTGCTTCGGATCGAGCAGCGCGATCGGATAGACCTCGTCGGCATTCCAGAACCGGTCGAACGCCTCGGAGCCGGTGCGCACGATGTCGCCGATCATCAGGTAGTCGGTGTCGGCGAAATTGCTTCCCTCGCTGGCGGCGAAATACTCGTCGCCGACATTGCGGCCGCCGGCGATGGCGACGCGGTTGTCGACGATCCAGTTCTTGACGTGCATGCGGTGGTTGAGGCGGTGGAACGAGAACAGGAACTCGCCGGCCAGCGTCAGCCTGCCGCGGCGCGATGCCAGCGGGTTGTAGAGGCGAACCTCGATGTTGTCGTGGCGGTCGAGCGCCACCAGCGCGTCGTTCCGGGCGCGGACGTCGAGATCGTCGAGCAGCAGCCGCACGCGCACGCCGCGGTCGGCGGCGCGCAGCAGTTCCCAGGCGAGGTAGCGGCCGGTCAGGTCGTCGTGCCAGATGTAGGTCTGCACGTCGAGGCTGCGCTGCGCCTCGGCGCTCAGCAGCGCGCGCAGTGCGAACGCCTCGTGCCCGCGGTCGAGCAGCATGAAGCCGGAGCGGCCGGGATGGGCCGATTCATAACCCTGCGCCAGACGGTCGATGCTGCCGCTCTCGCCCGGCGGCAGCGCCGCGCTGTGCGGCAGTGGTCCGCGCTCCGGCAGCTGGGCGCAACTGGCCAGCAACAGCAGAACCAGCAACCCGCTCCGCATTCCACCCCGCAACCCCGGATGTCGCGCCATACCCGCTCCCGTGAGCCGCTCGCGGCGGCCTCGTCTCCCTGCCCGCCCGCCGGGCACCGGCCGCTCAGTCGCCGGTCGGCGTCAGCCGGAACTCGTACACCGTGTCGCTGGCCTCCAGCGTTCGCGCCAGATGCGATGCACTGCCGCGATCCGGTGAGCGCAGCACCATCTGGTGCCGGCGCACGCGATCCTCGCCGTCGAGCCGATAGCTGAAATTGGCGATGCTGAAGCCGTGGCTTTCGATCAGCGCGCGCAGCGACTCCTCGGTGATGCCGGAATCGCGCACGAAGCGCACCTCGAAATGGTAATAGGCCTGTGTCGGCATCCGCGCCTCGACCCAGCGGAAGCCGGAGAGGATGGCGATCGTCAGCGCCACCGAGACCACCAGCGGGAAATAGAAGCCGATGCCGGCGAGGATGCCGATCGCCGCCGTGATCCAGATCGACGCCGCCGTGGTCAGGCCGCGCACCGACAGCCCCTCCTTCATGATCACGCCGGCGCCGAGGAAGCCGATGCCGGTCATGATGCCCTGCGCCATCCGCGTCGGATCGAGCCGCATCATCTCCGTCGTGCCCCGCACCCAGTGCGCCTCGTAGACGGTGACCAGCATCAGCAGGCTCGACGCTGTGCAGACCAGCGCGTGTGTGCGAAAACCGGCGGGCCGGCCGCGGTAGGAGCGTTCGCTGCCGATCACCGCACCGGCGAGCAGCGCCGCCAGCAGGCGCAGCAGCATTTCGAGATCGTCACCGGTCAATGCCATGAGCCCATCCTCGCCTTACCGATCCAGCCCGCCACGATACGGCAGTGCCCGGCGGCGCCATACGCACGTTTTCTCATTTGTTTATCGAGCGGCGCTGGCGCCGCTCTCTCCGCCCCTTTACGATAGCCGGCCATTCCACCCCCATTTTTCGCACCGCTCTCCGTCGACACCTCCCGCTCCCCGGCCAGCCAGCCCGGGCCGGAGTCCGCCGCCGGGTTCCGGTGCCGTCGTCTCGGCATGAATACGCAAGTCTCCCCCGGCAAGGCCGGTTTTCTGCTCGCCATCGCCACGTCGCTGCAATGGGCCATCGTGCCGATTCTCGGCAAGGGGCTGCTGCAGCAGATGGATGCCGGCACGCTGACCTGGTACCGGCAGATCGGCTGCGCGCTGCCGCTGATCCTGTTCTTCCTGTGGCAGCGCCCGGACTGGCGCTCGCTGCGCGACCGCCAGAGCCTGAAGCTGCTGGCGATCTGCGTGGTCGGGCTGTGCGGCAACGGCTACTTCTTCAACGCCGGGCTGAAGTACGCGACGCCGAGCGCGACGCAGATGATCGTGCAGGTCGGCCCGGTACTGGTGCTGCTGGGCGCGGTGATCCTGTTCAAGGAGTCGTTCACCCGGCGGCAGTGGGGCGGCACGCTGGCGGTGGTCTGCGGCCAGCTGCTGTTCTTCCACACCCGCATCGCCGATCTGGTCGGCCTGACCAGCTACGGCGTCGGCCTGATGCTGCTGGCACTGACGCCACTGTTCTGGGCCTCCTACGCGCTGGCGCAGAAGCGGCTCGGACGTCGCCTCGGCCCGCAGCAGGTGCTGCTGGTCTCCTACCTGGTCGGCACGCTGGCGTTCCTGCCGCTGGCGACGCCGGACCGCGCGCTGTCGCTGGACGTCATCGGCCTGCTGCTGCTCGGCGGCACGCTGATCCTGTACATGACCAGCTACATCACGCTGGGCGGTGCCATGGTGCGCTGGGAGGCATCGCGGGTCAGCGCCATGCTGACGGTGACGCCGCTGATCACGGTGATCTTCTCGCAGCTGGTCGAGGCGCTGGTGCCCGGCTACCTGGAAGCCGAGCCGATGGGTTCGCTGAATCTGGCCGGGGCGCTGCTGGTGGTCGGCGGCTCGCTGCTGATCGCGCTGCCGAAACGCCGCTACGCTTGACTTCGACGAACTCAAAACCGAGAATGCGCGCCTCTTTTTGGCGACGGTCGGCAGCGCTTGCGACCGCGCCAGCACGAGTCCTGGCAAGGTAGCTCAGCTGGTTAGAGCACAGCACTCATAATGCTGGGGTCGGCGGTTCGATCCCGCCCCTTGCTACCACATACGGACAGGCCTAGTATCGGCCCGTCTCCGGCACAGGCCGGTTGGAGTCTGCCCCCCGCAAGGTCGAGGCAGCGGCGCGGTGAAGCGATTGCAAGTTTCACCGCGCGTCAGATCAGAAGCCGCCTTCGGGCGGCTTTGCTTTTCCAGGGATTGGAAATGTCTCTACATGCGCTACTACCTGAGACTTTGATCCACAGCCTGTCACACCACTTCGCAACCCGCCGACGCCGCGAATCATCGAATGCCCATGCAATTCGCGTAATACGTAACCGTCCCCGGCCAGTCGGCGAACACCCCGAGCACCCCGACCTCCTGCGCCAGCACATGCAGCACCTGCAGCATGTCGCCGTCGTTGTCGATCGCGCTGGCGACCGTCTGGTAGTACCAGCCGCCACCGCCGGCGAGCGGACCGGAGCGCTCCAGCGTCCAGGCGATGATATCGAGACCGGCATCCTTCGCATCACGCGCGTACCGCGACGGCACGATGCGGTTGTCGGCATCGACATCGAGCAGCGCGAACAGCGGCGGCGCGATGATGCGCACTCCCTCGGCACGCAATTGCTGCAGCTCGGCCAGTGTCGGGGAGCCGGCCGGCGTCTCGAGGTCGTCGAGATAGACCGCCTGTCGGCCGAAGTCGGGCGCGCTGGCGATCCAGTGGCGCACGTCCTGCAGATCGAACGACTGCGGAAAGACATCGCGCGGCGGGATGCCCGCGGCCCTGTACTCGTCGATCAGCTGCTGCGCGTACCGCGCCTGCGTGTAGTCGCCGTCGAACGGCATCGGCACCTGCGGCGCCTTCAGCTCCGGCGTCATCTTCACGCCGAGCTTCCGGAACAGCGCGATGCTCTCTTTGTGCGTCATCAGCGTGCCGCGCGACGCATGGAAAGTGGTGCGCCACGCCGGGTTGCCGCCGAGATACTGCCCGACCGTGGTGGCGCGCGGATCGAAGCTGTCCATCTTGCCGCGCAACCGCCTGAACTCGGCCAGCGTGATGTCGCTGGTGCAGCACTGCGCCCGCGCCGGCGTGCCGGCGACCGGGTCGGCCGGCTGAAACGGCACCGAGCATTTCGCCGCCAGTTCCGGCACGTCGAGAATGTTGGTCGTCGTGTGCAGGTCGCACTGCGAATGGCGGCAGACCAACTCGCGATCTCTGGTGAAGGTGACGTCGCACTCGAGCACGCCGGCGCCCATCCGCGCCGCCGCCTCGTAGGACTCCCGCGTATGCTCCGGGAACTGCAGCGGCGCACCGCGGTGGCCGATCGAGAAGTCGCTGCTGCGGAACGGTCCGTCGGCGCACGACTGCAGCTTGCGCTTCAGCGCGCCGTCGTCCATGTCGTCGACCAGGAAATAGGGGCGCGGGCCGACCTGCACGTTGCGTGCGACGCCGCTGCCACCGCGTTCGTCGCGATCGCCCTGCGGCTTTCCCGCCCCGCCGCAGCCGGCCGTGGCGACCGCGCCGACCAAAAGAGCGATCAGCGAGCGTTTGCGCACTGCGCGAATACCGCTGTCCATGTTGTTCTCCCTGTCGGCAATGGGCGGCCGCGAAACGCGGACAACGGCTGCGTGACGGTCAACCTACCGGCGTGCGGAACATGAAATAGACCGCGCCGACCAGACAGAGCCCGGCCCAGACGAAATCGAGTCGGAACGGCTCCTTCATGTAGAACACGGCGAACGGCACGAACACCGACAGCGTGATGACTTCCTGCAACACCTTCAGCTGACCGAGGTTCAGCACCGTGTAGCCGATGCGGTTGGCCGGCACCTGCAGCAGGTATTCGAACAGCGCGATGCCCCAGCTGACCAGCGCGGCGACGATCCACGGTTTGCCCTGCAGCTCGCGCAGGTGCGCGTACCAGGCGAAGGTCATGAAGACGTTGGAGAGGATCAGCAGCAGGACGGTTTGCGGCAGCACGGTCGACACGGCGGGATCTCGCGACGAAATTGGCGCGAGTGTAGCGCGCCGCCGTCGTTGCCAGCAGCGCGCCCTGCATCACTCGTCCGGCAGTGTCTCACTCGTCTGGCAGTACCTTCGGATTCCACGCCACTTCCCACAGGTGCTGGTCGGGATCGCGGAAATAACCGGTATAGCCACCCCAGAACGCCTCGCCCGCCGGCTTGACGATGACGCCGCCGGCCGCCTCGGCCTGCCGCAACACGGCATCGACTTCGTGCCGCTCACGCACGTTGTGCGACAGCAGCACCGGCGACACGCCACCGTGCGCCAGCGTCACACCGGCATCGTGTTCGAGGCTGCGGCGCGGCCACAGCGCCAACCGCAGGCCCGGCTGCAGATCGATGAAGACGACGGCGCCGAACTCGAACTCCTGCCCGACGATGCCGTCGGTCGGCAGGCCGAGGCCATCGCGGTAGAAACGCAGGCTGCGCTCCAGATCGTCGACGCACAGCGTCAGGAATGACAGGCGGGGTTTCATCGCGCACCTCCCGATGCATCGAGTTCGAAATGCCGTGCTAGGCTGAAACGCCAGTTCCAGAATCCACTCGGGGAAACCATGAACGCACTTCTGAAAATCGCAGCAGCCGTCGTCGCCTCCTTCGTCATCGCCATGTCGGGCAACGCCGGAGATCAGGACTTCACGCTGGTCAACGAAACCGGCGTGGAAATATACAAGATCTACACGTCGCCCCACTCCTCGGACGACTGGGAGGAGGACGTTCTCAATGACGACACGCTGCCGTCGGGCGAAAGCGTGGAGATATCCTTCAGCCCCAGCGAAAGCGCGAAGTACTGGGACATCCGCGTCGAAGATGAAGAGGGAAACTCCATCGAGTGGACGAAGCTCAACTTGCTGGAGATCTCCACGGTCACCCTGTACTACGAAGATGGCAAATCCTGGGCAGAGCTGGAGTGAATCGAGTGCCGACACCCCGTTGGCCGGCATGACGTACTGACCCGCCCTCCGCCTTCTTTCCATTGTTCCGCCGGGCCCGCTTCGATCGTTGCGAAACGCAGCGATCGAAGCAGCCTCAGCCCCACTCCCGCAGCAGACTCCGCCGCAGCTGCCAGCCGATCCAGATACCGCCGAAACAGAGCAGCGCGAACAGCCAGCCCGACAGCGCCGCCGCCATGATGCCGGACAGCAGCGTGCCGACCGTGCAGCCGAGCGCCACCATCGCCCCCCACCCCATCAGCACGCCGCCGGCGAAGGCACGCAGCGCGGCGCGCAAATTCGGCCACTGCCAGCGGAAATCGCCGGCCAGCAGCGCGCTCGCCAGCGATGCCAGCACCAGCGCGGCGATGAAGGCGCCGTTGCTCGACCACAGCGTCTGCTTGATCTGCGTCGCGCAGCCGGCAAACGTGTCGAGTCCCTCCAGCCGCGCCGGCAGCCAGCCGAGGCGATCGCCGGCGGTGCGCGCCAGGCTGCCGAGCTCCGCCGTCACGCCGAGCGGTTCGGCGCGCAGGTAGGCGAACGCGCCGAGCGCGCCGATCAGCAGGCCGCCGACATGGGCCGGCCAGCGCCGCTGCCACACCGCCTGCCACAGCGAACCCGCCGGCACCTCGGCCGGCGGCGGCAGACGGCGGCCGAACCACCACGCCAGCAGACCCAGCAACACCAGTTGCAGCAGCAGCGAACCGGCGTAGCCGAGATGGTGCGGCAGCCAGATCACCGGCGCCGCCTGCACGATGCGCAGATAGAGGAAGTTCCAGCTCAGAAAACCGAGCGCGAAACCGAGCAGCACGCCGAGCAGTGCCGGCAGCGCGCTCAGCGCCCCTTCGCCGAGGCGGTAGAGCTGCGCGCTGATGCAGGAGCCGGCCAGTGCCATGCCGATACCGAACAGCAGCGCGCCGAGCGCGAGCACGATGCTGACCGGGCCGATGTGCGCATCCGGCGGCAGCCGTGGCGCGTTCGGCTGCGGCAGGAAGGCACCGAACACCGCGTGATAGGCCAGCGTGCCGACCGCCAGCGCGGCGACGATGCCGAGCAGGCCGCGGCCGTCGCGCTGCTCGAACCAGTCGCGCGCGACGCAGTAGAAGCAGAAGCGCGAGCGCTGCAGCAACAGCCCGAACAGCGCGCCGAGCAGCGCGGAGAACGCCAGCGCGCCGCCGTCGTCCGGCAGCGCGCGCAGATAAACGATGAACAGCGCCAGCAGCGCCGCCGCCGGCAGCGACCAGAGCCGGCGCCGCTCGTTCGATGTCGGCATGACATCCCCGAAAGACATGACATCTCCAAAAAAAAGCGGCCCTGTCGGGCCGCGAACGTGGAGGAGATCTCGTTGCAGCGTTGGGCGATCCGTACCGCCCGCCCGCTGCGACCTACTATTTTCCGCCCCAGACCGTACCGGCCAGATTGACCACCGGCACGCCGACGCTGTTGCCGTATTCGGTCCACGAGCCGTCGTAGTTGCGCACGTCGTAGCCGAGGATCTTCTTCAGCGCGAACCAGGTGTGGCTGGAGCGCTCGCCGATGCGGCAGTAGGTGATGACCGGCTTGCTGCCGTCCACGCCGACCGCGCCGTAGAGCTTGCGCAGCTCGTCGGCCGACTTGAAGGTACCGTCGGCGGCCACCGCCTGACCCCACGGCACGTTGACGGCGCCCGGCACGTGGCCGGCGCGCACCGCCAGCTCGGCGACGCCGGCCGGCGCGAAGATCTTGCCGCTGAATTCGTCGGGCGAACGGATGTCGATCAGCGCGTTGTCGGAGCGCTTCTCGGCCACGGCGAGCACGTCGGGCAGCCGCGCGCGCAGCGACAGGTCGGGCTGGCCGATCTCGATGTTGCCCGGCTTCGGCAGTTTCACCGTCGCCGCCAGCGGGCGCCCCTCCTTCTCCCACTTCAGGCGGCCGCCATCGAGCAGCTTGACGTTCGGCACGCGGTAGATGTCGAACACCCACGCGCCCCAGGCGGCGAACCAGTTGTTGTTGTCGCCGTACAGGATCACGGTCGAGTCCTTGTCGACGCCGGCCGTGCGCAGCAGCTTCTGGAAGTTCTCGCGCGAGGCGATGTCGCGCCGGACCGGGTCGACCAGATCGGTGTGCCACGAGACATTGACGGCGCCGGGAATGTGGCCGCGCTCGTAGATGCCGGGGTCGACGCTGACCTCGACGACGCGCACGTTCGGCTTGTCCAGATTCTTCTCCAGCCACTCGGTGCTGACCAGAAACTCGCTGGCATGCAGCAGCGGCGTCAGCACCGCGAGCGCCGCCCCGACCAGTATCTTCTTCGCATTCATGTTGGCCACTCCTGACGTTGACCCGGTTGAATTTGGAACGAACCCTTTGTAGTGCGGCGCGTCGCGAGTGCGAACCAATTTTTTTCCATAACGATATTCAGCGCGCGCACATTGACGGGTATGGCCATCAACACCGGTGCCGCAAGGAAAATACTTATCACTAAAAATTGGTTCTGCCGCCTGCGTGGCCGCGTCTAGCATCTCCCGCAACTCGTTATGACAAGCATGCCTTCCGGCAGCAGAGACAGGCCCCGCAGATGACACTGGTGAAAACGGCGCGACTGTCGCCGCACTCCGACATACCGCTCTACACGCAACTGCGCGAACAGTTGCGCGCGCACATCCTCGACGGCAGCTACCCGCCCGAGAGCAGGCTGCCGTCGGAGAGCGAACTGGTGCGCCGCCTCGGCGTCAGCCGCATCACCGTGCGTCAGGCGCTCGGCGATCTGCAGAAGGAGGGGCTGATCTACAAGCTGCACGGCAAGGGCACCTTCGTCGCCAAGCCGAAGGCGTTCCAGAACGTGTCGACGCTGCAGGGGCTGGCCGAATCGCTGTCGCAACACGGCTTCGAGGTGATCAACCGGCTGCTCGGTTTCAGACACGTCGCCGCGCCGAAGACGGTGGCGGAAAAACTGCAGCTGGAGCCCGGCAGCAAGGTGACCGAGATCAGGCGCGTGCGGCTGGTCAACCGCGAGCCGGTGTCGCTGGAGATCACGTGGCTGCCGCAGCCGCTCGGCGCGAAGCTGGAGAAGGCCGACCTGGCGACGCGCGACATCTTCCTGATCCTCGAGAACGACTGCGGCATCGCGCTCGGCCACGCCGATCTCGCCATCGACGCGGTGCTGGCCGAGAGCGACCTGACGCGCGCGCTGCGCGTCGAGGAAGGCGCGCCGGTGATGCGCATCGAGCGGCTGACGCACGACAGCGACGGCACGCCGGTCGATTTCGAGAACCTCTACTACCGCGGCGACGCCTTCCAGTACCGGCTGCGCATCGACCGTCAGCAACGGGCATCGACATGAGCATTCCGACTCACGAACAGAGCTACGACATCGTCGTCATCGGCGGCGGCACCGCCGGCCCGATGGCGGCGATCAAGGCCAGGGAGCGCAACCCGGCGCTGCGCGTGCTGCTGATCGACAAGGCCAACGTCAAGCGCAGCGGCGCCATCAGCATGGGCATGGACGGCCTCAACAACGCCGTCATTCCCGGCCACGCGACGCCGGAGCAGTACACCAAGGAGATCACCATCGCCAACGACGGCATCGTCAACCAGGCGACCGTCTACGCCTACGCGAAACACAGCTTCGCGACGATCGAACAGCTCGACCGCTGGGGCGTGAAATTCGAGAAGGACGAGACCGGCGACTACGCGGTCAAGAAGGTGCACCACATGGGCAGCTACGTGCTGCCGATGCCGCAGGGGCACGACGTCAAGAAGGTGTTGTATCGCCAGCTGAAACGCCATCGCATCGCGATCAGCAACCGCATCGTCACGACGCGACTGCTGAACGCCGCCGACGGCAGCGTCAACGGTGTCGTCGGTTTCGACTGCCGCAGCGGCGATCTGCACGTCATCCGCGCCAAAGCGGTGATCCTGTGCTGCGGCGCCGCCGGCCGCCTCGGCCTGCCGGCGTCGGGCTACCTGATGGGCACTTACGAGAACCCGACCAACGCCGGCGACGGCTACGCGATGGCGTACCACGCCGGCGCCGAGCTGGCCAATCTCGAATGCTTCCAGATCAACCCGCTGATCAAGGATTACAACGGCCCGGCCTGCGCCTACGTCACCGGCCCGCTCGGCGGCTACACCGCCAACAACCGCGGCCAGCGCTTCATCGAGTGCGACTACTGGAGCGGGCAGATGATGTGGGAGTTCTTTCAGGAATTGCAGGGCGGCAACGGCCCGGTGTTCCTGAAGGTCGACCATCTCGCCGAGGAGACGATCCGGACCATCGAGGAGATCCTGCACAGCAACGAGCGTCCGAGCCGCGGCCGCTTCCACGCCAATCGCGGCACCGACTACCGCCGCGACATGGTCGAGATGCACATCTCCGAGATCGGTTTCTGCAGCGGCCACAGCGCGTCGGGCGTGTGGGTCAACGAGCGCGCCGAAACCTCGGTGCCGGGGCTCTACTCCGCCGGCGACATGGCGGCGGTGCCGCACAACTACATGCTCGGCGCCTTCACCTACGGCTGGTTCGCCGGGCAGAACGCCGCCGACTTCATCGCCGGTCGCGATTTTTCCGCGCTCGACGCAGCGCAGGTCGAGCGCGAGCGGGCGCGCATCCAGGCGCCGCTGCTGCGCGGCTCATCTTCACGACAACATGGTCTGGCGCCGGCGCAGGTCGAGTACAAGCTGCGCCGCTTCGTCAACGACTACCTGCAGCCGCCGAAGGTGACTCGGAAGATGGAGATCGGCCTGCAGCGTTTCGGCGAGATCGCGCACGACCTCGACCGGCTGAAGGCGCACAACCCGCACGAGCTGATGCGGGCGATGGAGGTACACGCGATCCGCGACTGCGCCGAGATGGCGGCGCGCGCGTCGCTGTTCCGGCGCGAGAGCCGCTGGGGCCTGTACCACTACCGCGTCGACCACCCGCAGCGCGACGACGCCGAGTGGTTCTGCCACGCCCACCTGAAAAAAGGCGACGACGGCGCGATGCGCAGTTTCAAGCGCGACGTCGAGCCCTACCTGATCGCGCTCGACAGCGAGGAGCGCAGTGCCTACAGCCGGCTGCGCATCGCGTCGAGCGCGGCCTGAGGAGAGAACGATGAGCCATCGCCCGCACGACATCTTCGCGCGTTCGAGCGCGCCGGTGACGATCGACGAGGACAAGTGCATCGCCCACAAGGGCTGCAACGTCTGCGTCGAGGTCTGCCCGCTCGACCTGCTGGCGATCGATCCGGTGACGAAGACGGCGTTCATGCAATTCGACGAGTGCTGGTACTGCATGCCGTGCGAGACCGACTGCCCGACCGGCGCCGTCAACGTGGAGATCCCCTACCTGCTGCGCTGAGGCGGGGGCGACAGGCAGTTGCAACCATTAGTTCTGCCCGGCAATGCACCGGCGGCGATTCGCGGCAACTGCCGCGCAGACCATCGACACGATATTTCAGACTCAGGAGTCAACGAATGAAACCGTTCAAGCAACGCAGCGCGCCGATCCGCGCCGCACTCGCCGGCCTCGCGCTGGCACTGACCACCACCGCGGCGCAGGCGGAGACGATCCGCATCGCCATCGGCACGCAGGACACGACGATCAACTGCGCCACCGGCGGCCTGATCATCCGCGAGGAGAAGCTGCTGGAGAAATACCTGCCGCGCGACGGCAAGTACAAGGACGCGAAGTACCAGATCGAGTGGAAGAATTTCACCAGCGGCGCGCCGCTGACCAACGAAATGGTGGCCGGCAAGCTCGACTTCGGCGCGATGGCCGATTTCCCCGGTTCGTTCAACGGCGTCGCCCACCTCGACGCCGGCAAGCGCAGCCTGTTCATCAGCGTGCTGTCGGGCTCGACGCTCGGCAGCGGCAACGGCATCGTCGTGCCGGCGGCGTCGCCGGTGCAGTCGCTGGCCGAGCTGAAGGGCAAGACCATCTCGGTGCCGTTCGCGTCGACCGCGCACGGCATGCTGCTGCGCGCGGTGCAGGCGCAGGGCTGGGACCCGGAGAAGGACGTGCGCATCATCGCGCAGCCGCCGGAGATCGCGGGCTCCGCGCTGCGCAGCAACCGCATCGACGCGCACGCCGATTTCGTGCCGTTCGCCGAGCTGTTCCCGAACCGCGGCTTCGCCCGCAAGATCTTCGACGGCTCGCAGGCGAAGACGCCGACGCTGCACGGCACGCTGGTCGATTCCGCCTACGCCGACAAGTATCCGGAAATCGTCGTCGCCTACCTGCGCGCCGCGATCGAGGCCGACCGGCTGATCACCGCCGAACCGGAGAAGTACAGCGAGCTGATCGAGAAGACCACCGGCATCGAGGCCGAGGTCAACTACCTGTTCCATGGCCCGCTCGGCCTGCAGACGCGCGACCTGTCGTGGAAGCCGGAGTACCGGCAGGCGGTCGCCACGTCGATCGAGACGCTGAAGCTGCTCAAGCGCACCGACCGCGATCTCGACACCGCCAGCTTCATCGACGAGCGTTTCGTGCGCGCCGCGTTCAAGCAGGCCGGGCTCGACTACGGCAAGCAATTGAAGAACTACGCGCAGCTGCCGCTGGTCGCCAGCGACGCGCTGACCGGCAAGCCGATCACCGATTTCTCGCGGCTGGCGCAGATCTGGGTGCGCGACGAGCCGAAGGTGCGCCACTACGCCTCGCCGGAAGCGGCGCTGACCGCGCTGGCCGAGCTGGAGAAAGAGGGCAAGGACATCCGCGCCATCTACGCACAGGCAGCCGACAGCGGCATCAAGCTGCTGGCGCATCAGGCGTGGTTCGTGCGCAACGGAAAAGGCGAGCTGAGCGCATTCCTGCTGAAGGAGCAGGCCGAGAAGTTCGCCAGTGCGCGCGGCGGTGACGTGTTCGACTTCGTCGGCGTCAACAGCCAGCAGTTGGCGAGCCGCTGAGCGGAGAACTGCATGAACCCGACTCTGCATCGCTGGCTGCTGCGGCTGATCTCGATCGGCGCCTGCCTGCTGTTCTGGCACGTCGCCTCGACGCAGCGCTGGGGCCTCGGGCTGGTCACGTTCCAGTACGTGCCGACGCCGCTGTCGGTGCTCGACGCGGCGTGGCATCTGGCGCAGTCGAGCAAGCTGCTGCCGCACCTGGGCAGCAGCCTCGGCCGCGTCTTCGCCGGCTACACGGCGGCGGCGCTGCTCGGCGTGCTGCTCGGCGTCGCCATCGGCCGCTGGCGCCGCGCCGAGGATCTGCTGCTGCCGCCGCTGGAGCTGCTGCGGCCGATTCCGGCGGTGGCGTGGATTCCGCTGGCGATCCTGATGTTTCCGTCGTCGGAGCTGTCGATGATCTTCATCACCTTCACCGGCGCGCTGTTCCCGATCCTGCTGAACACGATCCACGGCGTCGAGGCGGTCGACGCGCGGCTGATCGCGTCGGCGCGCAGCCTCGGCGCGAGCCCGGCGTCGATCCTGCGCGAGGTGGTGCTGCCGGGCGCGCTGCCGAACATCATCACCGGGCTGGCGGTCGGCATGGGCACGTCGTGGTTCTGCCTCGTCACCGCCGAGATGATCTCGGGGCAGTTCGGCATCGGCTACTACACGTGGGAGTCCTACGTGATCCAGAACTACGCCGACATCGTCGTCGGCATGCTGCTGATCGGCCTGCTCGGCATGGGCAGCAGCGCGCTGGTGAAACGGCTCGGCCGCCAGCTGACACCGTGGTACCAGACACAGGGGAAAACCGCATGAACGCGCGCGAACAGGTTTCGGGGCGCATCGACATCGAAGATCTGGCGCTGGAACTGGGCAGCGGCCGCGACCGTTTCGAGGCGCTGCGCGATCTCGGCTTCAGCGTCGAGCCGGGCGAGTTCGTCTGCATCCTCGGCCCGTCCGGCTGCGGCAAGTCGACGCTGCTCGGCGCGCTGGCCGGCCACCTGCGCCACAGCCGCGGCTCGCTGCTGGTCGACGGCGCGCCGGTGCCGGGGCCATCGCCGGAGCGCGGCATGGTGTTCCAGCACCACACGCTGCTGCCGTGGCGCAACGTGCTCGACAACGTCGCCTTCGGCCTGAAGATGCGCGGCGTCGGCCGCTGCGAGCGCGAGCGCCAGGCGCGCGAGATTCTCGATCTGGTCGGGCTCGGCGACGTCGCGCGGCGCTGGCCGAGCCAGCTCTCCGGCGGCATGCAGCAGCGCGTCGAGATCGCGCGGGTGCTGGTCAACCGGCCGCGGCTGCTGCTGATGGACGAGCCGTTCGGCGCGCTCGACGCGCAGACGCGGCTGCACATGCAGGAGCTGCTGCTCGACATCTGGGAGCGCATCCGCACCACCGTCGTCTTCATCACCCACGACATCGACGAGGCGCTGTTCCTCGCCGACCGCGTGCTGGTGATGAGCCCGCGGCCGGGGCGCATCCTCGACGAGCTGACGATCGACTTCGCGCGGCCGCGCAATACCGACGTGGTCACGTCGCCACGATTCTCGCGACTGAAACGCCACTGCCTCGAACTGCTGCGCCACCGCGACGGCCGCGAACTGCCGCGGCTGTCGCCGCTCGGCGTGCCGGCCGGCGTCGACGCGCTGGCACCGGAACTGACAACACCATGAGCATCGACACCGACCACACCGCACTCGACCCGGCGCTGGCCGCGCGCCTGCGCGACGGCGACGCCGGCGTGCGCCGCATCGCGCTGATCGAACTGGCCGACGACGGCGACCCCGAGGCGCTGCCGCTGCTGATCGCCGCGCTCGACCGCGACCCCGACGGTGGCGTGCGCGCCGAGGCGGCGGCGCTGCTCGAAGGCTGGGACGACGCCGACGTCGTCGCCGCGCTGTGCCGCGCGCTGCAGCAGCCGGACGACGCGGTGCGACGCCGCGCCGCCGCCACGCTGGCCGAGCTGCGCGACGGCGAGCACAGCGCGCCGATCCTGGCGCTGATCGACAACCGTGATCCGTTCGTGCGCGGCGCCGCCTGGCGCGCGCTGCGCGAACTGCGCGTGCCGCAGGCGGCGGAGCCGGCACTGGCGGCGCTCGACGACGATGACGCCGCCGTGCGGCGCGAGGCGGTCGGCGTGCTCGGCTGGCTGAAGCACGCGCCGGCACTGCCGGCGCTGGCGCGGCGGCTGCGCGACGACGGCGACATCGACGTGCGCCGCGCCGCCGCCGGCGCGCTCGGTCTCGGCAGCGATGACGACACGCTGATCGCGCTGCAGCAGGCATTGCGCGACGACGCCTGGCAGGTACGCGAGGAGGCGGCGGAGACGCTCGGCAAGCGGCGCCAGCGCGAGGCCGGCGCGGCGCTGAAGGCAGCGCTCGACGACGACTACTGGCAGGTGCAGCTGCGCGCGGCGCGCGCGCTCGGGCGGCTGCGCCACCGCGACGCGCTCGACGCGCTGACCGCGCTGCTCGGCCACGCCATCAGCAACCTGCGCAAGGAGGTGGCGCTGGCGCTCGGCGAGATCGGCAGCAACGCGGCGCTGCCGGCGCTGCGCGCCGCCGAGGCGGACGCCGATCCCGAGGTGCGCAAGGCGGTGCGCCTCGCGCTGCAGCAGATCGAACAGGCCACCGGCCGGGAGTAGCCCATGCGACCCGACACCGCTTCGTCCGCCGCGATCGAACCCGGCGGCGACACCCGCAACGTGCAGCTGCGCACGCCGAACGGTGCGACGCTGCGGCTCAATCCGCAGCTGTTGCGCGCCGCCTGCCTGTGCGCCGGCTGTCGCGCCAAGCGGCTGCGCGGCGAGGTGCGGCTGGTGGAGGCCGACGTCACCGTCACCGCCGTGGTGCCGATGGGCTACGGCGTGCAGCTGCTGTTCAGCGACGGCCACGACCGCGGCATCTATCCGTGGAGTTACCTGCACGAACTGGCCGGCTGGTAGACGGCGATGGCGGCGCGGGCCGCATTGCATGCCCGCGAATATCGAATGCATGAAAAGTTGGTTCGGAGCGACGAACGGAGCGCTTACCGTAGCCACAGGGTCGCCGGCTATAGCCACCCGCGACCGCCGACTTTTTTCAGACATCGAGGCCGTCATCGTGAGCGTTGCAGCCGTACAGAATCAGTCCCCCCAACCCCTGTCGCCCGAAACCGCGCAGCTCCTCGACGCCGCCCGCGCCGATGCCGGCGCCGATCTCGGCTACGCCGGCGGCGTGACGCCGCCGCAGGCGTGGCAGCTGTTCTCGCGCGGCGAGGCGCTGCTGATCGACGTGCGCTCGAACGAGGAGCGCAAGTTCGTCGGCCACGTGCCGGACTCGCTGCACGTCGCCTGGGCCACCGGCACCTCGCTGACGCGCAACCCGCGCTTCGCGCGCGAAATCGAAACCAGATTCAAGAAGGATCAGGTACTGCTGTTGCTGTGCCGCAGCGGCAAGCGCTCGGCCGAGGCGGCGCGCGCGCTGGCCAAGGTCGGCTTCACCAGCGTCTTCAACGTGCTCGAAGGGTTCGAGGGCGATCTCGACGACGAGCAGCAGCGCGGTCGCGCCAACGGCTGGCGTTTCCACCGGCTGCCGTGGGTTCAGGATTGAGCGCGGCCACCATCATGAGCGACAACAGTCCGTGGAACCTGCGTGAAATCGTCGCCGGGCTGCGCGCCCAGCGCGAGCGCTGGCGCGAGAGCCAGCAGATCAGCGTCGAGCGCGGCGGCCGCGAGCTGCCGTCGCGCGAGGCGCTCGGCGAGATCACCGGCGCGCTGCGCGGCGCGCTGTTTCCGATGCGACTCGGCCCGGCCGAACTGCGGCGCGAGACCGAGGACTACTACATCGGCCACACCCTCGACACCGCGCTGACGGCGCTGCTGGAGCAGGTGCGGCTCGAACTGGGCTACAGCAGCCGCCACGGCGCGGCGACCAGCGATGCGCGCGACATCGACGCACACGCCGCCGCCATCGTGCGCGATTTCGCCGCGCGGCTGCCGGCGCTGCGCGAGCGGCTCGACACCGATGTGCAGGCGGCGTTTCGCGGCGACCCGGCCGCGCGCAGCGTCGACGAGGTGCTGATCTGCTACCCCGGCATTCTCGCCACGATCCACCACCGCCTCGCGCACGAACTGTACCTGCGCGAGCTGCCGCTGATCGCGCGCATCATCGCCGAGCTGGCGCACTCCGCCACCGGCATCGACATCCACCCCGGCGCCCGCATCGGCGAGGGTTTCTTCATCGACCACGGCACCGGCGTCGTCATCGGCGAGACCGCGGTGATCGGCGACCGCGTGCGCATCTACCAGGCGGTGACGCTCGGCGCCAAGCGCTTCTCGACCGCCGACGACGGCAGCCTCGCCAAGGGCGAGCCGCGCCATCCGATCGTCGAGGACGACGTCGTCATCTACGCCGGCGCCACCGTGCTCGGCCGCATCACCATCGGCCGCGGTTCGTCGATCGGCGGCAATGTCTGGCTGACGCACAGCGTGCCGCCCGGCAGCCACGTCACCCAGGCCAGTTCGCGCCACGACGTTCCCGTCGCCGACGTCCGCTGAGGAGAAGTGTCAGATGAACCCGCTCAGCAACCGCTTCGGCAGCGTCATCCGCCAGACGCGCGAACAGTTCGGCTGGTCGCAGGAGGCGCTGGCCGACCGCGCCGATCTGAACCGCTCCTACCTCGGCGAACTGGAGCGCGGCAGCGCGATGCCATCGCTGGCGACGATCGCCAAGCTCGCCGTCGCGCTGCAGACGCGGATGTCGGCGCTGGTGGAGCGCTGCGAGGAATAGAAAGTTGGCGGCTATAGCCGGTTGACGGTCCACATAGAACAAAACGATCTTAGCTTATGCCAATTTTCTCAACGCCATTTGTCGGAGGACCGAAGACATGGCCGATCTGAACGAAGAGCGCCTCGCACTGGGCGACGTCGCCGCGAGGCAGCTTGCCAATGCCACCAAGACCGTTCCGCAGCTCTCCACCATCTCGCCGCGCTGGCTCGTCCACTTCCTGCAGTGGCTGCCGGTCGAGGCCGGCATCTACCGGCTGAACAAGGTCAAGAATCCGCTCAACGTCGCCGTCGCCTGCACGCAGCGCGACGAAGCCGACCTGCCGCAGACCTTCGTCGACTACGAAGAGACGCCGCGCGAGTACTACCTGAACGCGGTGACGACGATCCTCGACGTGCACACCCGCGTCTCCGATCTCTACTCCAGCCCGCACGACCAGATCCGCGAACAGCTGCGCCTGACCATCGAGATCATCAAGGAGCGGCAGGAGAGCGAGCTGATCAACAACCCCGAGTACGGCCTGCTCGCCAGCGTCGACGACGCGCAGCGCATTCCGACGCTGACCGGCGCGCCGACCCCGGACGATCTCGACGACCTGATCTCGCGCGTGTGGAAGGAGCCGGCGTTCTTCCTGGCCCACCCGCTCGCCATCGCCGCGTTCGGCCGCGAGTGCACGCGCCGCGGCGTGCCGCCGCCCACCGTCAGCCTGTTCGGCTCGCAGTTCCTGACCTGGCGCGGGCTGCCGCTGGTGCCGTCGGACAAGGTGCCGGTCGAGGATGGCAAGACCAGAATCCTGCTGATGCGCGTCGGCGAGAAACGCCAGGGCGTGGTCGGCCTGTTCCAGCCGGGTCTGGCCGGCGAGCAGAGCCCGGGGCTGTCGGTGCGCTTCATGGGTATCGGCCGCAACGCCATCGCCTCGTATCTGATCTCGCTGTACTGCTCGCTGGCGGTACTGACGGAAGATGCGCTCGCGGTTCTCGAGGATGTTGAGGTCGGCAAATACCATGAATACCCCGACACCTATCGCTGATGGCGCGGCTGCGCCGGCCGCCAACGGCATCGACGCGCTGGCGGCGCTGGCCGGCAACCTGCCGGACGAGGCGACGCTGACGCGACTGGCCAGCGAGCTGTTCGCGGCGCTGCCGGGCGGCGCCACCGAGACGCTGCCGCACCATTCGCCGAACCATTCGCCGAACTACGCCCCGCAGCCGCCGACAACGGAACTGGCGCTGCCGCAACGCGCACCGACCGCACTGCCGGCGGCGAGCAGCGGCAGCGGCATGCCGGAAGCGGCGCTGCACCACGGCAGCGGCACCGGTGCCCCCGGCGGCGCGCTGCTCGGCGTGCCCGAGGCCTACGCCGCCGCGCTGCCGCAGGTGAGCCCGGCCGGCAGCGTCGATTCGCTGGCCGCCGCGCCCGCGCTGCCGGCGACGCCGCCGACCTCGCCCTACTATTTCCTCGGTGAAAGCAGTGCCTACGGCGGTGCACCGGCGTCAGCTTCCGCGTTGCCCGGCAATGACAGCTCGACACTGACACCGGTACTCAGCGGCGGTGACGAGGCGATCGTCGCGCAGTCGTTCGGACTGCCGGGCGGCGATGCGCTGAAGACGCTGCTGGCCGGCCTCGACCGCGACGACCGCGCCATCGCGCCGGCGGCATCGCGCTCGCAGCCGGGCAACTTCTATTTCATCGATCCGCTGAACGCCACACACGCGCGCAACGGCGCCGCGCTGCCGACCGGCGCGCACCCGGCGTTCGACGTCAACGCCGTGCGCCGCGATTTCCCGATCCTGCAGGAGCGGGTCAACGGCCGGCCGCTGATCTGGTTCGACAACGCCGCGACGACGCACAAGCCGCAGGCGGTGATCGACCGGCTCGCGTACTTCTACGCGCACGAGAACT
The DNA here is from genome assembly GCA_964515735.1 of uncultured Verrucomicrobiaceae bacterium. Lineage (GTDB taxonomy): Bacteria > Pseudomonadota > Gammaproteobacteria > Pseudomonadales > CAMLJR01 > CAMLJR01. The sequence goes on along the minus strand of CAZEVP010000022.1, from coordinate 822 downwards.
CCAACATCCACCGCGCCGCGCACGAACTGGCGGCGCGCGCGACCGACGCCTATGAAGCGGCGCGCGACAAGGTGACGCGCTTCCTCGGCGCCGGCTCGCCGGAGGAGATCATCTTCGTGCGCGGCGCCACCGAGGCGATCAACCTGGTGGCGAAGACGTGGGGCAGACAGCACCTGCAGAAGGACGACGAGATCATCGTCTCGCTGCTGGAGCACCACGCCAACATCGTGCCGTGGCAGCAGCTCGCCGCCGAGACCGGCGCGAAGATCCGCGTCATCCCGGTCGACGACAGCGGCCAGCTGCTGCTGGAGGAGTACCAGCGGCTGCTGAACCCGCGCACCAAGCTGGTGGCGGTGACGCAGGTGTCGAATGCGCTCGGCACGGTGACGCCGATCAAGGCCGTCATCGACGCCGCGCACTGCAACGGCAGCTGCGTGCTGGTCGACGGCGCGCAGGCGGTGTCGCACATGCGCGTCGACGTGCGCGCGCTCGACGCCGACTTCTACGTCTTCTCCGGCCACAAGGTGTTCGGCCCCACCGGCATCGGCGTGGTCTACGGCAAGAAGAGCATTCTGGAGACGATGACGCCGTGGCAGGGTGGCGGCAACATGATCCAGGACGTCACCTTCGAGCGCACGATCTACCAGCCGGCGCCGGCGCGCTTCGAAGCGGGCACCGGCAACATCGCCGATGCGGTCGGGCTCGGCGCCGCGATCGACTATGTCGAGAAACTCGGCATGGAGAACATCGCGCGCTACGAGCACGAGCTGCTGGTCTACGCGACGCAGGGACTGAAGACGGTGCCGGGGCTGCGGCTGGTCG
>CAZEVP010000021.1:0-45802 GCA_964515735.1 uncultured Verrucomicrobiaceae bacterium | reverse complement strand
GGCCGGCAATGATCTGCTGGATGGTGGTGCGGGCAACGACACGCTGAGTGGTGGCGCGGGCAACGATACCTATCTGTTTCGGAAAGGCTCGGGCGCCGATGTCATCAATACCTATGACACAGGTACTGGTCGGGTCGATACGATCCAGTTCGAGGATGTGAACCTGAGCGATATCACGGCGCTGCGCCGCGCTGGAAGTGATCTGATCATTAACTATGGAGTGGGTGACAGTATCCGGGTCATCAGTTTCTACGCTTCGTCGGGCCACTACCATTTCACGAAGATGGAGTTCGCCGATGGATCGGACTACACACCGAACCAGCTTTTTGCAGTCGTGCCGCATCAGTATGGTGACAGCAACGATACGGTCACGCTGACCAATACAGCCGAGATCGTGCGGGGCGGTGGTGGCAATGACACGATCAATGCGGGGGGAGGCAATGACGTGTTGATGGGACAGGCAGGTGATGATGTCCTCAACGGTGAGGCTGGCAACGATTTGTTGGATGGTGGTACGGGCAACGACACACTGAATGGTGGTCCGGGCAACGATACCTATCTGTTCCGGAAAGGCTCGGGTGTTGACGTCATCAATACCTACGATACGGGCGCTGGCCGGGTCGATACGATTCTGTTCGAGGACGTGAACCTGAGTGACATCACGGCGCTGCGCCGCGTTGGGAGCGATCTGGTCATCGACTACGGCGTTGATGACAGCATCCGGGTCATCAGCTTCTACGCTTCGTCGGGCAGCTACCGGTTCACGAAGATACAGTTTTCCGATGGATCAAGTTACACGCCCAATCAATTGTTCGGGGTTGGAACAATCCAGTACGGGTCTGGTAACGATGTTGTCTCTCTGACGTCGGCCGCAGAAATTGTCCGAGGTGGTGGTGGAAATGACACGATCAGTGCGGGCGGCGGAGATGACGAATTATATGGTGAGGATGGTGATGACACACTGAATGGTGAGGGGGGTAACGACCTGCTGGATGGTGGTGCTGGCAACGACACGCTGAATGGTGGTTCGGGTAACGACACCTATCTGTTCCGGAAAGGGTCGGGCGCCGATGTCATCAATACCTATGACACAGGTGCTGGTCGGGTCGATACGATCCTGTTCGAGGATGTGAACCTGAGTGACATCACGGCGCTGCGCCGCGTTGGGAGTGATCTGGTCATCGACTACGGCGTCGGTGACAGTATCCGGGTCATCAGTTTCTACGCCTCGTCGGGCAGCTACCGCTTCACGCAGGTACAGTTTTCCGATGGATCACTCTATACGCCAGATCAATTGTTCTCAGCCAGCGTTATCCAGTATGGCGATGGTGACAATGTCGTCTCGTTGACTTCGGCCGTGGAGATTGTTCGTGGTGGCGGTGGCAACGACACGATCAACGCTGGTGGCGGTGATGACAAACTATATGGTGAGGATGGTAATGACACATTGAATGGTGAGGGGGGTAACGACCTGCTGGATGGTGGTGCTGGCAACGACACGCTGAATGGCGGTTCGGGCAACGATACCTATCTGTTCCGGAAAGGGTCGGGCGCCGATGTCATCAATACTTACGATACGGGCGCTGGCCGGGTCGACACGATTCAGTTCGAGGATGTGAACCTGAGTGACATCACGGCGCTGCGTCGTGTTGGAAGCGATCTGGTCATCGACTACGGCGTTGGCGACAGCATCCGGGTCATCAGCTTCTACTCCTCCTCGGGCTCCTACTGTTTCACGCAGATGCAGTTTGCCGATGGGTCGAGCTATACGCCAAACCAGCTGTTTGCAGTCGCACCGCATCAGTATGGCGACAGCAATGACACGGTCACGCTGACCAGTGTGTCTGAGATCGTGCGAGGTGGTGGTGGCAACGATACGATCAGTGCGGGCAGTGGGGATGATGAATTATATGGTGAGGATGGCAACGACACGTTGAATGGTGAGGCTGGCGATGACCTGCTGGATGGTGGCGCGGGCAACGACACGCTGAATGGTGGTTCAGGCAACGATACCTACCTGTTCCGGAAAGGCTCGGGTGCCGATGTCATCAATACCTACGATACGGGCGCTGGCCGGGTCGACACGATTCAATTCGAGGATGTGAATCTGAGTGACATCACGGCACTGCGCCGTGTTGGAAGTGATCTGGTCATCGACTACGGCGTTGGCGACAGCATCCGGGTCATCAGCTTCTACTCCTCCTCGGGCTCCTACCGTTTCACGCAGATGCAGTTTGCCGATGGGTCGAGCTATACGCCGAACCAGCTGTTTGCGGTTGCACCACTTCAGTACGGTGACAGCAATGACACGGTCACACTGACCAGTACGGCTGAGATCGTTCGAGGCGGTGGTGGTGATGACACGATCAATGCGGGTGGTGGCAACGATGTGTTGATGGGGCAGGCAGGCAATGATGTCCTTAATGGTGAGGCTGGCAATGATCTGCTGGACGGTGGTGAAGGTAATGACACGCTGAACGGTGGCTCGGGTAACGACACCTATTTGTTTCGGAAGGGCTCGGGTGCGGATGTCATCAACACCTACGATACAGGCAGTAACCGAGTCGACACGATCCTGTTCGAGGATGTGAATCTGAGTGACATCACGGCGCTGCGCCGCGTTGGGAGTGATCTGGTCATCGACTACGGCGTTGGCGACAGCATCCGGGTCATCAGCTTCTACTCCTCCTCGGACTCCTACCGTTTCACGCAGATGCAGTTTGCCGATGGGTTGAGCTACACGCCGAACCAGCTGTTTGCAGTCGCACCGCATCAGTATGGTGACGGCAACGACACGGTCACTCTGACCAATACGGCTGAGATCGTGCGGGGCGGTGGTGGCAATGACTTGATCAATGCGGGTGGTGGCAATGATGTGTTGATGGGGCAGGCCGGCGACGATGTTCTCAATGGTGAGGCTGGCAATGATCTGCTGGACGGTGGTGAAGGTAATGACACGCTGAACGGTGGCTCGGGTAACGACACCTATTTGTTTCGGAAGGGCTCGGGTGCGGATGTCATCAACACCTACGATACAGGCAGTAACCGAGTCGACACGATCCTGTTCGAGGATGTGAATCTGAGTGACATCACGGCGCTGCGCCGCGTTGGGAGCGATCTGGTCATCGACTATGGCGTCAGTGACAGCATCCGGGTCATCAGCTTCTACGCCTCGTCGGGCAGCTACCGCTTCACGCAGATGAAGTTTGCCGACGGCTCCACCTACACACCGAACCAACTTCTGGCCGTGCAATTCCTGCAGTACGACGACAGCGATAACGTGGTCACGCTTACCGGTGCGCAGGAGGTCGTGCGTGCCGGTGCCGGTAATGATGTGATTCATGCCGGGGCCGGCAACGATGCGATCCACGGCGAAGCGGGTGATGATGTTCTGGATGGTGGCGCTGGCAATGACCGACTGATCGGCGGATCGGGTAGCGATACCTATCTGTTCGGCAGGGGTTCGGGCCACGACGTCGTCGATGATTTCGACGACGATGTGGAAAGTGTCGATCAGCTGGTTTTCGGTCAGGATGTTTCCGTCGATCAGCTGTGGTTCCAGCGCAGCGGCTCCGATCTGGAAGTCAGCATCATTGGTACTGCCGACAAGGTGACGGTTGCCGGCTGGTATCTGGGTGATGACTACCGGACGGAGCAGTTGAAAACGGCCGATGGAGAGACTCTGCTGAGCAATCAGGTCGAGAATCTCGTCAGCGCAATGGCCGCCTTCTCGCCCCCCACTGCCGGCCAGACCACGCTGCCGCAAGACTACCGGGATCAACTCGGTACGGTGATCGCGGCCAACTGGCAGTAGTTGTTGTCCGCCATTAAGAACCACGCCGTGGAAACGCGGCGTGGTTTTTTATTGGGCACTGCTGAGGGCGAGACCCTATGGATTACTCGCAACTGTGTTGCTCGCCCTTCGGGTCAGCTTTTGGCTGCTCTGCGCTTTGCTCCGCGCAGAATGACGAGGGGGTTCAATCGGCGTCGCCGTCAGCTTTCCAATCCTGCATCCCATACCTGTCGAGAATGAGCTGCAATTCACCACTGCGCCGCAACTCCCGAATTCCCTCGTCCAGTGCCTTCACGTACTCGCGCGAACCCGGTTTGCGCGGCGAGCAGGCGATGTGCAGGGGCGGGGAGTCGGGCAGCGGCGATACCTGTTTCAGCTGATCCAGCACGCCCATTTCGGTTGCCGTGTGTTCCAGTGCGGGGACTGATTCCAGTACCAGATCGACCCGCTTCGCCAACAACATGCGGATGTTGCGCTGCAGTGGTCTGTCGCCGCGCGTTACCTGTAGTGCCGGTGAGCCATTGGCGCTGGCAATGTAGGCGTCGATCTCGTCGGAGTAGCCGTAGCCGCCGATCACTGCCACTACTTTTTCCTGCAGGTCGCCGAGGTCGCGGTATTCGAACGGTGGTGCGTCGCTGCGCGCATAGAAGGCCATGCGGTCGATGCCGACGCTCTCGCTGGTGAAGATGAAGTCGGGCACCGTGTTGCGGTGTACGCCGGGCAGGCAGTCGATCCTGCCGCTTCGCACACCGTCGACGCTGCGCTCCCATGGGTAGAGTGCGTAGTCGAGCTGATGGCCGGCGTGCGCCAGTGCCTGCTGCGCGATCTCGATGACGTAGCCGGGTCTGTCGGTGGCCGGGTCGAGGTTGACCGGGTACCACGGATCGGCGCGCATGACGACGACGTCGGCGCGCGCGGTGAACGCCGTCAGCAATACGACCGCGGCAAACAGTGCGCTTCGAGCGCGCGAACGATGTGGCCGGTTCATGTCATCCCTTCGTCGTTGCGCCGCAGCAGTCGCACCGTGGCGCTGCCGCCGCTGCGGCGCTCCGACACCGTCTGCAGCGCGCGGCCGAGCTGTTCCAGCGTCAACGGTTTTGAAAGGTGCTGGTCCATGCCGGCGGCGAAGATCTTCTCGCGGTGTTCGAGCGTGTGGTGCGCGGTCAGCGCGATGATCGGCGCCGCGCTCCAGCCGTTCTCCTGTTCGATGCGGCGCATGCAGCGGGTCGCCTCGAAGCCGTCCATCTCCGGCATTTCGCAATCCATCAGCACGGCGTCGAATTCGCCGCGGCGGTCTCGGTAGAGGCGTACCGCCTCGACGCCGTTCTCGGCCAGCTGTGGAATGGCGCCGAGCTTGACCAGCATCGCGCTGGTCACTTCGCGGTTGACGAGGTTGTCCTCGGCCACCAGCACGCGCAGGCCGGCGCTCGGCAGCGGCAGCTGTTCGCGCCGCACCTGCACCGCTTCGACGCCGAACACTTCGCACAGCGCCTGCCGCAGCCGCAGCGGCGACAGCGGCTTGTGCAGCCCCTGCGCGGCGCCGAAGCGTTCCAGGTCGGGGGTTGCCAGCATCTCGATTGCCGCTGTCACCAGCAGTATCGGCACCAGCTCGAAACCGCTCTGCTGGTGCAGCCAGCGGCACAGCTCGCGGCCGTCGCCATCGGCGAGACGAACGTCGATCAGGGCGATGTCGCAGCGCAGGTTCGGGTCGGTGCTGGCCGCGGCGACGCGTTCGCGCAGTGCGGCGGCGCTGTTGCACCAGTGCACCTGCATGCCCCAGCGGGTGGCGTGCTCCTGCACGATGCGGGCGAGAATCGGGTCGTCGTCGACCAGCAGCAGCCGGCGGCCGGTCAACACCTGTTCGGCGTAGGGCAGTGCCGGCGGCGTCGACAGCACCTGCATCGGCAGTTCGAACCAGAACACCGAGCCGCGCCCCGGTTCGCTGTCGACGCCGATCTCGCCGCCCATCAGAGATACCAGCCGGCGGCTGATGGCGAGGCCGAGGCCGGTGCCGCCGAAGCGGCGCGTGGTGCTGGTGTCGGCCTGCTCGAAGGCGCCGAACAGGCGTTCGCGCTGCGCGCGCTCGATGCCGATGCCGCTGTCGCTGACCTCGAAGCGCAGCCGCGCCCCGCCGTCGCCGCGCGCCGGGCACTGTACCGACAGGATGACGTGGCCGCGCTGGGTGAACTTGAAGGCGTTGCTGAGCAGGTTCAGCAGCACCTGGCGAATCCGCACCGGGTCGCCGCGCACCCAGGTCGGCGTACCCGGCGCCACCGAGACGACGAAGTTGAGCCCTTTTTCTGCGGCGGTGATGCCGAACAGCTGGCTGGCATCCTCGATCAGCTCTTCGAGGTCGATCAGCTCTTCCGACATCTGCAGTTTGCCGGCTTCGATCTTCGAGAAGTCGAGGATGTCGTTGATGATCTGCAGCAGCGTTTCGCCGGACTGGCGGATCACCCGCACGTAGTGCTGCTGGCGGCCGTTCAGCGGTGTCGTCGCCAGCAGGTCGAGCATGCCGATGACGCCGTTCATCGGCGTGCGGATCTCGTGGCTCATCGTCGCCAGGAATTCGCTCTTGGCGCTGCTGGCACTCTCGGCGCTGCTCTTGGCGCGCTCGCTCTCGAACATTTTCTCGCGCTCGGCCAGCATTCCCTCGCGCATGTCGTTGATGGCGGAGGCCACGGCGTCGAGTTCGTCGTGCACGTGGCGCTTGCCGCGCTGCAGCCGCAGCGGTTTCGACAGCTGGTCGAGCGTCAGCGTGCGCGCGTAGTGGGCGATGGCGTTGAGGTGGCGCGACAGCATCTGTCGCACCAGCAGCAGGATGATGGCGGTGACGATCAGCGTCTTGACGAACTGCGAGACGAACACCAGCTCGGCGTGGCTCCACAGGCGCTGGTAGACGCCGAGCAGGCTGGCGGTGATGACCAGCTCGCCGAGCTCCTCGGCGACCGGCGGCTGGCCGCCGAGTGGCGGGCGGATGTAGACGATCGGGTAGATCTTCACCAGTACGCGGGCGTTCTCGTCGAGGCTGCGCTCGGCCTGGATCACCTCGTCGTGACCGTGGCTGCCGGTGATGTTGACCTCGACCTGCTGCACGTCGGCGATGCGCAGCAGGCTCTGGATCTGCACCCGTACCTGATCGTCATTGAACTCCCACAGGCTGCGTGCGATCGATGGCAGTACCGACATCTCGATCATGTCGAGGCGCGCTTCGAGCTGTTCCAGGTCGTTGCGGTACTGCTGCCGCAGCGACAGGCCGATCACCACCAGCGTCACGATCGAGCTGCTGAGCAGGATGGCGATGGCCAGCCGCACCGCGAGCGGATTGCGAAAGTAGTAGTCGACGAGTCGTTTCACGGCGGCCCCTGAGCTTGCTGGCCCGGCGCGCGGGCACAGTCGGCAAGTATACGCAGCGTCGTCAGGGGTGCCACGGCGCCGGTCGTCGCCTTGACGAACGGCTATTGGCGGCGGGACCGTCTTCGCCTGCAATGGCGGGGGCCGGTGCCGGGCGCAGGGGTAACGGGTGGGTGAATGTAAGGGGATTAGGTAGTGGCGCTAAAAAAGGGACGGAGCGAACTGTACGTCGCGCTGGCACGGGTATGGCGCGAACAGCTGGCCGTGCTGACGCGGGAGCTGCCCGCCGCGATTGCCGCTACCGACGCCGAGGCGCTGCACCGCTTTCGTGTCGCGCTGCGGCGTACCCGCTCTCTGCTGAAGCTGTTCGGGCCGCTGCTGCCGGTGGCCGGGTCGGCGGTCGATGAATTTCAGGAGGGGTTCGGCTGGCTCGGCGAGGTCACCGGTTCGGTGCGCGACCTCGACGTGCTGCTGCTGGCTGCGCGCGAGCGCGACGACGGCGCGCTGCGACCGTTGATCGCGCAGCTGGACACGGCGCGGGACGCCGCCCTCGATGGCCTGCGAGTTGCGCTGTGCGGCCCGCGCCTGCGGCGGTTGCTGGCCGACTGGAGCGATCTCGTCGATGCGCTGCCGCGCTGCAAGGAGCCGCCGCCTGCGGCGCAGGTGGCACTGCGGCGGCTGTTCACCGTGCGGCTGCTGACGCTGGCGCTGTGGCTGTTGAAGCACGGCCGCCGCGTCGATGCCGATACGCCGGACACCGAGCTGCATCTGCTGCGGATTCGCGCCAAGCGGCTGCGCTACCTGATCGAGGCGTTTCCGGAACAGTTGCCGGGGCGGCGTGGCAAGGCGCTGGGTCGAAGTCTGATCGCGCTGCAGGAGCTGCTCGGTGCGCACCAGGACGCGGCCGCCACCGGCGCTCGCCTGCTGCCGCTGCGCGATGCCGAGGCGCCGGAGACGGCCGCGGCGCTCGATCGCTGGCTGTGTGATCTGGCCCGGATCCGGCGCCGCTCGCGCGCCGGGCTCGGCGATGCACTGCGGCGCTTCGGCAACCGTTGCGATGCGCTGTGAGGTTCGTGGCGCTGCTTCTTGATTACTGACGGGTTCGCGATGCGCTATTTCGTGCGCAGCGTGTCGGCGATGCGGAACAGCGGCTCCTTCAGCATCGCCTTCAGCTCGTCGCTGGCGCCGGTGCGCTCCAGCGCCGTCTCCATGCAGAGCAGCCACTGGTCGCGCTCGGCCTCGCCGATCGCGTAGTGCGAGTGCGGGTCGTGCAGGCAGATCGTGCCGTACTTCTGGTGGTACAAGTGCGGCCCGCCGAGCCAGCCGCTGAGGTATTCGAACAGCTTCTGCTTGATCTCGGTCAGGTCGTCGCCGTGCATGGCACGGATCGCCTGCGCCTGCGGCAGTTCGCTCATCGCGTCGTAGAGCGCTTCGGAGAGGCGGCGCACGCCGTCGGCGCCGAGGATCTGGTAGGGGCTCTGCTGGGTCATGGCTGCGCTCGCTGGCCGGTTGGCCCGTCAATGGAGTGAGATGGCATGGGCCGATTTTAAGGTGCCATCGTCGTCGCCACCATTTCGCCGGGCCACTACCGTGCGATCCGTTGAGCAGAATCAACATCGGTTGCCGCCGGCGCGGCCCGATCGCGCACTGGTGGCGGTGGTGCGACATTGCTCGTTCCCGTTCCTTCTTTCCCGACTATGGTCATCCGCGCGCCATTGCGGGTACCCTGCGGCCATAACAGCGGCAGCACCGATACCTGGCCCGAGGGCCCGGTGACTGGTGCGGGCCTGTCGATAACAGCGCGTACCGAGCAGTCTCCCCGCTGAATTCCACTCCGCTGGCAGCAAGCTACCGCATCGGGTCGGGATCGATCCGGTGCCGGGCTCCCCTGCCGGCGGCATACCCGATCGCGATCAGACGAAGGAGTTGGCAGTGACTTCCCAGGCTTCGGAGAACGCCGCAGCGGCGGCCGGCGGCGACTACTGGCGCGATTTCCGCATTGGCTGGCGCGCGATACTCGGCGCCACCATCGGCCTCGGCGCCGGCAATTCGCTCGCGGCCTACGTCAACAGCGTGTTCGGTCCCTACCTGCTCGATGCGTTCGGCTGGAGCAAGGCCGAGTTCGCGCTGGTCGGCACGCTCGGCCTGCTGACGCTGATCTGCATTCCGATCGCCGGGCGCATGGCCGACCTGTTCGGCGTGCGCCGAGTCGCGCTGGTCGGCATCGTTTTCTATCCGATCTGCTGTCTGCTGTTCAGCATGATGAACGGCGACATCCGCGTCTTCTACGGCATCATGGTGCTGAAGATTCTGCTGACGGCGACGACGACGTCGACGGTCTACAGCCGCGTCGTCGTCGAGCGGGTGACGCTCGGGCGCGGGCTGGCGCTGGCGATCGTCGCCTGCGGGCCGGCGCTGGTCGGCGCCATTGGCAGCCCGCTGCTGACGCTGTTCATGGACGAGCACGGCTGGCGCGCCGGCTATCAGATGCTGGCGCTGTTCTCGGCGGTGATGGGTGCGCTGACGCTGCTGTTGCTGCCGACCGCCGAGCGCGCGCTCGACACCGCGCCCCGTGAGCGGCGCAGCGCGCGGCATGACTACGGCACCATCGTGCGCACGCCGGCATTCTGGATACTGGTGTTCGGCACGCTGCTGTGCACGTTGCCGCACGCACTGGCGCACTCGCAGCTGAAGGTGATGCTGCTCGAACATGGCGTCAGCTCCACCGTCACCGGTTACATGGTGTCGGTGTTCGCCGGCGGCGTGCTGGCGGGGCGCTTCCTGGCCGGCCTCGCGCTCGACCGCTGGGCCGCCTATCTGGTGTCGGCGGTCTGCATGGGGCTGCCGTGCATCGGCATGTTCATCCTGGCGTCGACGACGCCATCGGTGCTGCTGCTCGGCATCGCGGTGATGGTGCTCGGCCTCTCCTATGGCGCCGAGTCCGACATCCTCGCCTACCTGACCGCGCGCTATTTCCCGATCTCGATCTACAGCAGCGTGCTCGGTCTGCTGATGCCGACGGCGGGGCTGGCGATCGCCATCGGCTCGGCGCTGCTCAGCGTGACGCTGACCTACAGCGACAGCTTCCGCCCGTTCATGCTGATCGCCGGCGTGTCGGTGATGATCGGTGGTCTCGGCTTCCTGCTGCTGCGGCGCGTGCCGGCGTATCAGCCGGCGTAGCGCATTTCGTTGTCGAGGGCGTTTGCCGGAGCGGATCCGGGGGCGTGAAGGCCGGGGTGCTGGACGCACTCCGGCGTGCTTCCTATGCTGCCGCGATCCCGTCACGGAAGAACGCCATGCGCAACGCCGCCTCGCTCCGCCGCCGTCAATCCCGTTCACACCGCTTCGCACTGCTGCTGCCGTTGCTGCTGTCGCTGGTCGGCGGCGCTGCTCTCGCCGCCGATTCGCCCGACCTGCCGCCGCTGCTGCAGCCGTGGCAGGGCTGGGTGATGCACGACCACCGCGAGCCGGAGTGCACACGGCTGGCGCTCGATATGAAACAGCGCGTCTGCCTGTGGCCGGGGCGGCTGACGATCAGCGTCGGCGCGCGCGGCGGCAGCTTCGCGCAGCAGGTGCTGGTCGAGGCGCCGGGCTGGCACTACCTGCCGGGCGACGACAGTGTGTGGCCGCAGAACCTGCAGCTCGATGGCCGCCGTGCCAGCGCGCTGCCGCGCGACGGCCGGCCGGCGCTGTGGCTGGAGTCGGGCGAACACGAACTGCGCGGCAGCTTCGACTGGCGCGAGATGCCGCAGTCGCTGGCGATACCGAAACAGAGCGTGCTGGTCGACCTGACCGTCGGTGGCGAGGCGGTGGCGCGGCCCAATGTCGAGCGCGACCGGCTGTGGCTGCGCGCGCCGGCCGAAGCCAGCGCAGCGGCGGCCAGCGACAGCGTCAAGGTCGAGGTGTTCCGCCGCATCGACGACGCGCTGCCGGTGACGGTGACGACGCTGCTGCGGCTGTCGGTGTCGGGCAAGGCGCGCGAGCTGCGCCTCGGCCGGCTCGCGCTCGACGGCATGGAGCCGCTGGCGTTCGAGGCGCCACTGCCGGCGCGGATCGAGGACGATGGCGCGCTGCGGGTGCAGGCGCGCGCCGGCATCTGGGAGCTGACGCTGCGCACGCGGCTGCTGCGCGATCAGCGCGAGTTCCGTTTCGAGCGCGGCTCGGAACAGTGGCCGGCGCAGGAGATCTGGTGCTTCGCCGCCGACCCGACGCTGCGGCGCGTGCGCGTCGACGGCGCGCCGGGCGTCGATCCCTCCCAGCTCGACCTGCCGCCGCTGTGCGCCGGCGCGTCGGTCTACCTGCTCGATGCCGATACCACGCTGACGCTGGAGCAGGTGGCGCGCGGCGACAGCGCGCCGGCGCCGGACGAGTTCAGCCTCGACCGCACCGTCTGGCTCGATTTCGACGATGGCGGCGCCACGTTGAAGGATCGCATCGGCGGTGAGGTGCAGCGCGGCCGGCGGCTGCAGGCGCAACCGTCGCTGCAGCTCGGGCGCGTCAGCGTCGGTGGCGAACCGCAACTGGTGACACGGGTCGGCGCCGACGGTCTGGCCGGCGTCGCTCTCGGCAGCGGCCCGGTGCGGCTGGAGGCGCTGAGCCGTGTCGACGAAATAGGCGCGCTCGGCGCGTCGGGCTGGCAGGCCGATTTCAACCGTGTCGATCTGCGGTTGCAGCTGCCGCCGGGCTGGATGCTGTGGCACGCCGGCGGCCCCGACCGCGTCTCCGAGTCGTGGGTGTCGCAGTGGACTCTGTGGGCGATCTTCCTGAGTCTGCTGGTGGTTGCCGCGCTGTTCCGGCTGCTGGGTTGGCGCTGGGCCGCGGTCGGCGCCGGCGCGGTGGCGCTGGTCTATCACGATGACCTGACGCTGGTGCTGCTGCTGTTGCCGCTGCTGGCGCTGCTCGGGCTGCTGCGCGTGGTCGGGCGGCCGGTGCTGCGAGTGTGGCTGCGGCGCATCGGCTATGGCGTCGGCGCGCTGCTGGTGCTGGTGATTCTGGCGTTTGCCGTCGAGCAGATCCGCATCGCCATCTATCCGCAGCTGGCGGCGCCGTCGCCGATCCAGGTCGATGACTACGCCGAAGTCACCGCGCTGCCGGCGCCTGCACCGGCGGCGGTCGACAGCGTCATGGAGATGAAGCGTTATTCGGTGCAGGCGACGGCGGCGTCGAAGCCGCGCCCGCAGCCGCGCTACCAGCCCACCGACAATGTGCAGACCGGGCCGGGCGAACCGGGCTGGAGCTGGCGCGCGGTGACGATGAGCTGGAGCGGGCCGGTCAAGGCCGAGCAGCCGCTGTCGCTCTACCTGAGCGGCCCGTGGCTGACGCGGCTGATCCATTTCCTGAAGGTGCTGCTGATCGCGGCGTTGGCGGCGGCGCTGCTGCGTGCGCTGGCCGGCGGTCGCGGCGCTGACGACGACACCCGCTCCGGTGGCACCGCCATCGCGCCGCTGTTGCTGCTGCCGCTGCTGTTCGGCCTCGGCGCGCTGGCGCCGTCGCCGGCTCATGCGCAGACGGCGGCGGAGCCGGCCGTGCAGACGGTGCCGCCGCCGGCGCTGCTGCGCGAGCTGGAGGAGCGGCTGCTGCGCGAGCGCGACGCGCGGCGCGAACGCGAACCGGCCTGCGCGCCGGACTGCACGGCGATCGAGTCGGCGCAGGTGACGGTGCGCGACAACGTGCTGCGCGTCGACCTGCGCGTCGCCGTCGGCGCCAGCCTGGCGGTGCCGCTGCCGAACGTCGGCAACTGGCGGCCGCGCACGCTGCTGGTCGACGACTTTCCACAGAGAGGTGTCGCGGTCGGCGCCGACGGCGCGCTGCTGCTGTCGCTGCCGCGTGGCAGCCGCGCGCTGGTGATGGAGGGGCCGCTGTTCGCCGACGACGTCACGCTGCAGTTCCCGCAGAAGCCGTACCGCATCGCGGTCAACGCCGCCGGCTGGGAGGTCTCCGGCGTCAATGGCGACCGCCTCGCCGCCAACAGCCTGCAGCTGCAGCGCCAGCAGCGCAGCGAAACGCGCGAGACGCTGCTGCCGGCGCCGATCAGACCGTTCGTGCAGGTGCGGCGTGATATCGACCTCGACCTCGACTGGCGCGTCACCACCACCGTCACTCGCGTCGCGCCGGCCAGCGGTGCGATCAACCTGACGCTGCCGCTGCTGCCGGGCGAATCGGTGGTCGGCGGCGGCGTCGAGGCCGAGGGCGGTCAGGTGCGCGTCAGCCTCGGTTCGCAGGATCGCAGCCTCAGCTGGCAGTCGACGCTGATACCGCGGGAGCTGCTGACGCTGGCGGCGCCGCAGACCACGCAGTGGGTCGAGAGCTGGCGGCTGCGCACGTCGTGGCGCTGGTTGGTTGACAACGAGAGACTGGTCGACAACGAAGCGCCGGTCGATGACGAAGGAGCGGGTGATAGTGAGGGGCTGGTGCCGGTGCGCAGCGACGAGAGCGGCTGGCAGTTGTGGCGGCCGTGGCCGGGCGAGCGTCTGGCGCTGCGCTTCTCGCGGCCGCAGGCGGCGGCCGGCGTCACCACCACGGTCGAGCAGGTGCAGCTGCAGCTGCGTCCCGGCGCGCGCAGTAGCGCGCTGCGCGCCGAGCTGCGCATCAACAGCAGCCTCGGTGGCGACTATCCGTTGCAACTGGCCGGGCCGGCGCAACTGAAACGGGTGACGCTGGGTGCAAACGAGCAGACCCATGCCGGCGGCGACGACCGCGTGGTGCTGCCGCTGATGCCCGGCGTCAATCAGGTCGCGATCGAGTGGGAGCTGCCGCGCGGCATCTCGACCGCGCTGCGCACGCCGCAGCTGCAGCTGGCCGGCAGCGCCAGCAACATCGATCTGCAGGTCGAACTGCCGGGCGACCGCTGGCCGCTGTGGGTTGCCGGTCCGCGTCTCGGCCCGGCGATGCTGTACTGGGGCGTGCTGGTGGTGATGATCGGCGCGGCGCTGCTGCTCGGCGCGCTGTCGCGCCGTCTCGAACTGACCATTCCGCTGCGCAGCTGGCACTGGCTGCTGCTGTTCATCGGCATCAGCACGGTCGACACGTTTGCCGCGCTGCCGGTGCTGTTGTGGTTCTTCGCGCTGGAGGCGCGCCACCGCTTCCCGCCGCCGCGCGATGGCCGCTACTACCTGGTGCAGGTCGGCATCGGCCTGCTGTCGCTGATCGCGCTGCTGACGCTGGCCGGCGTCATTCCGCAGAGCCTGCTGTCGCAGCCGGACATGCAGGTCAGCGGCAATGGCTCGAACAACTACCTCTACCGCTGGTATCAGGATCGCGTCGGCAGCGAGCTGCCGCAGGCGCTGGTGATCAGCCTGCCGCTGTGGTGCTACCGCATCGCGATGCTGCTGTGGTCGCTGTGGCTGGCGTTCGCGCTGTTGCGATGGCTGCGCTGGGGCTGGAGCTGTTTCGCCGAGGGCGGCGTGTGGCCGAAGGAGATCGCCGCCGACCGCAAACCGGCACCGCAGCCGGCGCGCGACGACGAGTCATCCGGTGGCGCGTAGAATGCCGTCACCGTCCGTTGTTCGTGACCGCTGCCGATGACCGTCTCCGCGAAGATTCCGTTCGACAACCGCTACGCGCAGCTGCCGCCGCGGTTCTACGCGCGCCAGGCGCCGACGCCGGTGCGCGCGCCGGCGCTGATTCGCGTCAACCGGCCGCTGGCGGCGTTGCTCGGTATCGATGCGGCGTGGCTCGAATCGGATGACGGCGTGCAGGTGCTGGCCGGCAACCGCATTCCCGATGGCGCCGAGCCGATCGCCACCGCCTACGCCGGCCACCAGTTCGGCGGCTGGAACCCGCAGCTCGGCGACGGCCGCGCGGTGCTGCTCGGCGAGGTGGTCGGCCGCGACGGCAACCGCTACGACATCCAGTTGAAGGGCGGCGGCCGCACGCCGTGGTCGCGCGGTGGCGACGGCCGCTCGCCGCTCGGGCCGGTGCTGCGCGAGTACATCGTCAGCGAGGCGATGGCGGTGTTCGGCGTGCCGACCACGCGCAGCCTCGCCGCCATCGCCAGCGGCGAGGCGGTGCGGCGCGACGAGCTGCTGCCGGGTGGTGTGCTGACGCGTGTCGCCAGCAGTCACATCCGCGTCGGTACCTTCCAGTATTTCTCGGCGCGCGACGATATCGAGGCGGTGCGGCTGCTCGCCGATCACGTCATTGAGCGGCACTTTTCAGTCGGCGCTGACGCTGCCGTCGCCGCGGGCGCTTCAGTCGGCGCTGACGCTGCCGTCACCGCGGGCGCTCCAGTCGGTGCTGATGCTGCCGTCGCCGCAGTTGCTGTCACGGGTGATGTTGCCGGCAATCGCTATCTCACGTTGTTGCAGTCGGTTATTGCGCGGCAGGCGAGGCTGATCGCGCAGTGGCAGGCGCTCGGTTTCATCCACGGCGTCATGAACACCGACAACATGCTGCTGTGCGGCGAGACCATCGATTACGGCCCGTGCGCGTTCATCGACGATTTCCATCCGTCGAAGGTGTTCAGCTCGATCGACCGGCGCGGCCGCTACGCGTGGCGCAACCAGCCGGCCATCGCGCAGTGGAACCTGTCGTGGCTGGCGCAGGCGCTGATGCCGCTGCTCGATGCCGACGAGAAGGTGGCGCTGCCGCTGGCGCAGCAGGCGATCGATGCGTTCGTGCCGCAGTACGAGCGGGCGTGGCGGTGCGGCATGTTGGCGAAGCTCGGTCTGAGCGACAGCGATGACAGCATTGACGACGACGTGGCGCTGATCGACGCGCTGCTGCTGGTGATGGCCGAGCACGGTGCCGATTTCACACTGACGTTTCGCCGCCTCGCCGAACTGGCCGATGAATCGGTGCCGGGGCGCTGCGGTTACGAGCTGCCGGCGGGGTTCGCGCCGTGGCTCGACGCGTGGCGCGCGCGGCTACAGCGCGAGTCGCTGCCCGCTGCCGAGCGCAGGTTGCGGATGCTGGCGGCCAATCCGGCGGTGATTCCGCGCAACCATCAGATCGAGAAAGCGATTCGCGCGGCGGAGGATGAAGGCGATTTCGCGCCGTTCCATTGCCTCGTCGAGCGACTGGCGCAGCCGTTCGACGACGATCCACGTGATTGCGACGGTGTGCACGACTACGCGCTGCCGCCGACGTTGGAGCAGGTGGTGGCGAAGACGTTTTGTGGAACATGACGGAGCGCATCCACGCTCGATCGGAATTCCCGTCATTCTGCGCGGAGCGAAGCGCAGTCGCAGAATCCATCGGGTTATCTGCCTTGACCATGGATTCTGCGACTACGCGCAGAATGACGAAAATCATTGATTCTGCGACTGCGCTTCGCTCCGCGCAGAATGACAAGAATTCTCAATTGCGAGTGACACATCCCTGTGTTGCGTTGGCGGTTCCGGCTCAGGCGATGCCGTGCCGCTTCTTCGCCTCCCTGCGCCACGCATGCAGCAGCGGCTCGGTGTAACCGTTAGGCTGCTCCAGCCCCTTGAAGACCAGATCGCGCGCGGCCTGAAACGCGCACGAGCCGTCGAAATCCGGCGCCATCGGCCGGTAGTCGGAATCGGAAGCGTTCTGGCCGTCGACCACCACCGCCATCCGCCGCAACGTCTCCTCGACCTGTTCCGCCGTGCAGATGCCGTGGCGCAGCCAGTTGGCGATGTGCTGGCTGGAGATGCGCAGCGTGGCGCGATCCTCCATCAGGCCGACGTCGTGGATGTCCGGCACCTTCGAGCAGCCGACGCCGAGTTCGACCCAGCGCACGACGTAGCCGAGGATGCCCTGCGCGTTATTGTCGAGCTCCTGCTGGATCGCGCTGGCGTCGAGCGTCTCGCGCAACAGCGGCAGCGTCAGAAGGTCGTCGAGCGTCGCGCGCTGCTGGCCGGCCAGTTCGCGCTGGCGCGCGGCGACGTCGGTGTCGTGGTAGTGCATCGCGTGCAGCACGGCGGCGGTCGGCGACGGCACCCAGGCGCAGTTGGCGCCGGCCTGCGGGTGGTTGTGCTTGGTGGTAACCATCTCCGCCATCGCGTCCGGCTTCGCCCACATGCCTTTGCCGATCTGCGCGCGGCCGCTGAGGCCGCAGGCGAGACCGATGTCGACGTTCCAGTTCTCGTAGGAGTTGATCCAGCGCTCCTTGCGCATCGCTTCCTTGCGCACCATCGGGCCGGCCTGCATCGACGTGTGGATCTCGTCGCCGGTGCGGTCGAGGAAGCCGGTGTTGATGAAGATGACGCGATCCTTCGCCGCGTGGATGCACGCCTTCAGGTTCAGCGTGGTGCGGCGCTCCTCGTCCATGATGCCGATCTTCAGCGTGTGGCGTGCCAGCCCGAGCAGATCCTCGATGCGGTTGAACAGCGCGTTGGCGAACGCCACCTCGTCGGGGCCGTGCATCTTCGGTTTGACGATGTAGACGCTGCCGCTGCGCGAGTTGCGGAATTTGCCGTTGCCGCGCAGGTCGTGCAGTGCGCACAGGCTGGTGACGATGCCGTCGAGAATGCCCTCGGGCACTTCGTTGCCGCTGCCGTCGAGGATCGCGTCGGTGGTCATCAGGTGGCCGACGTTACGTACCAGCAGCAGGCTGCGGCCGTGCAGCGTCAGCGTTTCGCCGTTCGGCGCGGTGTAGCTGCGGTCGCCGCTCAGCGTGCGCTGCAGCGTGCTGCCGCCCTTGTCGAAGCTGGCGGCGAGTGTGCCCTTCATCAGGCCGAGCCAGTTGCGGTAGACCTCGATCTTGTCGGCGGCGTCGACGGCGGCGACCGAATCCTCGCAATCCTGGATCGTCGTCAGCGCCGCTTCCAGCAGCACGTCCCTGATGCCGGCCGGGTCGCTGCCGCCGATCTGGTGCGCGCGGTCGATCTGGATCTCGATGTGCAGGCCATTGTGTTTCAGCAGGATCGCGCCCGGCGCGCTGGCATCGCCGCCGTGGCCGGCGAACTGTGCCGGCGTCGCCAGCGTCGCCTCGCCGCTGGCGGTGGTCGCCACCAGCTGGCCGTCGCGCACGGCGAACGCGGTGACGTCGGCGTAGCTGGCGCCGGCCAGCGGCACGCTGCGGTCGAGGAAGGCCTTGGCATAGGCGATGACTTTTGCGCCGCGCACCGGGTTGTAGCCGCCGGCGCGGCTGGCGCCGTCAGCCTCGTCGATGACGTCGGTGCCGTACAGCGCGTCGTAGAGGCTGCCCCAGCGCGCGTTGGCGGCGTTCAGCGCGAAGCGTGCGTTCATTACCGGCACCACCAGTTGCGGGCCGGCGATGCGGGCGATCTCGTCGTCGACGTTGCCGGTGCCGACGCTGAAATCGGAGACCGCCGGCGCCAGGTAGCCGATTTCGTGCAGGAAAGCCTGCTGCGCCGTCGGCGCGATCGCATCGGCGCCGCGCTGCCGATACCACTCGTCGAGCTGCGCCTGCAGTTCATCGCGGCGCGCCAGCAGCGCGCGGTTGGTTACCGCCAGATCGCGGATCAGGTCGGCGCAGCCGCTCCAGAACCGGTCCGCCGTCAGCCCGGTGCCGGGCAGCGCTTCGCCTTCGATGAAACGCGCGAGCTGGACGTCGACCTGCAGGCCGGCGCGGGTGATGCGTTGCGTCATGACGAGCTCCTTTTGGTTATGTGCGAGTGGTTCTCTGCGAGCGGCTTTTTTGTAAGTGGTTCTTGTGCGAGCCGTGTTGTGTGAACGGCGCTTGTGAAAAGCGTTCGATCGGCGCTGGCGTTCAACAGCTTGAATGGCTGCGGTGACAGCATTCGAGCGATCGGAGGAGAGCGACTATAGCCAGCCCTGCGGGCGACTGTAAACGACAGAAATGGCCCGGAAAGAGTGGCAAAAAATGCCGAAAACGCGCTGTTTTCGTAGCTTTTTTACAGGGATGTGATTTGCCGCGTCGCGTTCAGCCGGCCGAAGCCCGGCGATGCGTGTCACTGGCCTGACGATAGGCGTCGGCGGTGATCCGAGCGCACTCGGCCCAGCTGAAGCGCTGCGCGCGCTGCAGCCCGGCGTCGCGCAGCGCTGACCAGTGAGCATCGTCGTCGATCAGCTGCAGCAATCCGCGCGTGCAGTCGGCGACATCCTCCGGCTCGAAGTAGTGGCCGGCGTCGCCGGCGGTCTCCGGCAGCGCCGAGCAGCGGCTCAGCAGCACCGGCGTGCCGCTGGCCATCGCTTCCAGCACCGGCAGGCCGAAGCCCTCGTACAGCGACGGGAACAGCAGCAGGCGCGCGCCGGCCAGCAGCGCGGCCAGCGTCGCGTCGTCGCAGTAGCCGGCCAGCCTGACCTGACCACCGGCAACGGCCCGCGCCAGCTGCGGCTGCAGCTGTTCGTCGCGCCAGCCGGTCATGCCGACGATCAGCAGTGGATATCGCTGGCGCGTCTCTGCCGGCAGCGCCAGATAGCTTTTCAATGCCAGCGGCAGGTTCTTGCGCGGTTCCAGCGTGCCGACGCAGAGCAGATAACGGCGTGGTGTCAGATCGAACCGGCGCAGCAGCGGCAGCAGCTGGTCGTCGCTTCTCGGATGGAAGTGCGCGGCGACGCCGAGCGGCGCGACGACGATCTTCTCCGGCGCGATCGCGTAGTGCGCCCGTGCTTCATCGGCGATGAAGCGCGAGTCGAACAGGATGCGGCTGGCGCGCGCCAGCGCCGCCGGCAGCCGGCGCTCGATCTCGCGCAGGCGCGCGGCGGGTTGCGTCTGCGGATAGCGCAGGTGAGTCAGGTCGTGCAGCGTCATCAGCATCGGCCCGTCGAACGCCAGCGGCCACAGGCTCGGTTCGTGATAGACATCCGGGCGCAGCCGGCGCGCGCCGGCGGAAAAGGCGAGCTGCTGACCGAAGCGGCGCAGCGCGTAGGCGCCCGGCAGCTGCCGGGCCAGACCGCTGGCGCGCGCGTAGTTGAATAAAGAGCTGAATAATGAGCCGGGCAGCGGCGAGTCGGGCACCGTGTCGCGCCAGCGCAAACCGTCGAACAGTTGCAGATCGATGTCGTCGCGCGCGGCCAGCGCCGCGCTCAGCGCCGCGACGTAGTGGCCGATACCGGTGCGCGGTGCGCGCAGGATGGCGGCGTCAAGCGCGACGCGCATCGGCCGGCTGGCTCCGGTTCAGTCCGTCGACCACGCCGTCGATCAGCTGCCGGCAGGCATCGGACCAGCTGATCCAGCGCCAGTCGGCGAGCGCGCGCGCGGCCGGGAATTCGCCGCTGCGCTCGAACTGCTCGATCAATGCGGCAAGGTTGTCGGGGCTGGCGAGATCGAAGTAGGCGACGAAGTCGCCGCCGACTTCGCGGAACACCGGGATGTCGCTGGCCATGGCCGGCAGGCCGCGCTGCATCGCCTCGACCAGCGGCAGGCCGAAGCCCTCGACATACGACGGAAACACCAGCGCGCGCGCGCGCGAGTAGGCGTACTCCAGGCTGCGATCGCTGGCGCGGTTGAACATGAACAGGCGCTTGCCCCACTGCGGGTGACGTTTGATGCGTGTCACCAGCGCGTCGCACTTCCAGCCGATCTTGCCGATGATGCACAGCCGCGCCTCGCTGCCGCGTGCCCACAAACGCTCGAAGGCATCGAGCAGATAGGCGTGGTTCTTGCGCGGCTCGACGGTGCTGACCATCAGGTAGACCGGTGCGCTGTCGTCGAACAGGCGTGCTATCTCGGGCTGCACCTCGCTGTGGTTGTCGCGCAGATCGAGCTCCGAACCGAGATGGAAATGGCCGTACCAGCGCCTGGTGGCCGCCTGCGCGCCGAGCCGGCGCGTCACCTCGGCGGCGACCTGATCGCTGATCGTGCGCGAGATTGCCATGAAGCCGTCGGCGGTCTCCGAGATCCAGTCGAACCAGCGATCGAACACCCGCACCAGCCCGGCGTCGCAGAACTGCGGATGCGTCAGCGGAATCAGGTCGTAGATCACCGAGACGATGCCGACGCCCTGCGCCTTCAACCGATTGGCCAGCGGAAACAGATCGTCGTGCCACGACGAGTCGAGCAGCAGCAGCTGATCGCCCGCTTCGATCTGCAGCGGTACTGCCCGCTGCGGCGCCGGCTCGCCGTTGCGGCCGAGCCACATCAGCGCGCGCGCCGGCAGCGTGATGGCGAGGCCGCCGATCCGGAACGGCAGGTAAAGCGCGCGCCGCAACTGCTTCGAGGCGCGAAACGGCCAGCGCCGCTCGATTGCCGCGTGCAGCCGCCAGTAGCGGTTGCGCAGCTGGTCGAGCCGCACGGTCAGCCGCTGGCAGGTGCCACGGATGTTGTCCATCGGTAGCGGCGCCAGACTGATCACGCGATAGAGCCGGTCGTGCTGCATCATCACCGGCACGCACTGCACCGGCAGCCCGGTGTCGTCGAGCGCGCGCACGATGTTGCGCACCACGCGCTGGATGCCGGAGTTGTCGTTCGGGTGTTCGTAGACGTAGGTGCACTCGATCAGCAGGCGCATACGGCGTTTTCCTATCCCCTGGACGCGTCACCGGCGCGCTCGATGATCGCGCTGGCATCGAGCGAGGCAGAGCCGACGAAGTCGGGCTTGCGGGTGTTGATGACGTGGAAGATCAGCGCGAGATCGCGCCACTCGTAGTTGGTGTCCAGGTGCGAGTCGAAGCGCGACAGCGACAGCGAGATCGAGTAGTTGCCCTTGCCGATGTTGGCGGCGAAGGCGTAGCGGTAGGTGATCGTTTCGCCGGCGTGCAGCCTTTCCAGCGGCTGCTCCAGCCGGTGCGTGTTGATGCCGTAGACCGCCTGCCCCATGCGGTCCTTGATCATGAAACCGAGCACCAGCCGCGGAATGTCGGTGTTGATGCGCACCTTCACCTGCAGCACCACCGGGCTGCCGACCTCGACGACATCGATGGCGCGGCCATGCTCGTCGAGCAGTTCGACGCTGTCGATCGCGGCCTCGCCGCTGCCGGAGATGGTGCGGACGCGGCCGTCGGGCAGCGTCTCCTGGCGGATGCTGATCTGCGCCCGCTCGGCCAGCATCGCGCTGTAGAGGTCCATCACCGACTCCGCGTCACCTTGCATCGCGACGTGGCCCTGGTCGAGCAGGACCGCGCGGTCGCAGATCGACTGGATCGTCTGGCGGTCGTGCGACACCAGCAGCAGCGTGGTGCCGGCATCGCGAAACGAGCGGATGCGGTCGAAGCTCTTGTGCTGGAAATAGGCGTCGCCGACCGATAGCGCTTCGTCGACGATCAGCACGTCCGGGCGCGATGCAGTGGCGACGCTGAACGCGAGGCGCACCTGCATACCGCTGGAGTAGGTGCGAACCGGCTGGTCGATGTAGTCGCCGATCTGCGCGAAGGCCTCTATCGACGGCATCAGTTCGCTGATCTCCTCGCTGCTGTAGCCGAGCAGCTGGCCGGCCGTGTAGACGTTCTGACGGCCGCTGAACTCGGGGTGAAAACCCATGCCGAGTTCGAGCAGCGCCGCCACCCGCCCCGATATTTCGATGGTACCGGTGGTGGGTTGGGTGGTGCCGGTGATCATCTTCAGCAATGTGCTCTTGCCGGCGCCGTTGATGCCGACGATGGCCACTGCCTCGCCGGCGCGCACGTGGAAGTCGATGTCACGCAGCACCCAGTGCTGGTGGTGGTAGCTGCGCCCGAACGGATGCAGCCATTCGGCCAGCCGCGACCAGCGGTTGGGATATTGCCGGTAGGCCTTGCCGACACCGGTGACCCGAATCTCCGCCATCAGAGTTCATCCACCAGTTCGCCGGCGCGGCGGCGGAACAGTCGCAGCGCGAACAGCGCCAGCAGTACCGCCAGCATCGTGACCGGCAGCAGAGATGGCCACTCCGGCGCCAGCTGGTTGACGAAGATGCGCTGATGGCCCTGCACCAGCGACGTCATCGGGTTGAGTTCGATCAGCCCCTTCAGTCGCTGCGGAATGACGTCGAGCGGATAGACGATCGGCGTCAGCCAGAACCAGAACTGCAGCACGATGCCGGTCAGCTGGCCGACATCGCGGAAGAAGACGTTGAGCACGCCGAGCACGATGCCGAGGCTGCACGAGAACACGGCCTGGATCAGCAGCAGCGGCACGCAGCCGACGATGACCCAGCCCGGGAAATTACCGGTAACCAGCAGGAAGCCGATGAACAGCGCGAAGATGATGGCGAAGTTCAGCGACGCGCTGAGCAGCACCACCGCCGGCAGACAGATGCGCGGGAAGTTGATCTTCTTCAGCAGATTGCCGTTCTCGATGAACATGGTCTGGCTGCGGGTAACGATCTCGGCGAAGAAGCCCCAGGTCAGAATGCCCGCGCACAGATAGATGCTGTAGGCCAGTTCGTTGTCGACACCCGGCAGGCGTGCCCGCATCAGCTGCGAGAAGACGATCGTGTAGACCAGGATCATCGACAGCGGGCTGAGCAGCGTCCACAGCACGCCGAGTGTCGAGCCCCGGTAGCGGGCCTGGAAGTCGCGTTTGACGCTGCTGATGACGAAGCCGCGATAGCTCCACGCGGCGAGCAGCGAACGCCTGGTCGTCGGTACGTTCAATTACGGCGGTTCCTGTCGGTTGCCGGGTTCAGCGCAGTACCGGTCCGCTCACTCGCGGCCGACCCGATGCAGGTCGGCGTCGACCATCATGTGGATCAGTTCGGCCAGCGAGGTCTTCGGCTGCCAGCCGAGCACGCGCTGCGCCTTGCCCGGGTCGCCGAGCAGCACGTCGACCTCGGCCGGGCGGAAGAACTGCGGATCGATCACGACGTGATCGCGGTAATCGAGCCCGACATGCTCGAAGGCGATCCTGCACATGTCGCGCACGGTGGTGGTGACGCCGGTGGCGACGACGTAATCGTCGGCGCGCTCCTGCTGCAGCATCAGCCACATCGCCTCGACGTAGTCGCCGGCGAAGCCCCAGTCGCGTTTGGCGTCGATGTTGCCGAGCCGCAGCTCGCGCTGCTTGCCGAGCTTGATGCGGGCGACGCCGTCGCTGACTTTGCGGGTGACGAATTCGAGCCCGCGCAGCGGCGATTCGTGGTTGAACAGAATGCCGCTGGAGGCGTGCAGGTCGAAGCTCTCGCGGTAGTTGACGGTGATCCAGTGGCCGTAGAGTTTGGCGACGCCGTAGGGGCTGCGCGGGTAGAACGGCGTGTTCTCGTTCTGCTTCTCGGCCTGTATCAGCCCGAACATCTCGCTGGTCGATGCCTGATAGAAGCGGCTCTCGGGTGAGAACTGGCGGATCGCCTCCAGCACGTGCGTCACGCCGAGGCCGTCGACGATGCCGGTGGTGACCGGCTGGTCCCACGAGCTGCCGACGAAGCTCTGCGCGCCGAGGTTGTAGATCTCGTCCGGTTTGACCTTGATGACCGCGCGCTGGATCGAGCAGGCGTCGGCCAGATCGCCCTCGACATAGCGCAGCTGATCGACGATGCCGAGTTCGCGCAGCCGCCAGCGGGTGTCGCTGCTGCGCCGCGCCACCAGACCATGCACCTCGTAGCCCTTCTCCAGCAGCAATCTGGCCAGATAGGCGCCATCCTGACCGGTGACGCCGGTGATCAATGCCGATTTGCTCATGCTTCAGCTTCCCGTTGTTCCCAGTCAGAGAGCACGCTCTGCAGGGTTTGTGTTATCGAATGTCCGGCTTCCCAGCCGGTGTCCCTGTGCAATTTGTCGGCGCTGCCGACGACGCGGCGCTGCTCGGCGCGGCGCAGGCGGGCCGTGTCCTGCTGCAGCTCGACCGTCACGCCGGCCAGTGCCGCCAACTGTTCGATCAGCGCGCGGATGCTGCGCTCGACGCCCGAGCAGACGTTGTAGATCTCGCCGCCACGACCGGCATCGAGCAGCCGCAGATAGGCCGAGATGACATCGTCGACGTCGAGGAAGTCGCGCGACACGTCGATGTCTCCGACCTGCAGTTGCGGTGGCTGCAGGCCGCGGCGCACGCGCACCAGCTGCCGGGCCATGTCGGAGATGACGAACCGGGGGGACTGGCCGCTGCCGATGTGGTTGAACGGCCGGGCCGCCATGATGCACCAGCCCTCGGTATAGCTCCACTGCAGGCACAGCAGCTCGGCCGCCAGCTTCGACACCGCATAGGGGTTGCGCGGGCGCGGCAGGTGCTGCTCGGTGATCGGCAGCTGCGCCTCCGTCACCTGCCCGTAGATGTCGCCGGAGCTGACGTAGAGGAATTTGCCGTTGAAACCGGCCCGCTTCAGCGCCTGCAGCAGGTTCAGCGTGCCGGTCAGGTTGATGTCGAAGGTCTGCTTCGGGTCGCGGATCGCCTCCGGCACGAAGGTCTGGCCGGCCAGATGGATGACGGCGGCCGGCGGGCCATCGCGGAAGCAGGCGTCGAGCGAGGTGGCGTCGAGCAGGTCGAACGGCGGCGGCTGCAGCAGCTGCCAGCGCGACGAGTCGCGCAGCCGCCGCTGCAGGTGCGAGCCGACGAAGCCGCTGAGGCCGGTGACGAAAAGGGGTTCACTCATCGGGCGGTTTCCGCAGCGTCGAACAGTTCGAATCCGAGCGCCAGCCCGTGCCTGCGCAGCGCTCGCGTCGGATTGACCATGACGGCATGGTCGACGGCCTGCAGCAGCGGCAGGTCCGAGTGGTGGTCGGTGTAGAAGTGGGTGCGAAGCGGTTGTGGCTGCGAGGCCAGCCATTGTCGAACGCGACGCAATTTCTCTTCTCCATAACAGTTGTCGGTCTGCAGCACGCCGGTGAATGCGCCCTGCGCATCCCGGGCGAGCCGGGTGCAGATGACGTGCTCGATCCGCAGCAGGCCGGCCAGCTCGTCGACGTAGATGTCCGGGCTCGCGCTCGCCAGCACGATGATGGCGCCGCGCTCGCGCTGGTCGTTCAGCCGGGACAGCAGCGCCCGGTTCAGCCGGGTGGCAACGATCTGCGCGGCGAACTGCCTGCCCCACTGCGCCGCGAGCGCCGACGGCGTGCTGGCGAGCAGCTCGCGCAGGAAGCGGGATTTTAAGCGGTTGTTGTCGATCAGGCCCAGACGGAACCGCAGGTAGTGCCAGACCAGAACGGGAAGTTTCGCGAGCAGGCGCGGATGTCTGCGCATCAGACCGAACAGGAACGGCGGCAGCGTGTCGACCGTCGTCAGCGTGTGGTCCAGATCCACGATGTGCACGGCCATCGAAGGGCTGGTCATTGCGGTGGCAGCGCCTTGCAGACATGCAGCAGCGAGTCGCGCAGGTTGAGGGGCACGACCACTTTCCCGAACCAGACGGGAGGCGAGAAACGCAGCCGCTTCGGCAGGTAGCCGATGGCTCGGGTGGCGAGGTAGTCGGCCGGGAAGAACCAGCCGGGGCGCCAGCTGGCGATCGACTGCAGACCGCCGTTGCGAAGCAGCAGCGCCAGCGTGCGTTCATTGAAGTAGCCGATATGGGCCACACGGAAGTGCCACCAGCGCCAGCCGAGCAGCCGCGCCGCCACCGAGCCGACATCGGGCGTCACCAGCACGCAGACACCGTCGGGCGCGAGCAGCTGGCGGGCGCTGTTCAGAATTTCCAGCGGATTGTCGACGTGTTCGATGACGTCGATCAGCGTGATGACATCGAACTGGCCCGCTATCGCGTCGTTGGGAAAGCTGCCTTCGATGACCGGCAGGTCGCGCTGGCGGGCGGCACTGGCCAGATAGACCGATGGCTCGATGCCGATGGCCTCGCAGCCGCGTTTGCGCGCTTCCTCGACCAGGATGCCGCTGCCGGCGCCGATGTCGAGCAGGCGCTTGCCGGGCGCGACCGCCGGGATTTTCGACAGCAGCCTGGCGAACTGCAGCGCGCGCTGCTGGCGGGTCGCTTCGTATTCGCTGTCCTCCATCGACGCGTAGTGGTCGAGCGGATTGTGCAGGCGGGGGCAATAGAGGAACCCGCAGGCGTCGCACTGGAAGATGTCGGCGGTGACGCCGTAACTGGCGTCGGTGATGCGGAAATCGTCGGCCGACGGTTGCCGACGGCTGCCGGCCTTCACTTGTCTGCCGCCATCGTGCCCGCACACCCAGCAGCGGTTTTCCGGTGTCCGGTTCATGGTTGCCCATCCAGCAGATTGGTGCGCGGCCGGGTTTCGAGCAGGGTGGCGAGCGATGGAATATCCACCAGCGTCAGCAACACGATCAGTGCCAGCGCCAGTACCACCAGCGTCATCAGCGTCCTCTCCTTGTACAGCGCCTCGGGCCGCTGCGCGGCCGAATCCTCGCTCATGCCGATGTGCAGGTACCAGACGAAGATGAAGGCCAGCAGCGGCATGACCAGCAGATATTCGATGCGATATTTGATCAGGAAGATGCCGGCGAAGAAGGCGGAGGTCAGCGCGTAGAAAAAGGCCGCCAGCAGCAGGCTGTTTTCGCTGTAGTAGCGGAACGAGCGGCGGTACAGGGCGGCCTGTTCGGGATCGCCGATCTGCCGGTACTCCGAATAGCGCTTGACCGCCATCAGGTAGGCGCCGCCCATCCAGTAGGCAAGCAGAACGGACGCGGGCGGGATGTGCAGGGCGTTGACGGAAAACCAGCCGAGCAGAAACCGGATCGGGTTGTTGACCGACTCCGACAGAACGTCGAGGTGCATCCGGTCCTTGGTGCGGAACGGGCGCACGTTGTAGAGGATTCCCATCAGCAGGAACAGCGCGATCAGTGCGGTGAAGGTCCGGTTGATCGTCAGCGCGAGGGCGATGGCGGCGAAGCCCAGCAGCAGCCATTGCGCGTAGACGCCGGCCGCGCGCACCTGCCCCATGACCGATGGCCGGGCGCGCTTGGTCGGGTGGAAGCGGTCGAAGTCGGCGTCCAGCCATTCGTTGATCGTGTAGTTGGCCGACGCGGCCAGACAGGTGGCGATCGCCGCGATCAGCATGTGCTGCACGATGCGGCCGTCGAGCGGCATGTCGCCGAGCCAGAGCCCGAGAACGAAGCCCGGCAACATGAAGATGTTCTTGATCCAGTGATCGGGCCTGGCGATTTTCAGATACGGTTTCAGCTGCACGGCTCAGTCGCCCATCGGTTTGAGGGTGAACGTCGGCGGAATCCGTCCCGACGCATGGGCATGTCTCAGACAGCGTTCGATCTCGGTATCGCGCCACTCCCGGTGCCGCTCCGGATGAAAGTCCGCGAAGTCGGGCGTCTCCGCCCAGCCGCACGGCGCGTAGAAGGCGCCGAAGGTGTGGAGCAGCACGCTCAGTCCGATCAGCAGCGCCAGCCCGCCGCGTGCCAGCGTCGGCAGCTGCCGGTAGCTCAGCGCGATCAGCAGCACGAAGGCAGCGCTCAGCTCGAGAAAGTAGCGCGGACCGAACGCGGTGCCGCCCCACCAGAGGCTGTTCTTCGCCAGCATCACGCTGTGAAGGACGACCCACAAGGCCAGAAAGGGCAGTAGACGCCGGTGTTGTTGCGGCGAAAACAGCAGCGGGGCCAGCGCGAAGATCACGAACGGCGAGTAGATCAGCAGCCCCTTGCTCGGGCTGACCCAGGTGTCGAGCAGGCCGCGCAGCAACGGGTGATCGAACATGCCCGTCTGCGCCAGATCGCGCGATCCGTGCCACTGCGAATCGAGGATCGCATCGTAGCCGCCACTCAGCGAGCCGTACTGGCTGTGGTTGTGCCACAGGAAGAGCACGGCCAGCACGCTGGCGGGCAGCAGGAAGGCGGGCAGCAGGCGGCGGTGATGGACCAGCAGGTACAGCGTGAATGCGCCGGCGGCGATCACGTTCGCGCTTCTGCAGATCACGGCCATGGCCAGCAGCAGGCCGGCGGCGAAGGCCAGTCGCCGCGATGGTTCAGCCCGCTCGTCGATCTTCAGCAGGCACAGCAGGGCGAGCGCCAGACACAACATGCCCGGGCCGTGCTGCCACATGGCCTGGCTGGCGGTGCTGAAGGCGCCGGTGCCAAGGCCATAGGCCAGCGTCAGCAGCAGGGCCGGCACGGTGCCGGTGATGTTGACGAGGCACAGAAAGATCGCGGCAGCGGAGAGCGCGACGATGGCGGAGGCGGCCAGCTTTCCCGTCAGCCGGTAGCTGAGCCAGTCGTCGTCCTTCAGCACGCCGAGGCCGCGCGCGACGGCATAGAACGGCAACGCGATCACCGCCGCGCCCGGCGGATAGCTGCTGATGATGTGGCCGTCGCGCTGCTGCAGTGCGCCGAACACGAAGCCGGCCCGCCAGATGTCGGGTTGAGGGGCGAAGCGCTGTTCGAACTCGTCGAGCGTCAGGTCGTGGCTGTCGAGGATGCTGACCGGCAGCAGCGTGATCGGCAGTGTGTCGACCGCGTCGATGTCGCGCAGGTTGGCGTTGTAGATGAGGAAAAAAACGGCCGCCAGAACGAAAGCCGTCACATGGCGGGTTGTCCGGGCGGGCTGCGCGGAAGGGTTCATTTTTCAACGTCGGCGGCGAGCAGCGCTGTCGCCGGCTCCCGCGCGGCCGCCGCCGGTGCCGCGTCGAAGCGGTCGAGTCGCTGGCGCGCGATCTCGGCGCCTCTGCGGCGCAGCGGCGTTTCGACGAAGCGATAGTTCAGCTCGGCGGCGATCAGGCAGAACGCGATCGCCGTCGTCACCAGTCCGGCGGTGAATGCCGCATCGAACGCCCGCTCCTGCGCCGCCGCGACGCGCATCCACAGCTCGACGCTGAAATGGTAGGCACAGACGTGGATGACGTAGAGCGCATAGGAGCGCGAGCCGAGCCAGAGCAGCGCTGGCGACAGCCACGCCGGCACCGGCAGGTAGTTGCGCTGGTAGCTGGCGATCCAGACCAGCAGCAGTGAGACGATGGCGACCAGAGCGACCGCTATCGGCATCGTGATCAGTTGCGCGGGAATGGCGCCGAGCAGATAGAGCAGCGACAGCGCCACCGCCAGCCGCCACCAGCCGCTGCCGCCGAGCGCGGTGGGTTCGTATTGTCGGAACAGCGGCGACCGGCTGAACAGGCACAGCAGGATGCCCCACATCATCGCGTCGAGCCGGAACGCGTTCAGCAGCGCGGCCGGCGGCTCTCCGAACGGGGCGCGGTCGAGGAAGAATTGCAGGGCGATCAGCGCGACGAGGAGACCGATTCGCCGGCGCGTGCCGGTCACGGCGAGAAGGAAGAGCGGGAAAAGAAAGTAGAACTGCTCCTCCAGCGCTAGGCTCCAGTAGACCGAGTTGGGGCCGAGGGCGCCGCCGAACTGGTTGGCCAGGTTGCCGCTGAAGGTGGCGACGGCGGCGAAGCTGCGCAGGTTCTCGTACCACGAGCCGAACTGGCCGTAGTGGTTGAAGGTGATGGAGAGCGCCAGCGGGATCAGTATCCACAGCCAGGCGGTCGGCAGCAGACGAAACAGGCGGCGCAGCCAGAAGCTCTGCGCGGCGATGGCGAAGCTGCCCTGCGCCCGGTGCCGGTCGAAATAGTCGAGATAGCTCTTGCTGACGACGTAGCCGGAGATGCAGAAGAACAGGTCGACACCGCTCCACGGCAAGTAGACGCTGAACAGCGAGATGAACGCCGATTCGTGGAACGGCAGCAGCATGGGCAGGTGGCAGACCAGTGTCATGCCGATGGCCACGGCGCGCAGGTACTCGATTTCGAGGTTCTTGTCGTTGTAGGTACTCATCGCGGTCGTGCCCAGATACGGTTCGGGAAATGCAATGGCCGTGCTATGCGGGCTTGCGGGCGATGATCACCTGGCTCTTGGGCATCACCGCATCCAGCGCCTGCTTGATGCGCAGGCCGTCGCGCGTTTTCAGCAGGGTTTCCCAGGTCTGCGCCCACTGGGTCACCAGCGGGTGGTCGATGACCGACAGATCCTGCTCGCAGGTCCAGAAGAAAGCCCACCAGACCGACCAGTAGAAGCCATAGCACGTCCTCTTCTCGATGATGAGCCCGGCATCGAGCACCAGCTGCTCGAAATGGTCGCGGGTGAAGACGTTGATGTGGTTGGGCTTCTGGAAATAGACCGGGGGTGCCAGCGCTTTCTGCACGCCCTCGCTGACGGCGTCGGGGACGGCGAGCAGATACAGGGCGCCGGGCTTGCCGACCCGGACCAGCTCCTGCAGAAACCTGCTCGGGTCGTCGACATGCTCGATCACCTCGGTGGAGATGATCTTGTCCATGCAGGCATCCGCCAGCGGCAGCGGGTTGGCATCGCTGACGAAGTGGTGCACCGCGCGCGCCGGGGAGTTCTGCAGGCGGGCCTCGACCTGGCGGACGGTTTCCGGATTGACGTCCACGAAGGTGACCTCCGCACCGAGCCGGGCGCAGAAGTCGATATAGGTGCCATCGCCGCAGCCGACGTCCAGCACGTGATCCTCGCCGCGTATCGGGAACCCTTCCAGCAGTTCGCCGCTCTCGGTGCGGAACCAGCCGCTGTGGGTGGCGTCCAGCGTGCCGACCTCGGTCCAGTGCAGCGGGCGGTCGGTGGGCGCGGGCGGTGTGGCCGTGACTGTCGGTCGTATGATTTTTCTAATCAGGCCGCGCAGTCGTCCGATCACGGTCATAGGGTGTCTTCCGGGTTGAATCGTGGTTGGAGAGTTCGTCTGGAGAGGTTTTCGGGTTCAGAAAATTCCCGGCGATCAGCGCGCCGCGCCGGCGCAGCGGCATCTCGACGAGACGATAGTTCAGTTCGGCCAGGATCAGGATCAGCGCGGCGGCAGTGACGACCAGCGGCAGCAGCAGCGTGTCGTGAGTGGCCGCCGGCCGCAGCCGGAACCAGATTTCACGCGCCAGGAAGAAGGCCGGCACGTGAATCAGGTAGATCGCATAGGAGCGCGCGCCGACCCAGATCATGATCCGGCGCAACGGTTTCGATGTGATCAGCAGATCGCGGTCGTAGGAGGCGATCCAGACCAGCACGATGGAGAGCACGGCGATCATGCTGTGCTTGTACGAGATCACGTCGAACACGCTGGAGCTGGCGATGCCCATGCACAGCACCATTGCGAGCAGTACAGCAGTTCCCTTGCCCGGCAGCGTTGCGAGGAGGCCGGGGCGCGCCATCGCGTGGAACGGCGTGCGGCTCCAGATCGCCAGCAACACGCCGAGCATCAGCGCGTCGCTGCGAAACATCAGCAGCATCAGCGAACGGTCGGCAACGGCCAGCTGTGCCACGATCAGCGCTGCCAGCAGCAGCGGCAGCCAGCGCTTGGCCAGCAGCGCGGCCAGCGGCAGCGCGATGTAGAACTGCTCTTCGAGCGACAGGCTCCAGTAGGCGAAGCTGGCGCCGTACGCACGCTCGCCGAAGGTCTCGGCGAGGCGGATATTGGCCACTTGCAGAATGCCGGCAACAGTTGCTTCGAGGTTGGTTTCCCAGGAGCTGAATGCACCGGTCGCATTGAATGCCCGAGAGGCGATCAGTATCAACAGCAGCCACAGCCACGCGGATGGCAGCAAACGCCAGGCGCGGCGAATCCAGAACGCCACCGTGACGCGGAACCGGCTCTGGCCGTCGCCGCAAGCCTGCAGTTTCGGCAGCAGGTCGCGCGCGATGACGAAGCCGGAGATGGCGAAGAACAGATCGACGCCGTACCAGCCGCCGATATAGGCGGCGAGCCGGTCGAACAGCGGATGGCTCCAGGTGATCAGATCGCTGTGAGCATGGTGCAGCACTACCAGCAGCACGGCGCAGCCGCGCAGCACCTCGATGTCGTCGATGCGTCCCTTCGCCGTCTGCCCGCTGGTCATGGCACGTCTGCCCGCCTCTGGATGTTCGTTGCCGGCGCCGGTTGGCACTGCGCGGTTCTGGCCAGCGTCTGTTCGAGGAAATGCTGCAGCCGCTCGCGCGCGCTGGCCCGCGAGCAGTGCCGCTGCATCCGCTCGATCGCCGTTGCGTCCATCCTCGCATAGCGCTGTGGTTCCTCGCGGGCGCAGCGGTAAGCGGCGAGGTAGGCGTTCTTCAGCGACAGCCAGTCGATCTGGTGGCGCAGCGTGCGGTAGGCCAGCCGCGGGTCGTGCGACCAGGCGGTGGCGTCGAGCCAGCTGTCGACGACGAAGGCGATGTCGCCGTCGATGTAGTCCAGCATCGCCGAGTGGCGCGGCGCGATCGCCGGCACTCCGCATGAGAGGAACTCCATCAGCGGCAGGCACTGGCCCTCGCCGTGCGAGGCATTGACGATGAAAGTGGTGGCGTCGATCAGACCGTCGAACGCGTCGTCGGCGAGAAAGCCGTGCACCAGCACGACGCGGCAGCGGAACGCCGGCATCCGCGCCAGCGTGATCAGCATGTCGTGCATCGCCGAGGCGTAATCGTGGTGGCTCAGCTTGAACAGCAGCGTGGCGTCGTCGCTGTCGCGGAACGCGGCGCAGAACGCCGTCAGCATGTCGCGCCAGTTCTTGCGGCCGTCGTAGGGGTTGAACAGTGAGGTGAAGACCACGCCCGACAGTTCGAGGTCGCGGTCTTCGGGCGTCCAGTCCGGCAGCTTCGGACGCAGCCCGGCCGCGCTCGGCTGCGGCGGCGCCACCGGGTTGCCGACCTGCAGCGCCTGCTCGCGCTCGCGGCGCAGCTCGATGCTGTCGCTGCTGGCGCGGCGGTTGTCGGTGGCGGCGTTGTGCTGGCTGATCGCCTCGGCCACCAGCGCCAGCCCGGCGTCGCCGCCGATGTACGGCTGCATGGCCGGGTCGCGGCTGTCGACGACGATGCCGGCACGCACGTGCAGTGTGGTGCGGCGCTGCAGGTCGAGCGGCGCGCGCGCGGCGCGGCGCGCGCCGAACTTGTCCCACACCGGCGACGGAATGGCGACGATCGGATAGTCGTTGCCCAGCTCCCGTTTCACCGCGTCGACGATGAAGTCGGCGTGGGTGATGGCCTGGCCGGTGTGGCGCAGGACGTGGCACCAGTTCTGGCGTTCGTCGCCGAGCCAGCTCTCGCTCGGAATGCTGTGGAACTCCCAGGCGAACACCGGCACGGTCGGGCAGGCCAACCCGAGCGCGGTCTTCTGCGGCGGCAGAAACGACAGGAACAGGCACGGCTCGCCGGCCGCCTGCGCCCGTGCGAACAGAGGATCGACGTCGGTCTGTGGGCGCGCGACGTTGCGCACCTCGCCGAGCTCGCGCAGCACCGGCAGGAAATCGCGCAGCACGAAGTGGTAGCTGTAGTCGGGCAGGCCGAGGCTGGTTTCGATGTCGCCGTCGTTCAGCGGCGAGTGCACGAGGATCTTCATTGGCCGCTCCGCGCGCCGGCGCGCTTCGTCACGCTCGGCAGGAAGGCCGCGAGCCGCGCGCTGACCGCGGCGACCGAGGCGTATTCGCCGAGGCGGCGGGTGGCGTTGCGCGACATCTCGCGGTAGTCGGCGGGTCGCTGCGTCGCCAGCGCGTAGCCGGCCTCGAACGCCTCCATCAGCGACTGCCAGTTCAGCCGGTGCCGATGCGTGGCGAACACGCCGCTGGGATCGTGCGGCCAGCAGAACGGTTCCGGCGAGCACTTCACCGTCAGCGCCAGCGAGTCGTCGACGTAGTCGGCCATCGCCGTGTGCGTCGGCGCGATCGCCGGCACGCCGGCGGAGAGGAACTCCATCAGCGGCAGGCACAGCCCTTCTCCGGAAGAGGCGTTGACGTAGAACGTCGAGGCGGCGATCAGCTCGGCGTAATCCTCGTCCCGCATGAAGCCGTGCAGTACCACGACGCGACAGGCAAACGGTGACAGCCGCGACAGCAGCGTCACCAGCACCAGCCGGTAGTACTCGATGTCGTGGTGCGTCATCTTCAGGATCAGCGTGGCGTCGGGTCGCTCCCGGAACGCCCAGCAGAAGGCGGTGATGATGTCGATCCAGTTCTTGCGGCTGTCGCCGGGGTTCAGCAGCGTGGTGAAGACCACGCCGGAGACCTGCAGCCAGAACGGCGCCTGCACCCGGATCACACCGGTGGCGGCGTCGATCTGCGGCGCGGGTGGCGGAGGGGGTGGGCGCCGCGACAGCCGCAGTGCACGCAGCGCGCGGCGCAGCAGGCCGTCGTGCGAGGGCGATTCTGCCGGCGCCGGTTGTTGCGGCGGCGGTTCGGCGACAGCGGGCGCTGTGGCGACGGCGTGCGGCGGCGAATCATCGGTGACCAGACCGTCGGCGGAGAGGCCGAGTATCGGGCTGTCGATGATCGCGCCGCTGAAGGCGAAGAAGCGTTCGGCGAGCTGTGGCTGTTCGCCGCGCCGCGCGGCCAGATGGGCGTAGCGATCCCACACCGGCGCCGGCAGCGCGATGACGGGGTAGTCGTTGCCGGCGACCTCGCGCACCAGTTCGGCGGTCTCGCGGCTGGTGCAGATCGCGCCGGCGGTGTTGGCGAAGACGTGGCGCCAGTCGTTGCCGGGGGTGTCGTCCCAGCCGCTGTCGGGCAGCGTGTCGAACTCCCAGGCGAACAGCGTCAGCGTCGGGCACGGCAGCGTCAGCGGCGTCTGGTGCGGCGGGCTGACGCTGATCAGCAGCCGGCCGCGGCGGCGGCACAGCCGCTGCGCCTCGCGCGCCGATTCGACCACCGCGACCTTGCCGACCCGCCGCAGCGCCGGCAGGAACTCCTTCAGCAGGAAGTAGTAGCTGTATTCGGGTTTGCCGAGCGAGACCTCGATCGAGTCCTGATTGATCTTGGAGGTGACGAGGATCTTCATCGGCTGACCGGGGACAGTGAAGCGGACGGAGCGCGGCCGGGCATGGGTGGCGGACAGCGGCGGGAGTACAGCGGATGGCGGGATCGTCGGTCGAACGTCACGGCTTCTGCGCGCTTCTTATTGGTTTGTCGGGCCGCCCGGTCGTCGGGGCGGCAGTTGTCGCGGTGGAGGCGACGGTTACAGGGGCGACATGATCTCCGTTGGGGTTCGATAGTGCAATTGCCGCCGATGGCGCCGGGTTCAGCCGGGCAGCGGCGTGAACTCGCGATCGTCGCCGGGAATGGTCGGAAAGCGCTGCTGCCGCCAATCCTCCTTCGCCTGTTCGATGCGCTCGCGGCTGAACGAGACGAAGTTCCAGTCGATGTGCGGCGTTTCCGGCCACGCCTCGCCGCCGTAGAGCAGGATGCGGCAGTTGGTCACCGCCTCGATCGCCTGTTCGTCATCGTCGAGCAGCACCAGCGCGCCGGCGCTGTACTCGATACCATCGATCCGCATGTCGCCATCGAGCAGATAGAGCAGGCACTCCTGTGACGGATTCGGCCGCGCGACGGTGGTGCCGGCGCGCGCCAGCGCATCGAGGTAGAACATCGGCGAGTAGCTCTTGATCGGCGAGGTCAGCCCGAACGCCTCGCCGATGATCAGCCGCATCTGCACGCCTTCGCGGATGAAGTGCGGCAGTTCGCAACGTTTGACGTGGCTGAAGCTCGGCGCGATCTCGGCGTGCTCGCGCGGCAGCGCGACCCACGCCTGCATGCCGTCGAGCCGGTGCGGCGCCGCCTTCACTTCCAGCGTCTCGCGCTCGGAGTGAACGATGCCGCGGCCGGCCGTCATCCAGTTGACGTCGCCCGGCAGGATCTCCAGCTGATTGCCGAGGCTGTCGCGGTGCAGCAGGCTTCCCTCCATCAGGTAGGTGATCGTCGCCAGCCCGATGTGCGGGTGCGGGCGCACGTCGATGCCGTCGCCGGCGGCGAATTCGGCCGGCCCCATGTGATCGAGGAAAATGAACGGGCCGACCATCCGTTTGCTGCTGTTCGGCAGGATGCGGGTGACGCTGAAACCGTCCAGATCCTTGGTGCGGCCGTGCAGCAGGGTCGCCATGGTCGTCTCTCCGCCGGT
The DNA here is from genome assembly GCA_964515735.1 of uncultured Verrucomicrobiaceae bacterium. GTDB lineage: Bacteria > Pseudomonadota > Gammaproteobacteria > Pseudomonadales > CAMLJR01 > CAMLJR01. The sequence goes on along the minus strand of CAZEVP010000021.1, from coordinate 9,146 downwards.
GGGTGAGCGCGCATTATACAGGCGGGTCGAGGCCCGCCCGGCAGCGGGCGAGAGGCAACCTCAGCTCAGCGCCTTCCACAGGTTGAACGCGCTGAGCGTGCTGATCAGCAGGCCGACGACGATCAGCAGCGTGCGCGCCGGCAGTTTGCTGCAGAGCCAGGCGGCGAACGGCGCCGCGAACAGGCCGCCGACGATCAGGCCGGCGATGACAGTCCAGTGGGTGAAGCCGCCGAAGATGGCGAAGGCGGCGCCGCCGGCCATCGTCAGGAAGAACTCGGCGGCGTTGACTGAGCCGATGGTCTGGCGCGGGTCCTGGCCGCTGCCGATCAGCGAGGTCGTCACCACCGGCCCCCAGCCGCCGCCGCCGACCGCGTCGACGAAGCCGCCGGTCAGTGCCAGCCCGGCGACGTGCTTCGGCGCCTCTCTGCGTATCTTCAATGTGCGGAACGCCTTGTTCAGCACGTACAGGCCCATGAACAGCAGGTAGGCGGCGATGAACGGCTTGATGGCGTCGCCGTCGATCGACGTGATCAGCCAGGCGCCGACGACGGCGCCGATCACGCCCGGGATCAGCAGGCGCTTGAACAGCGCCTTGTTGACGTTGCCGAACTTCCAGTGCGAAAAGGCGGAAAAGCCGGTGGTGAATACCTCGGCGAGGTGGACCGACGCCGTCGCCGCCGCCGGGCTGACGCCGCTCGACAGCAGGAAGGTGGTCGCGGTGATGCCGTAGGCCATGCCGAGCGCGCCGTCGATGATCTGCGCGATCAGCCCGACCAGCACCGCGCTCCAGAACGAACCGCCAGAGAGACCGTCGGCGAACTGGTCGAGCAGCGGCTGCCAGCCCGCCGGCAGCAGCCAGGCGCCGAGGCCGTAGACGGAGAGTGCGATCGCCGGCAGCGCGATCAGCAGGATCAGATCGTGCCGGAACGGATGGGCGCCGGGATGGGTGATCTCCTCCTCCAGCGGCGGCAGCCCCAGCGCCTGGTGCTCGACACTGATCGGTGAATCGGGGTCAATGTGGCGAATCTTCATGCGGTACCCTCGGACAAGGCGGGTGATGCTATAGAGGCACCCCCATGTCACCGAAAGAACCGTTCGTTCTGTGCTTATAACGACGCTTCGCTTATAACGACATCGAGAGCCGATTCCGCGATGCCGGAATCAGGAGGTCAGCGTGGAATCCCCGTTTCGCTCCGCCAGAGCGCTGCTGATCCAGTACGCGCGCTACCATCGCGATCGCCGCAATATCGCCCTCCATCTGGTCGGCATTCCGCTGATCGTGTTCGCGATCTGCGTGCTGCTGGCGCGGCCGTCGTTCACACTGGCGGGCGTCGCGCTGACGCCGATCTGGGTCGTCTGGGCACTGACCGCGCTCTGGTACCTGACGCGCGGCGAACCGCTGCTCGGGCTGGTGGTCGCGCTGCTGAATGGCGTGCTCGCCGCGCTGGCGCACCGGCTGGCCGGCGCCCCGGTCGCGATATGGCTGGGCTGGGGGCTCGGCATCTTCGCGTGCGGCTGGGTGATGCAGGCGATCGGTCACTACTACGAGGGGCGCAGGCCGGCCTTCATCGACGACGTCATCGGGCTGCTGGTCGGCCCGATGTTCATCGTCGCCGAAGTGCTGTTCGCGTGCGGCTGGGGGAAAAGTCTGAAAGACGCGATCGAGCGGTCGGTGGGGCCGCTGCATTGAGTTCGCGTCGTCGATGTTCACAAGGATAAAAACATGGCAACCGTCTACAAGATCCTGCTGTTCATGAAACGCCGGCCCGGCATGAGCGTCGAGGCGTTTCGCGACTACTACGAGAACCACCACGCGCCGCTCAGCGCCCGCCATGCGCGCGGCATGAGGCGTTACATCCGCCGCTATCTCGACCCGCAGCGCCACGCCGAGAGCGGCCGCAACGACGAGCTGCCCTACGACGTCATCACCGAGCTGTGGTTCGACGACGAGACGATCTTCAACGCCACCGTCGACTACCTGCGCAACAGCGTCATGCCCGACGAGATCGTCGAGGATGAGAAAAAACTGTTCGATCGCGCCACGATGCGGATGGCGACGGTGGTCGAGACCGAAACGGTGCTGGAGAGCCCGGAGCGGCGGCAGCGAAAAGTGCTCGGCGATGGCCCGCGCATCGAGCCGATGAAGGTGAACGAATTCACCGACGACCTGATGACCATCGTGACGCGGATGATCGCCGTCAACAGCGCCATCGACGCCCGCGCGAAGGAGGAGCTGACCGCGCTGCTGCCGGCCGATCAGCAGCTGCGCGGCAGGGACGAGTCGGTCTGGCAGCTGGAAAACCTCTCCGAAATCATCCGCACGATGGTTCGCCACCCGGCGCTGTTCGCGCGCCAGACCGAGATCGGCATCCAGCTGCTGGGAGAGGGGGCGCTGGTGCCGCGCGACCGCGAACTGGCCGTGCTGCGCATCGGCTGGCTGTGTCAGGCGCCGTACGAGTGGGGCGAGCACGTCCACATCGCCCACAAGGTTGGCATCACCACCGACGAGGTCGAGCGCATCACGCAGGGGCCGCAGGCGCCCGGCTGGAGCGAGCACGAGCGGGCGATCCTGCAGGCGGTCGACGAACTGCATCAGCGCGCGATGATTTCCGACGCGACCTGGGCGCTGCTGTCGAAGAGCCTCGATGAGAAACAGCTGATCGAACTGCCGATCGTCATCGGCCAGTACCAGACCGTCGCCTACTACCAGAACTCGCTGCGGCTGCGATTGCACGAGGGCAACGAGGGGCTGAAGGCGCGCTGACGCGCGCGGCGACGGAGCGCCGTTCCGCTGCCGGCGATCACAGCCCGACGAGTGGCGTGAAGCCGCCCCAGATCATTCGCTTGCCGTCGAATGGCAGCTTGTCCTCCCAGACCTTGAAACGCGGGTCCGAGAAGATCTTCGATTGAATCTGGTCGCGCTGTTCGCGCGACGCGTAGACGATCCACGCGAAGACGGCGATCTCGTCCTCCTTCAGCTGCACGGCGCGCGGAAACGAGGTCAGCTCGCCGTGGGGCGTGTCGTCGGCGAGGCATTCGACGTAGTCGAGGGCGCCGAACTCCTTCCAGACCGTCTGTGCCAGTGTCGCCATCGCCTTGTAGTCCTCGATCCGGTCCTTCGGAACCGGTACGACAAATCCTTCCACGTAAGCCATTTCACTATCCCTCCTTCGGTGGTGGTGTGCGGTGCCGTGATGGCGCGATCACGATTCGACGATATCGCGCAGGCGGCCGAGTGCGCGATCCCAGCCGGCGGCGATGGCATCGAGAAAGGCGCGCGCCTCCTGCAGCCGCTGCAGTTCCAGCACGTAGCGCACCTCGCGGCCCTGCCGCGCGTGGCTGACCAGCCCGGCCTCCTCGAGTACGTTCAGATGCTTGGTGATGGCCTGCCGGCTGATCGCCTCGCCGTCGGCCAGCGCCGTCGCCGACAGCGCGCCGGCGGCCAGCAGCTTGGTGACGATGGCCAGGCGCGTGCGGTCGCCGAGCGCGAAGAAGATGCGCGCCAGCAACTGTTCGCGCCCGGATTTCTCAGTTTTCTTCGACATGGCGTCTGACATTCTCGATCTGTGCGCTCCAGCCCCCCTCGTTCATCAGGAAGGCGCGTTCGCGGCGATGCGGAGGCACCCGGTCGAACCCCGACTCGACGATCGTCAGCCGCGTGCCGTCGGCGACCGGTTCGAGCCGGAACTCCACCAGCGTGGTCGGCTCTCGCGCCGGGTCGCAGTCGGCGTCGATGCCATACGGAATCCAGCGGAAACTGAAGTAGCGCTCGGGCTCGATCCGGTCGACGGTGCAGAACACCGTGCTGCCGGTCGGCATGTTGACGCCCGATGGTTCGATCCCGGCCGCCTGCTGATAGCAGCGCAGCTCGTGCTCGTCGAAGTCGCCCTCGTAGGTGCCGGTGATCGTCTCACCGGCGACGAACGGCTGTTCCAGCTTCACGCCGAACCACGCGCCGAATTCGTCGATGTCGATGATCGCGCGCCAGACGCGAGAGACCGGCGCGCGCAGCACGATCTGTTTCTCGATACGGTCGGATGCACTCATCTTGCGCCCCTCATCTGCAACCAGAAAGTTGCAGATTGGCCGTGATTGCGCTTATGTGCAACCTGTTTGTTGCGTTTCAGCGGTGCTGCGGAGAGGGCGGAGAGCGGGGGCGGTCGGTGGACGCGGTGGCGGCCTGTGGTGCGGCCGGTGCCAGCATGGCCAGCTTGGCGGCGATCGCGCCGCCGACCGAGATCTGCGGGTTCGACGGAGTGAATCCCTCGCGCGTCTCGCGCTCGGTCACGCTCGCCTTCGCCAGCTCGAACGCCTCGATGAACGAATCGGTGCGGCTCAGCGCCTCCTCGAAGTAGGCGCGGCCGAAGTAGGTGTAGTCGTTCTCGTCACTGCAGCCGAATGACGTGCGGTCGCTGGCGGCGGCGGTGATGACCAGCGTGCGTTCGTCCGCCAGTGCATCGATGAAACCGCCGGAGTAGCAGGCGGAGATGACGACGACGCGCCAGGCGATGCCGGCATCGTCGAGCGCCTGCCGCAGCGTCGTCGGCTCCAGGTCGGCGATCCGCAGCGGTGGCAGCTGCAGCGAGAAGCGGTGGTTCTCCGAACCGTGCGAGGTCAGGTAGACGAACAGCACGTCGTTGTCCCGGTCCATGACCTCGCCGATGCGCGTCAGCGCCTCGCGAATCGACGTCAGCGAGGCGATCGGCTCGCTCTGCAGCGTCTCGAAGCTGTTGATCAGCAGCAGGCTGTGCGCCGGCTCGGCGAAACGCCGCATGATGCGGCCGACCGAGCGCACCTCGCGCACGAACACCCGCTCCGAGCCGTAGCCGGCGATGCCGAGGAAATAGAGATCGTCGCTGTCGTCGGTGCCCGGCCGCAGCGTCGCCAGCCGCTCCGCCAGCAGCTTCGGCTGCTGGTAGATGACCTCGTCGGAGATCACCGCGAAGCGATCGGCCTCCGCGGCGAACGTCTCGTCGTCGTAGGCGACGTCCCACAGCGTGCGGTCCTGCCAGATCAGGTTGACCGACAGCCCGGCCAGCAGCCCGGTCAGTATCGACACCATCCAGCGCCGGCCGCGCGGCCGCGTGCCGAGCCGCAGCAGCACCACCGCGCAGGCCAGTGCCAGCCAGTTGCCGCGCAGGTACGCCAGGTTCGGCGCCCGCTCGAATACAAACGGATCGAACCGGATCAATACGGCGAACAGCGCGTAGGTGAGGATATCGATGGCGATGCTGGCGCAGACCAGCACGACGATCAGTGGCGCCACCAGCCGGTCGCCGTCGAGCAGCTTGGCGGCGAGCACTGCCAGCAGAAAGAGCGAGGTGAACGTGAACAGTGCGCCGGGCAGACCGTAGCCGTAGAACTGGCCGTTGGGGCCGACCTCGATCAGCTGCGCGATCAGCGACGGCGTCAGCGTCAGCAGCATCAGCGCGGCGATCAGCAGCCACGACGCGGCGACCCGCTCCCAGCGCACGCGCAGGAACAGCGCCGCGCGCAGGCCGATCAGCAGGTTCCGGCCCAGCAGGCGAACGAAATGGCCCGGTTTTTTCATGGCAGGCCATCCGTGGCCTGCCGCCCTTCGGGCCGCCGCTCGTGCGGCGATGGAAATTTCTCCCGGAAATTTTTCAGGCGTGTCGCTATCGCCACGCGCTCGTTCATCGGCCGCTCCTCAACGACGGTTCGCCAGCCTAACCGAAGCCCCGCAGTGCTGGAATCGCGGCGTCGGGTAGGATTGGCGCTCGTCGTCAGTCCGAGAGTCCGCAATGCCTGCCACCGTTCCCGCCGGCTTCACGCCGGTCGAAACCAAATCGCACTTCGTCGAAGCCAACGGCCCGTTCTATAGCCGCGACGATTCGCCCGACCTGCATCTGGGTTTTCTCGCCGAACCGCGCCACTGCAATGCGCTCGGCATCGTCCACGGCGGCATGATGGCGACGATCGCCGATTTCGCGATGGGGCGCGCGCTGGCGCGCATCCGCAACAACGGCCAGGGACTGGTGACGCTGAACCTCAATCTCGATTATGTCGGTGCCGCCGCCATCGGCGCCTGGCTGGAGATCGCCGTGCAGGTCAAGAAACAGCAGGGGAGCATCGTCTTCGCCGTCTGCGACGTCCGCGACGGTGACAAGGTCGTGCTGACCGCCAGTGGCGTCTTCAAGTTCGTCGCGCCGCAGAAGCCGTGAGCGCGCAGATACGGAGAGCACCATGCAGACAGTGTTCAGGATGTTCGCGATACCCCTGCTATTGCTGGTCGCCGGCGTCACCTCGGCCGGGCCGATGACCGTCGGCCAGCCGTTGCCACCACTCGACATTGCCGACGGCGGCGAGTGCATCGTCGACGGTGACCGGGCGGTGTTCCGGCCGTGGCAGAGCAGTGCGATGAGCGGCCGGGTGCAGGTGCTCGAATACGTCGCCGCGCGCGCTGGCGTCGACAAGGTCCACCGGCCGTTCTACGCGGCGCTGAAAGCCGCCGACTATCCGGCGGACAAGCTCGGCATCACCAGGATCGTCAACGCCGACGATGCCGTGTTCGGCACCGGCGGCATGGTTGCCTCGGCGCTGAAGAGCAACCGGCTGGAATCGCCCGACCGCGACACGCTGGTGCTCGACGCCGACGGCAAGGGCCGTGACCACTGGCAGCTGCAGCGCAACGGTGTCGCCATCGCGATTCTCGATGCCGATGGGGTCGTGCGTTTCTTCAGGCAGGGCGGCATGAGCGATGACGAAGTGGCGGCCGGTATCGCGCTGATCGGCCAGCTCATCCGGTAATACGAACTCTCGTCATCAACGCACACGGAAAACAGGCACCATGTCCATCGGATTGATCGCACTGCTCGACGATGTCGCCGCGATGGCGAAACTGGCCGCCGCCTCGATCGACGATGTCGGCGCCGCGGCGGCCAGAGCCAGCGCCAAGGCGGCCGGTGTCGTCATCGACGACGCGGCGGTGACACCGCGCTACGTCACCGGGCTGATGCCGGAGCGCGAGCTGCCGATCATCGGCCGCATCGCGCTCGGCTCGCTGCGCAACAAGCTGCTGTTCCTGCTGCCGGCCGCGCTGCTGCTCAGCGCCTTCGCGCCGTGGCTGCTGACGCCGCTGCTGATGGTCGGCGGCGCCTACCTCTGCTTCGAAGGGGCGGAGAAGGTGATCGAAAAACTGTTTCACCACGCACCGGCCGAGACGGCTGCCGCCGCGACGCCGGGTGACTCGGCGGACGTGGAAAAACAGACCGTCTCCGGCGCGATCCGCACCGATTTCATCCTCTCGGCCGAGATCATGGCGATCTCGCTGGTGACGGTCGCCACCGAATCGCTGTGGAAGCAGGCGCTGATCCTCGTCATCGTCAGCCTCGCGATCACGGCGGGGGTCTATGGCGTCGTCGCGCTGATCGTCAAGCTCGACGACATCGGCCTGCATCTGGCGCAGCGGCAGAACCCGGTGGCGAAGGCGCTCGGCGCGGCGCTGGTTCATGCGATGCCGGTCGTGCTGTCGGTGCTGACCGTGGTCGGCACGGCGGCGATGCTGTGGGTCGGCGGCGGCATCGTCGTGCACGGCCTCGAACATTTCCACATCGGGTTCCCCGGCCATCAGATCGCCGCTGTCGCCAATGTGCTCTCGGCATCGGCCGGCGCGTTCAGCGGCCTCGTGCACTGGCTGGTGTCGGCATTCGGCGCGCTGTTGGTCGGGCTGGTGCTCGGCGTGGTGATTGCGTTCGGGTATGGCGCGGTCGGCAAGATGGTGGGCAAGCCCGCGCATTGAATCGCCTGTCGCTAGCCGATGACTCCCGCGGCCTTGAACAGATTCAGATGGGCCTCCACCAGTCGCGGCAGATCGCGCTGGTAGCCGCCGCCGATCACCGCCGACACCGGCATCCCGAGTCGTTCGCAGGTGTCGAACACCAGCCTGTCGCGCCGATATATCCCGTCATTGCTGATCAGGAAGTGGCCCAGCTCGTCGTGTTCGTGAATGTCGACGCCGGCGTCGTAGATCACCGCGTCGGGCCGGCACTGGTCGAGTGCCTGTTGCAGTGTCTCCTCCACCGTCTGCAGATACTCGTCATCGGCCACCCCCTGCGGTAGCGCGATGTCGATATCCGATTGCTGCTTCTGGAACGGAAAATTCTTCTCGCCGTGGATCGACACCGTGAAGATATCGTCGCGTTCGGCCGCGAGACTGGCGGTGCCATCGCCCTGATGCACGTCGCAGTCGAAGATCAGCACCCGCCCGATGCCCGGTTGCGCCAGCAGGTTCAGCGCGCTCAGGTAGAGATCGTTGATGATGCAGAAGCCCGAGCCGTAATCGCGAAAGGCGTGGTGATAACCACCGGTCAGATTGATGGCGCGGCCATGCTGCAACGACAACTGCCCGGCCATCACTGTGCCGGCGCAGGCGGTGAAGGTGCGTTCGACCAGAATCGGCAGCCACGGAAAGCCGATGCGCCGCACCTCCTGTTTATTCAGTGCGCCGGCGACGAAACGCTCGACGTAGTGCGGGCAGATCGGTCCCTTTACCTGTTCGATGGATAGTGGTTTCGGCTGCAGGAACTGCGAAGTCGACACGCCGCGTTGCAGAAGCGAGTCGTACAGCAGCCGGTATTTGCCGATCGGAAAGCGATGGCCGTCGGGCAGCGGCAGGTTGCTGTAGATCGGGTGGAACAGCAGTTTGGTCATGAGTCGGGTGGAGTCGGGCTGTGCAAAGGGCCGCATGTTACGCTGCCCGGGTGCGGGGTGAGACTTGCGTGATGCCTCATCGATTTCGATATTCCGGATTCAGGCACAACCGATGCAACGATTCCTGATCATTCTCGGCCTTGTGATTGTCGTGGCCGGCCTGCTCTGGCCGTGGCTGTCGAAGTTGCCGTTCGGCCGTTTGCCTGGCGATCTTTCAATGCAGCGGGAAAACTTCAGTTTTCACTTTCCGCTGATGACGAGCATCGTGGTATCACTGGTTTTGACGTTGTTGTTCTGGTTGTTTCGGAAGTAGTCGGTCATGCGCCGGGCATGTTCTCAGCGACGGCATCTGTGAATCGTTGCGACCCTGTTTTCGCCGGACAAACAAAAAGGGCGATCCTTTCGGATCGCCCTTTTTGTCGGTTGGTGGAGGCGGGGGGAGTTGAACCCCCGTCCGCTAGTTCGCCGCCCGCGGC
>CAZEVP010000020.1:0-47442 GCA_964515735.1 uncultured Verrucomicrobiaceae bacterium | reverse complement strand
CCGGGGTTGCCGATGATACCCGCTCCGCCGCAGGCCGGCCCCGGGATCAGGCACCAAACAGCTGACGGCTCTTCAGCGGCCGCTCGCCGAGATGCGGTTGCAGCGCCTGCCGGCACAGCCGCTTCAGCGTGCGCCGCGTATCGTCGCTGCAGTCATCGGCAGCGGCGGCGAATTCGAGCAGATCGGCACCCGCCAGCGCATCCGCGGTCCGCCCCGGCAGCCGCCGCAGCCCGCTGTCGGCATCGAAGCGATACCAGCCCCCGGCCTGCAGCGCCTCGCCCTCCGCATCCACCTGCAGGCTGAAGCCATAGCCGAGCGACTCCAGCAGGCGCAACTCGAAGTGACGCAGCGGCAGATCGACGCGCGGATCGACCGCCAGCCGCGCCAGCGCGACTTCGTAATCGGTGAACAGGTCGGGATGCGGGTCGTCGCGCTGCAGCAACCGGCACAGCAGCTCGTTCAGATAGAGCGCGCTGAACAGCGCCGGCCCGTGCAGCGCGATCATCGGCGCGCGCGCCTCGAACTGTCGCAGCGTCTTCAGCTCGCCGCGCCCGCTCCAGCCGATCCACAGCGGCACCAGCGGCTGCAGCAGCGCGCGGCGGCCGGCACTGCGGCGCTGGCCACCCACGCCGCGCGCGACGGCGCCGATGCGTCCGCTCTCGGGCGTCAGTAGTTCGACCAGCAGGCTGGTGTCGCGAAAATCGCGGGCGTGCAGCAGAAAGGCCGGTTGCAGCGTATCCACCGCGGCTATCTCCCCGCCGAGCGACCCATGCGCGGCTCAGCGGTGATCGTCGTAACCGAGGCTGCGCAGCGCGCGCTCGTCGTCGGACCAGCCCGACTTGACCTTGACCCACAGCTTCAGCATCACCCGGGCATCGAGCAGCTTCTCGATGTCGTGGCGCGCCTCCTCGCCGATCAGCTTCAGCCGCTCGCCGCCGCTGCCGATGACGATCTTCTTCTGGCCCTCGCGCTCGACCAGAATCAGCGCGTGGATGTGCCAGGCGCGCCCCTCGCGCTTGAACGACTCGATCTCGACCGCCATTGAATACGGCACCTCATCACCGAGCTGGCGCATGATCTTCTCGCGCACCAGTTCGGCGACCAGAAAGCGCTCGCTGCGGTCGGTGACCTGCTCCTCGTCGTAGAAGAACGGATTCTCCGGCAGGTATTTGCGAATCGCCGCTTCCAGCGCATCGAGGTTGTGGCCACGCAGTGCCGACAGCGGAAAAACCTCGACGAACGGGAACTGTTCGCCCATCTGCTGCATGAACGGCAGCAGCTGCGCCTTGTCCTGCTGCAGGTCGACCTTGTTGATCACCAGCATCACCGGGCAGTGCGCGCCGCGCAGTTTCTCCAGCACCCAGGCGTCGCCGTCGGTCCAGCGCGTGCGGTCGACGACGAACAGCACCAGATCGACATCGGCGATCGCCTGGCTCGCCGCCTGATTCATCAGCCGGTTGATCGCCTTCGGCTCGTCGCGGTGCAGCCCCGGCGTGTCGACGTAGATGATCTGCGCGTCGTGCTCGGTCTTGATGCCGAGCACGCGATGACGAGTGGTCTGCGGCTTGCGCGAGGTGATGCTGATCTTCTGCCCGAGCAGATGGTTCAGCAGCGTCGATTTGCCGACATTGGGGCGACCGACCAGCGCCACGTGACCGCAGCGGGTCGAGATCGGTTGCTGGTCGGTGATGGCGTCGTCGCTCATGCGGATACCTCGCCGGCTCGCCGGCAGATGATGCGGGGGGTCACTCGATACAAGGAATCACCGACGCGACTGCAGATGCTCGATGGCGGCCTGCGCGGCGCTCTGCTCGGCGCTGCGGCGACTGCTGCCGAGCCCCGGGAAACGCAGCCCCAGCGACACCAGTTCGCACTCGACGGCGAACTGCTGGCTGTGCGCCTCGCCGCGCGTGTCGACCAGGTGATAGACCGGCAGCGGCCGCTGGCGCGCCTGCAACAGCTCCTGCAACCGGGTCTTCGCGTCCTTGTTGACTTCACCCGGGCTGACCGCGCCCAGCCGCTGCTCGAACCAGACCAGCACCCGTTCGCGGCAGGCCTCGATGCCACCGTCGAGATAGATCGCACCGATCAGCGCCTCGACCGCATCGGCCAGAATCGAATCGCGACGATGACCGCCGCTCTTCAGTTCGCCCGGACCGAGATTGAGCCAGTCGCCGAGTTCGAACTCGCGCGCGATCTCGGCCAGCGTCTCCCCTTTCACCAGACTGGCCCGCATCCGGCTCAGGTCGCCCTCGCGCACCGTCGGAAAGCGCTGATAGAGCGCCTCGGCGATCAGGAAGTTCAGCAGCGAATCGCCGAGAAACTCCAGCCGCTCGTTGTGCGTGTTGCCAAAGCTGCGGTGGGTCAGCGCCTGCTCGGCGAGCGCGAAATCGCGAAACTCGTAACCGAGCCGGCGCACGAGCAGTGGTCTGGCGGTCGAGGTCGGCATCAGCGTGGCGGCATCGTGTACTTCAGATCGTCGAAGCTGACGATGACATCGATGTTGTAGATCAGCGGTACCCGCTTCTCGTAACTGCAGTCGACCACCACGCCCTCCCGGCTCTCGACGAACTTGATGTCCCGGCTCGACAGCACGGAAATACCGTTCACCTCGAAGCGCTTGCTGAGCGCGCTCAGCAACTCATGCTTGGACATGGTCGACGCCTTCGACGGCGCCAGCAGCTCGTCCAGCACCGCCTTGACCTGCATGTATTCGATATAGATCGGACCGACCCTGAAGGCGCACAGCAGCAGGAATGCCGCAACCCCCAGCACCACCAGCCAGCCCAACGCACTCAAACCGCTCTGCCGTGAACGCAAACGCATGATCTCTTCCTCGGGATGAAGTCGAACGCGCAGAAGGTTAGCCCAACCGGCGGCGGACCACCTCCGCATCGATGATCGCCGGTCCCGGCGCCCGGCCACCCGGCCTCAGTGAATGGTACCGACGCGCGAGAAGCTCGGCAGCTCGCGGAACGACTCCCAGTGCATCCAGATGGCGAACGCCTTGCCGACGATGTTGCGCTCCGGCACCTGGCCGTCGAAATAGCGGGAGTCGTGGCTGTTGTCGCGGTTGTCGCCCATCAGGAAGTAGTGGCCCGGCTGCACCACCCAACTGCCCTCGCGCCCCTGGCTCAACAGGCTCTTGTGAATCAGGTGCTCGGTCTCGCCGAGCTTCTCCGCCGTCAGTTCGATGGTCGGACGCCCCGGCGGCAACGCCGCCATCAGCGTCTGCGGCGCCTGTTCGCCATTGATGTAAAGCACCTTGTCGCGATACTCGATGCGATCGCCGGGCAGACCGATGACGCGCTTGATGAAGTAGCGATTGTCGTTCGGCGGGAAGAAGACCATGACGTCGCCGCGTCTGGGCTCGCCCACGTCCAGTATCTTGGTCTGCAGCACCGGCAGCCGCAGGCCGTAGGCGAACTTGTTGACCAGGATGTAGTCGCCGACTTCCAGCGTCGGCACCATCGACGACGACGGAATCTGGAACGGCTCGACGATGAACGAGCGCAGCACCAGCACCAGCGCCAGCACCGGGAAGAACGAGCGGCTGTACTCGGCCACCGCGCGCTCGCCGGCCAGCTTCGCCTGGGTCTCGTCGCGCTGCGGCTCGGGCACCCGCTGCAGGAAGCCGGCGACCGGCGCCACGCCGGCGAAGCGGCGCCGGCGCGGCTCGAACACGAAACGATCGAGCCCGGCGACCACGCCCGACAACAGCGTCAACAGCACCAGCACGTAGGCGAAGTCGCCATCCTTGAGCAGCACCACCGACGCCACCCAGCCGAACCAGAGCAGCAGCAGCAGCCGGAACAGCCAGTCCGACCAGCCCGGCTCGGCGCCGCGCTCGTCCATCAGCAACACCCCGCCCTGTTCGATCTGGTGCAGCACCTGCCGCTCCTGCTGGCCGCGCCCGAACAACTCCTGTACCAGCCACACCACCAGCGTCAGCGCCACCAGCACCGTCAACAGCAAATTCACCATGATTGCGTTCGTCCCCAATCGACCGTCAGCCGTCCACTTTCAGCACGGCGAGGAAGGCACTCTGCGGAATCTCCACGTTGCCCACCTGCTTCATCCGCTTCTTGCCGGCTTTCTGCTTCTCCAGCAGCTTCTTCTTGCGCGACACGTCGCCGCCATAACATTTCGCCAGCACGTTCTTGCGCAGCGCCTTGACCGTCGAGCGGGCGATGATCTGACCACCGATCGCCGCCTGGATCGCGACGTCGAACATCTGCCGCGGAATCAGCTCCTGCATCTTCTCGACCAGCGCGCGGCCGCGGCTCTGCGCCTGATCGCGGTGCACGATCAGCGCCAGCGCATCGACCTTCTCGCCGTTGATCAGGATGTCGAGCTTGGCCAGTTTGGCCGGCTCGAAGCGGACGAAGCTGTAGTCGAGCGAAGCGAAACCGCGGCTGACCGATTTCAGGCGATCGAAGAAATCGAGCACCACCTCGCTCATCGGAATCTCGTAGTGCAGTGCCACCTGATTGCCGAGGAACAGCATGTCCTTCTGCACGCCGCGACGTTCGACACAGAGCGTGATGACGTTGCCGAGATGCTCCTGCGGCACCAGGATATTGACGCTGGCGATCGGCTCGCGCATCTCCTGGATCTCGCCCGGATCGGGCATCTTCGACGGGTTGTCGACCAGCACCACCTCGCCGCCATTCCTGACCACCTCGTAGACCACGGTCGGCGCCGTGGTAATCAGGTCGAGGTCGTATTCGCGCTCGAGCCGCTCCTGGATGATCTCCATGTGCAGCATGCCGAGGAAGCCGCAGCGAAAACCGAAACCGAGCGCGTCGGAGACCTCCGGCTCGTAGAACAGCGAGGCGTCGTTCAGCGTCAGCTTGGCCAGCGCGTCGCGGAACTGTTCGTAGTCCTCGGACGAGACCGTGAACATGCCGGCGTAGACCTGCGGCTTGACCTTCTGGAAACCGGGCAGCGGTTCGACACCGGCGGTACCGACATGGGTCAGCGTGTCGCCAACCGGCGCGCCCTGAATCTCCTTGATGCCGGCGATGACGAAGCCGACCTCGCCCGCCCGCAGCACCTCGGTCGGCGTGTGCTTCGGCGTGAAGATGCCGACGCTGTCGACGATCTGCGCCTTGCCGACCGACTTGGCGATGATCTTGTCGCCCTTCTTGATCGAGCCGTTCTTGACCCGCACCAGCGAGACGATGCCGAGGTAGTTGTCGAACCAGGAGTCGATGATCAGCGCCTGCAGCGGCTCGTCGATCTCGCCCTGCGGCGGCGGGATCAGCTGAATCAGCTGTTCGAGCAGATCCTGCACCCCCATGCCCGACTTGGCGCTGACCGGGATCGCGTGCGCGGCATCGATGCCGATGATCTCCTCGATCTCCTTCTTGACGGTGTCGGGGTCGGCCTGCGGCAGATCCATCTTGTTCAGGACCGGAATCACCTCCAGCCCCTGTTCGATCGCCGTGTAGCAGTTGGCCACCGACTGCGCCTCGACCCCCTGCGCGGCGTCGACCACCAGCAGCGCGCCCTCGCAGGCGGCCAGCGAGCGCGACACCTCGTAGCTGAAATCAACGTGACCGGGCGTGTCGATGAAGTTGAGCTGGTAGGTGCGGCCGTCGCGCGCCGGATACTTCAGCGTCACTGAGTGCGCCTTGATGGTGATGCCGCGCTCGCGCTCGAGGTCCATCGAATCGAGCACCTGCGCCTCCATCTCGCGGTCGCTGAGCCCGCCGCAGAGCTGGATGAAGCGATCCGCCAGCGTCGATTTGCCGTGGTCGATGTGGGCGATGATGGAAAAGTTGCGAATGTGGTCGAGATTGCTCACGCGGGTACCAGCCTGGAGGCGCCCCGCCGGACGGGGGGCGTCTGAAAAGGCGGCGATTGTAGCGTAGGGGCGGGGGCGAATCCATGAAGGCGGCGCGGTGCGCCGCCGGGTGTATCACGGCGCCGGCTCGCGCCAGGCGACGGCGTCGGCGACGCGCTGCGCGGTCACCGGCGGCACCTCGCCGATCACCGTGACGACGTAGGTCTGCTCGTCGCGACCGAGGCGCGCCGTGTGAGCCACCGTGGCGCCCTGACGGGCACTGCCGCCGGCGCTGTCGGCATCCCCTTCGGCGGCGGCCGCAACGAAGATCGACAGCATCGCCAGCCCGTCGGAATAGCTCTGCACGTCGCTGTCGTCGCCATCCGCCGCCACCGGCGAGAACCCCGGCGGCAGCCACTGCGGCGACCACGGTGCCGGCAGCAGCGCCGGCGACGCCTGGGCCTCGGCGACATCGCCGGCAACGGCGCCGGCCTCGGCCACCTGCCACTGCGGCGACAGGCTCTCGCTGATGTGGAGTTCGGCGAACTGGAAACGCTCGACCACGCGCTGGCCGGCATCGATCAGCTCGTAGCGCAGCGGCAGCGCGGTTTCGCGATCGAAGGCGATGCGGTAGCCGAGGCGGAAGCTGTCGAGCGGCATCGCCTCCAGCAGCACCACCGGGCGCCCGGCGACCCGGCTCTCGCCGGTGAGCGCCAGTGCGTAGTGATTCTCGACCGCCTCGGCAACACCACGCTTCTGATTGCGCAGCAACCGCGTCAGGCGCTGGCCGGGATGGACACAGGTCAGCGAGCTGCCACTGCGAATCACTTCGCGCCGGTCGCCGTCGAGATGCTCGAGATGGTCGTAAGGACGGCCATCGACGGCACCGTGGGTGATACGCAGCGTTTCGGTATGGTCACCGCTTTCGTGGATCAGCACGCCGCGATAGGCGAAGCCGTCACCGGCACTCGACAGGCGCGCCAGCCACTGGCGCGCATCGGTACCGGCGAGGGCAGGTGCGGAAAGCTGAAGACCCAGACAGAGGAGCAGGACAGCGCGCAACGACACCATGGAGCGTGAAATTACTCGTTTTCCAGACGGGTGATGCGGGCGAATCCGACGACGCCCTGGCCACCGCTCAATGCCGCCCGCTCGGTGTGGCGCAGCAGATAACGGTCGAGCTGCTGGCGCGCCAGTTCATCGGCGTCGAGGGCGACCGGCCGCAGCGCCGGACCACCATTGACACGCGCGCTGACCGCGACGTTGCCGACGCCGGAGGAGACCGGTGCCGGATAGACCTTGCTGTTGCCGGAGGCGGCCAGCTGCGGTTGCAGCTGCGACGATGAACCGAAGCCGTCGAACCCGCGCACGCCGACAGCCACCACCGCCGCCACCGATGCCGCCACCGCGACACTGGCCACCGGGCGCCACCAGCGCGCCGGCCGCTCCTGTCCGATTTCGTCGATCACCGCCATCACGCGCGAGGAGATGTCGACACCGGCGAAGCGGGCATCGAGTCCGGGGCCGTGATCGCCGAGGCGGTGGAAGCTGTTCCACAGCGTCCGCACCTGTTCGAAATCGTCACCCGCGAGCAGTCGTCGCAATTCCAGTTCGCCTGCTTCGCCATCGACCAGAGCGGAGACCGACTCTCCCAGCCTGTCATTCATGCGACCACCTCACCGTTCATCTGCGCGTTGATGTACTTGTCGATCGATTCGCGCGCCCGGAAGATCCGGCTGCGCACCGTTCCCACCGGGCAATCCATCGCCCTGGCGATATCCTCGTAGCTGAGACCCTCGAACTCCCGCAAAGTTACCGCGGTGCGAAGATCGCGCGGCAGCGCGGCCAGCGCCTCCTGCACGACGCGTCCGAGTTCCTCGCCGAACAGGCGGTTCTCGGGATTCTCGATGTCCTTGAGATGCGAATCGCCATCGAAGTGTTCGGCGTCCGCGACGTCGATGTCGACACCGGGCGGACGCCGCTGCTGCGACACGAGGTAATTCTTCGCGGTGTTGATCGCGATCCGGTAGAGCCAGGTGTAGAACTGGCTGTCGCCGCGGAAGTTCGGCAGTGCGCGATAGGCTTTCACGAATGCCTCCTGTGCCACGTCCTGCACTTCGTGCGGATCGCGGATGTAACGCGCGATCAGGCTCAGGATGCGATGCTGATATTTCAGCACCAGCAGATCGAAGGCCCGCTTGTCGCCCTTCTGGACACGGGCGACCAGCTGCTGGTCCGCCGCCGCGGTATCGCTCATCGATACCCTCGCGGCATCTCGCCCGGCAAAGCTGCGCAATAGACCATCAACTGCCTCGGAAGTTCGCGTTGACGCGCGCACCGCAAAACCGTGTGCACGCGAGTTGAAGCCGGCTATGATTGCCCGGCCCTGTAAAAGTTCCACCTTTCGATGACCGCTGGCGAACGACGCAAGTGTCTGTCGTTAACGCAAATGATCGTGCGGAAGGTTATATTCGCCCCCCGCGCGGAGCAACTGCGACAGCAATGACGCCCTCCCCCGTCCAGACCATCGAACACGACGTACTGATCATCGGCAGCGGTGCCGCCGGGCTCTCCGCCGCGCTGCGGCTGGTGCCTGCCGCCAGCGTCGCCGTGATCTGCAAGGGCGAGCTGAACACCGGCTCGACCTGGTGGGCGCAGGGCGGCATCGCCGCCGTGCTCGACGAAGGCGACACCGTCGAGGCGCACGTCGCCGACACGCTGGTGGCCGGCGGCGGTCTCTGCCATGAAGACGCCGTTCGCTTCACCGTCGAACATGCGCGCGAGAGTGTCGAGTGGCTGGTCGAGCTCGGCGTCGCCTTCGACCGCGGCGGCGGCAGCGGCTTCCATCTGACGCGCGAGGGCGGCCACAGCCATCGCCGCATCATCCACTCGGCCGACGCCACCGGCCGCGCCGTCTCCGAGACGCTGACCGAGCGCGCGCTGGAGGCCGACAACCTTCATATCTATTCACGTCGCGTCGCGATCGATCTGATCGTGCGCGACGGCCGCTGCCACGGCGCCTACGTGCTCGACTGCACCAGCGGCACCATCGACCGTTTCCTGGCGAAATACACCGTGCTCGCCACCGGCGGTGCCAGCAAGGTCTACCTTTATACGTCGAACCCCGACGGCGCCACCGGCGACGGCATCGCGATGGCATGGCGCGCCGGCTGCCGCGTCGCCAACATGGAGTTCAACCAGTTCCACCCGACCTGCCTGTACCACCCGAAGGCGAAGTCGTTCCTGATCACCGAGGCGATCCGCGGCGAGGGTGGCAGGCTGCTGCTGCCCAATGGCGAACGTTTCATGACCCGCTACGATCCACGCGGCGAACTGGCGCCGCGCGACATCGTGGCGCGCGCGATCGACCACGAGATGAAGCGGCTCGGCATCGACTGCGTCTACCTCGACATCAGCCACAAGTCGCCCGACTTCATCCTGAACCACTTCCCGACCGTCAAGGCGCGCTGCCTCGAACTCGGCATCGACATCACCCGCGACCCGATTCCGGTGGTGCCGGCAGCGCATTACACCTGTGGTGGTGTCGTCGTCGACTTCGAGGGGCGCACCGACGTGCCGCACCTGTACGTAGCCGGCGAGACCAGCTTCACCGGCCTGCACGGCGCCAACCGCATGGCCAGCAACTCGCTGCTGGAGTGTCTGGTCTACGGCCGCGCCGCCGCCGATTCGATCCGCCGCGCGCTGCCGACCGCGCCGAAACCGCTGGCGCCGCCGCCGTGGGACGAATCGCAGGTGACCGATTCGGACGAGGACGTGGTGATCGCGCACAACTGGGACGAGCTGCGCCGCTTCATGTGGGACTACGTCGGCATCGTCCGCACCGACAAGCGGCTGCAGCGGGCGCTGCGCCGGGTCGAGCTGCTGCAGCAGGAGATCACCGAGTACTACAGCAACTACAAGGTGACCAACGACCTGCTCGAACTGCGCAACCTGACGATGGTGGCGGAGCTGATCATCCGCTCGGCGCTGACGCGCAAGGAGAGCCGCGGCCTGCACTTCACGCTCGACTATCCGCAGCTGCTGCCGCAGGCGGTCGACACCCTGCTGACGCCGACCAACTATCGCGGCACCTCTTCCTCCGCGCCGGTTTCGTAGACCGGCAGATGACGCAGACACAGACGCAGCCGGCGCAGTGCGTCGGCATCGAGGCTGTCGGGTAACAGGCACAGCGAACGCGGCCCGCCGGGACCGGCGAAATGCATCACCACCAGATGACGCCAGACCACGGCGCGCCGCAACCGCAGCGCCGTCGAACGGCCATCGGCACCGACCCACAGCCAGCGCCCGTCGCGCCAGCTCAGCCGCCGGCACGGCGCGCGGCCGCCGAACCGGCCCTGGCGCCGCAGCGACGACCACACCATCCAGATCAGAACAGCGGCCAGCGCTCCGCGCAGTGGCCACGCCACGCCGCTGCGGGCGATCGCAATCAACGCCAGCAGTGCCGCCGCCAGCTGCAGCAGCGTCAGCCAGCGCGACGGGCGCGGTTCAACGGCGAGCGCCGTGGGTGAAATCGAGGATCTTTTCGACAATGGTGGCGTGCTCCGCATCCTGCGGAATCTGTCGCTGCAGAAACCAGGCGAACAGCTCCGTGTCCTCGCACTCCAGCAGCGCCCGGTAGCGCTGCTGATCGACCATATCGAGCTCGCGCAGCCGCTGTTCGACGAATGGCATCAGCACCAGATCGAGCTCCAGCATGCCGCGGCGGCTCGCCCAGTAGATCCGCTTGTACTCGTCGTCGCTGAACATCCGGCCTCTCGCTCGCGCGTCCGGGTGCGGACGCTTGGTCAGGGAAAAAAGAGCCGGCATTATACCGGCCCCGATCCACCGATCCATTTCCGTGAGCACCCCGTGATGCAGACCCCGTGGCCCGCCTTCTTCGAGGCCGTCGACCGCCCCGCTCTCGCCAGACCCGACCCGGAACTGCTGCAGCAGTCGCTGATCGCGCCGCTCGACCACTGCGCGCTGCTGCAGCTGGCCGGTGCCGACGGCGCCCGTTTCCTGCAGGGGCAGCTGACCTGCGACGTCAACGCCGTGACCACCGGGCGCGCCAGCCTCGCCGCGCACTGCACGCCGAAGGGGCGGATGGTGACCGCCTTCGAACTGGCGCGGCGTGGCGACGACACCTTCTGGCTGCGATTGCGCGCCGACCTGGCCGAGCCGACCACCCGCCAGTTCGGCAAGTACCTGCCGCTCTATCGCAAGGCAAAGCTGACGACGCTCGACGAGCACATCGCCTTCGGTCTCGCCGGTCATGAAGCGGCCGCTCTGCTGCAGCGCCATTTCGGCACCCGTCCCGACGGGCTGCAGGCCGCCGTCGCACCGGGCGATGCCGAACTGATCCAGCTCGACACCGACGGCCTGCGCTTCGAGTGCTGGCTGCCGGCCGCAGCGGCGGTCTCGCTGTGGCAGGCCGCGCTGGCGGCCGGGCTGGTGGCGGCCAGTGGCGACTGCTGGCGCTGGCTGCTGATCCGCGCCGGCATCGGAGAGCTCGGCGCAGCCACCAGCGAGCTGTTCATCCCGCAGATGCTCAACTACACCGAGCTCGGCGCGGTCAGCTTCAACAAGGGCTGCTACACCGGCCAGGAGATCGTCGCCCGTGCCCACTACCGGGGTCAGGTCAAGCGCCACCTGATCCATGCCCGCGGCGACGGCCCGGCACCGGCCGCCGGCAGCGAGCTGTTCGACGCCAATGGCCGCGCCGCCGGCCAGGTCGTCGACGCCGTCGCACTGGCCGACGGCAGCTGCGAACTGCTTGCCGTCACCGCTGGCGATGGCAGCGGGCTGCGCACCGATACCGGCCTGCCGCTGCAGGCGCAGCCGCCAACCTGGTGCTATAACTAACGCGCCGTTGCCAGCCGCCGGCCGTCGGGACGAAACCGCTCCAGCCCCTCGCCCCGAACCCCGTTCCCGCGTTACAGGATCCCCCATGAGCGACCAGATCGAGCAGATTCGCCAGGTACTGCTGAAAGCCATCGACGACGACCAGCTGGTGCTGCCGACGCTGCCCGAAGTGGCGCTGCGCGTGCGCGAGGTAGCCTCGAACCCCGACGCCGACGTGGTGCAGCTGTCGAAGGCGATCGAGAACGACACCGCGATGTCGGCGCGCATCATCAAGGTCGCCAACAGCCCGCTGCTGCGCGCCAGCCGCGTCATCGAGGATCTGAAGAGCGCCGTCTCCCGGCTCGGCATCAACTACACGTCGAACCTGGCCACCAGTCTGGCGATGCAGCAGATGTTCCAGGCCACGTCGGACGCCATCGACCAGCGCATGCGTGACACCTGGCAGCGCAGCACCGAGGTCGCCGGCATCGCCCACGTGCTGGCCCGCCACTTCACCAAACTCAAGCCCGACCAGGCGACGCTGGCCGGCATCGTCCACCGCATCGGCGTGCTGCCGATCCTGACCTACGCCGAGGACAACCGCAGCCTGCTGCGTGACCTCGACGCCCTCGACCTGCTGATCGACGAGCTGCACCCGAGCATCGGCCGCCGCATTCTGGAGACGTGGGATTTCCCGCCGGAACTGGTGATCGTGCCGGAACAGCACCTGAACTTCGGCCGCGTCGTACCGAAGGTCGACTACGCCGACGTCATCATGATCGCCAACCTGCAGAGCCTGATCGGCAGCGACCACCCGCTGACACAGATGGACTGGAAGCCGATCTCCGCCTTCGCCCGCCTCGGCCTGTCACCGGAGGTCGATACCGCCGAGGAGGAGGATCTGTCGGCGGACATGGAAGCGGCGATGGCGCTGCTGAAATAGCGCCCCGCCCGCAGTACCCGGTTACTGCGGCAGCGCCCAGTCGATGGGCTTCTGCCCGTTCGCGCTCAGATAGGCGTTCGCCTTCGAGAAGTGGCGGCAGCCGAAAAAGCCCCGATGCGCCGACAGCGGCGACGGGTGCGGCGCCTGCAGCACACAGTGGCGGCTGCGATCGATCAGCGCCCCCTTCTTCTGCGCATAGCTGCCCCACAGCAGGAACACCAGCCCGTCGCGGTCGCGGTTGAGATGGTCGATGCAGGCGTCGGTGAAACGCTCCCAGCCGCGCCCCTGATGCGCCGCCGCCTGACCGCGCTCCACCGTCAGCACACTGTTCAGCAGCAGCACACCCTGCTCGGCCCAGTGCTGCAGGCAGCCGTGCGCGCTTGGCGCAATGCCGAGATCGCTGTGCAGCTCGTCGAAGATGTTGATCAGCGACGGCGGCTTCGGCACACCCGGCAGTACCGAAAAACAGAGGCCGTGCGCCTGCCCCGGCCCGTGGTACGGATCCTGACCGAGAATCACCACCTCGACCTTGTCGAACGGCGTGCTGTTGAGGGCGTTGAACCAGAGGCTTGCCGGCGGGTAGATATCCTTGCCGGCACGCCGCTGCGCCAGCAGGAATGCCTTCAGCTCGACCATCCAGGGCTGTTCGAACTGGTCGCCGACCGCCCGCAGCCAGCCCGGCTCCAGTTTCACCTCGTCGCGCCGAATCGCCGCCGTCTCGCTCATTCCCTTACCCCCTCGCCACTGCCACCGGTACGCCGCGGCACGGGCCGCACATGAACCGACAGGAATCTGCCGAAAAACGCCGCGAGTTATACCGATGTCGCGTCGCCGCTGTCGAGCGCCCGCGCGCTACCGTCGTCACACCGGGGACGAGCGATGACACGTAAAATACCCGCCTCGCATCGCTCCCGAACCCGGCTTCGATCTGGACAAGGCGGCGTCGAGGACGCATCTTGCCAGCCGCGTCGCCACACCCGAACCGCTCCGGCAGGCCGGGCAGGCCGCCATCGCGCGACCGCCACCACTCCGCCGCCCCCGCAGAAGAGAGCCGCACAGGAACACCATTGATGGACAAGCCTTACAAGGGAATCATCCTCGCCGGAGGCTCCGGTACCCGCCTGCACCCGCTGACCGCCGGCGTCAGCAAGCAGCTGATGCCGGTCTACGACAAGCCGATGATCTACTACCCGCTGTCGACGCTGATGCTGGCCGGCATCCGCGAGGTGCTGGTCATCACCACGCCGCGCGACCGCGACGCCTTCGAGCTGCTGCTCGGCGACGGCCGGCAGTGGGGCATCGACATCAGCTACGCGGTACAGCCGAACCCCGAGGGGCTGGCGCAGGCGTTCATCATCGGCGAGTCGTTCATCGGCGACCACCCGGTCGCCCTCGTGCTCGGCGACAACATCTTCTACGGCGAGGGGCTGTCGAACAAACTGCGGGCCGCCGCGCAGCAGCGCACCGGCGCCACCGTGTTCGCCTATTACGTGCAGGACCCGGAGCGCTACGGCGTCGTCGCCTTCGACGAACAGGGGCGCGCCGTCGACATCGAGGAGAAGCCGGCCAGACCGCGCTCCTCCTACGCCGTCACCGGTCTCTACTTCTACGACAACCGGATCGTAGACATCGCAAAAAGCATCAGGCCATCGGCGCGCGACGAGCTGGAGATCACCGACTGCAACCGCATCTATCTGGAGCGCGGCGAGCTCAACGTGCAGGTGCTCCATCGCGGCACCGCCTGGCTCGACACCGGCACCCACAACTCGCTGCTCGACGCCGCCAATTTCATCCGCGTCGTCGAGGAGCGGCAGGGGCTGAAGATCGCCTGCCCGGAGGAGATCGCCTTCCGCATGGGCTTCATCGATGCCGCGCAGGTGCTGCGTCTGGCCGAGCCGCTGAAGAAAAGCGGCTATGGCCAGTACCTGGCCAAGCTGATTCAGGAAAAGGCGGTGGTATCCGGCCGATGAACATCGAAACCACGCCGCTGCAGGATCTGCTGCTGATTTCGCCGCGCGTGTTCGGCGACGAACGCGGCTTCTTCTTCGAGAGCTGGAACCAGCGCGCCTTCAGCGAGGCCGGCATCGACGTCGATTTCGTTCAGGACAACCACAGTCGCTCGCGCCGCGGCATCCTGCGCGGGCTGCATTACCAGACGCAGCAGACGCAGGGAAAACTGGTGCGCGTCATTCGCGGCGCCGTGTTCGACGTCGCCGTCGACCTGCGCCGCGACTCACCGAGCTTCGGACGCTGGTTCGGCACCGAACTGAGCGCGGAGAACAAACGCATGCTGTGGGTGCCGCCCGGCTTCGCGCACGGCTTCTACGTCGTCAGCGAAGAGGCGGATTTTCTCTACAAGTGCACCGACTTCTATCACCCGGCCTCGGAAGTGTCGCTGCGCTGGGACGACCCCGCTCTCGGTATCGACTGGCCACTGGTCGATGGCGAGGCACCGCAGTTGTCGGCGAAGGATGCGGCGGGGCTCGATTTCGCTGACGCGCCGACGTTCTAGTCGCGATAGCTGCCATCCAGCACCGCGCGCCACCAGCCGGCATTGTCGAGATACCAGCGCACAGTCTTGCGCAAACCGGTGGCGAAACTCTCCTGCGGCACGTAACCCAACTCGGTACGCGCCCTGCCCGCGTCGATCGCATAGCGCAGGTCGTGGCCGGGACGGTCGGCGACGAAGGTGATCGCCTCGCGGCTGGCCCGTCCGCTCGCGGCGAGCGCATCCGGAAAACGCTGCGCCAATGTGGCATCGGCAGCGAACAGCTCATCCATCACACCGCACAGTTCGCCGACCACATCGAGATTGTTCCATTCGTTGTCGCCTCCGATGTTGTAGGTCTCACCGACGACACCGCGCTGCAGCACGCACTCGATGCCGCGCGCGTGATCCTCGACATAGAGCCAGTCGCGCACGTTGCTGCCGTTGCCGTAGATCGGCAGCGGCCTGCCCTGCAGCAGGTTGGTGATGCAGAGCGGAATCAGCTTCTCCGGAAAGTGGTACGGCCCGTAATTGTTCGAGCAGTTGCTGGTCGTCACCTGCAGGCCGTAGGTGTGGTGATAGGCGCGCACCAGATGGTCGGAGGCCGCCTTGCTGGCCGAATAGGGACTGTTGGGCTGGTACTGGTGCGCCTCGGTGAACGCCGGCGCCTGCGGCGTCAGCGAGCCGAACACCTCGTCGGTCGAGATGTGGTGAAAGCGGTGCGGCGTGCCACTGCCGGCCAGCCAGACCGCGCGCGCCGCTTTCAGCAAACTGTGGGTGCCGACCACGTTGGTGGTGACGAAGGCATCGGGGCCGGTGATCGAGCGATCGACATGACTCTCGGCGGCGAAGTGCACCAGCGTGTCGATGGCGTGCTCGCGCAGCAGCGTCTCGACCAGCGCGGTGTCGTTGATGTCGCCAACCACCAGCGGACAGCGCTCGCGCACCGGCTCCAGATTGTGACGATTGCCGGCATAGGTCAGCGCGTCGAGCACGACGATGCGATCGTCCGGGTGTGCATTCACCCAGTAGTGCACGAAGTTGGCGCCGATGAAGCCGGCGCCGCCGGTGACGAGCAGATTAGCCATTCGGATTTCCCTTGAGATCGTCGAGCACCTGACGCAGCGCGGCGCGCCAGTGCAGCGGTTCGAGATCGAGATCGCGCCAGGTGGCGCGCTTGTCGAGCACGCTGTAGGCCGGTCGCCGCGCCGGCGTCGGGTAGTCCGCCGTCGCGATCGGCCGCAGCGGTATCGCGCGCGCGAGCAGACCGCGCGCCAGCGCCTCTTCCTGAATCGCCACGGCGAAGTCATACCAGCTGGCGACGCCGGCATCGGTGCAGTGATAGATGCCGCGCAGCGCCGGGCGTTCGGCGAACCGCCAGATCGCCCGCGCCAGCGTCGCCGTCGCGGTCGGCGTGCCGACCTGATCGGCGACCACGCCGAGCTGCTCGCGCCCGGCCATCAGCCGCAGCATCGTCTTCACGAAATTGTTGCCGTGACGCGAATAGACCCACGCCGTGCGTAGCACCAGCGCGCCCGGCAGTGCCGCCAGCACGTTCTGCTCACCATGCCACTTGCTCAGGCCGTACTGACCGAGCGGCGCGCACGGCGCATCGACCGCGTAGGGTGTCGAGGCGCTGCCGTCGAAGACGAAATCGGTCGACAGATGCAGCAGCCGTACCCGCTGCGCCGCGCAGGCCTGCGCGAGCGCGCCGGCCCCGAGCGCATTGACCTGTTCGGCGCGCACGCGCCCTTCGCCGCTCTCGGCACCATCGACCGCCGTGTAGGCGGCCGCGTTGATGACCAGATCGACGGCCAGCGCCCGCAGCCGCGCGGGAAGATCGGCATCGGTCAGATCGAACTGCCGTGAATCGCAGGCGGTGATCCGCCAGCCGTCGGGCGCGGTCGCCACCAGCGTCGTTCCGAGCTGGCCGGCCGCACCGGTAATCAGAACCTTCACGTCATCTCCCGGTAATTTCACGATTGCGCAACGCCATCCGCGATGCGCGAGCGTTGCAATCTTATCACTGCGCTCTATGATGTCCGCGCCTCATCACCAACCTGCGAGTGCGCCTTCTTGCCTGCCAAAACCACCAGCGAACGCTTCGGCATTCACCGCCTGCACGCCGCCCATCCGGTCATGCGCAAGCTGCGCCGCGACGGCAACATTCCATCGATCCACGGCAACAAGCACTGGCCCTCGGCGGACCTGCTGATGGATTTCCTGCTCGAACACCCGCTGCGCAAACGCGGTACCGTGCTCGACGCCGGTTGCGGCTGGGGATTGGGCGGCATCTTCTGCGCCAGACAGTTCGGCAGCCGCGTCACCGCGCTCGACGCCGATCCGGCGGTATTTCCGTACCTGCAGGCGCACGCCGAGCTGAACGGCGTCAAGATCGACTGTCGCAAGGGTAAATTCCAGAAAGTCACGAAAGAGGAGCTGGCCGGCATCGACACGCTGATCGCGGCCGACGTCTGCTTCTGGGACGAGCTGGTCAAACACCTCGGCAAGCTGATCGATCGCGCCGTCGACGCCGGCGTCAAACGCATCGTCATCGCCGACCCCGAGCGCTCCCCATTCTTCGAGCTGGCCGAGCGCTGCATGAAGAAGCACTGCGCCGAACTGCTTGAGCGCCGCAGCGAACGCTACCCGCGCGTCTCCGGCGCCATCCTGCTGATCGAGAACCACTAGGGTCAGGCGATAAACCTTCACCATTCCGTCACCTTTCTGTCATGCGGCCGCCCCAAGCTGGCCGCATGACGACCGTGACGCGCTGGCTGCACAACCTGCAGGATTACGATCTGCGCATGCTGTTGTGGTTCTTCCACCGGCAGCACCGCGCGCTGTGGATCGCCTTCGCGCGGGCGCTGTCACGCAGCGGCGACGGCCTGCTGCAACTGCTGCTGCCGAGCCTTCTGTGGCTACTCGACGGCGCCATCGGCAAGCGGCTGTTCATCGCCGCCGCGCTGGTCTTCGCCATCGAGCGACCGCTGTACTGGTGCCTGAAGAACGGCTGTCAGCGACGGCGCCCGCCCGAGGCGATCCCGAGCTTCCAGAGCGTCGTCACCGCCTCCGACCGTTTCTCGTTTCCGTCCGGCCACACCTGCGCCGCGTTCGCGCTGGCGACACTGGTGACGCTGCATTACGGCGCGCTGGCGGCACCGCTCTATCTGTGGGCCACCGGCGTCGGGTTGTCGCGCGTCGTGCTCGGCGTCCACTTTCCGACCGACACACTGGCCGGTGCCGCACTCGGCACGCTGATCGCCTGGTCGACCAGTTCCCACCTGCTGACTCATCTCTCATGAAAATACTCTACGGCGTTCAGGGCACCGGCAACGGTCACATCAGCCGCGCGCGAAAAATGGCGAGCCATCTGCACGCGCGCGGCGCCGATGTCACCTGGCTGTTCACCGGCCGCGAGCGCAACAGGCTGTTCGACATGGATTGCTTCGGTGACTTCGAACACCGCACCGGCCTGACGATGGCGCAGATCGACGGGCGCGTGAACTACTGGCAGACGATGTGCGAGGCCCGCGTCGGCCGCTTCGTCGCCGACGTGCGCGCGCTCGACGTCACCCCCTACGATCTGGTCATCACCGACTTCGAACCGGTGACGGCGTGGGCGGCGCGCATCGCCGGCAAGCCGAGCATCGGCATCGGCCACCAGTACGCCTTTTCGCGACCGATCCCGCGCCGGGGCGGCAACCCGGCAGCGGCACTGGTGCTGCGCGGCTTCGCGCCGGCAACCTGTGGCGTCGGCCTGCACTGGCATCACTTCAACACCGACATCCTGCCGCCGATCATCGACGTCAAACTCACCGCCGAGCGAACGGTCGAGCGCCAGGTGCTGATCTACCTGCCCTTCGAGCGGCAGTCGCACGTCACCGCGCTGCTGAAGACGCTGCCCGACTGGCAGTTCGTCCAGTATTCACCGGAGCTGAGCGACGGCTGCGATGGCAATGTTGAGCTGCGCCGTACCTGCCTCGACGGTTTTCGCAACGACCTGCGCCGCTCGCGCGCGGTGATCTGCAATGCCGGTTTCGAACTGGTCAGCGAATGCCTGCACATGGGCATTCCGGTGATGGTGAAGCCGGTCAGCGGCCAGATGGAGCAGCAGTCGAATGCGCACGCGCTGGCACAGCTCGGTTGGGGCAAGGCGATCGACCGACTCGATCGCGACACGCTGAAATCGTGGCTGGACAGTGATCCGCACGGCATCGAGATCCACTACCCGGATGTGGCGGCGGCGCTGACCGACTGGATACTGGATGGTGAGTGGAATGACCAGTCGGCACTGTGGGAGATGCTGTGGAGCTGCACACGCAGCCGGGTCGTCGCGGCGTAGTAACAAGCCCTCCCCTGCTTCGCAGGGGAGGACCGTCACTCCCCACCGAGATAACGGCGCCGCTTGTTCTCCTTCAGTTTCGCCAGATCGACCAGCACCAGGCCGTCGATGCAGTCGGCGAAATCGGGATCGATGTTGAAGTCGACGAACTGCACGCCACCCTCCTCGCACAGCTCCGAGTACTGCTTGTACAGCGTCGGCACGCTGACATCCTGGGCCGCCAGCGCCGATTTCAGCTCGACGAAGGCATCGGCATAGGACTTTCCACACCAGCGCTGCGCCAGCTCCGGCTGCTGCAAGCGGTACGGCAGCCGCGCCTGTGCCCAGCGTTCATCAGCCGGAAAGAAGTGACGGTAGAAACTGACCAGCAGGTCGCGCGCGCCGACCGGCAGCCGGTTGCTGATCGACACCGGCCCGAACAGGTAGCGCACCTCGGGAAAATTCTTCAGGTAGGCGCCGATGCCGTACCACAGCAGATCGAGACTGCGCCGGCCCCAGTAGCGCGGCTGCACGAAGCTGCGGCCGAGTTCGACACCCTCCGCCAGGTACGGCTGCGCCGCGACGCTGTAGTCGAACAGGTTGTTGCTGTAGCAATGGGAGATGGCATCACCGGCCGGGCCGGTGCGACGCAGCCGATAGGCGCCGACCAGCTCCAGTGCCTCGTCGTCCCACAGCACGATGTGGTCGTAGTCGCGATCGAAGCGGTCGATGTCGCGGCGCAGGCCGCTGCCCTCGCCCACCGCGCGGAAACTGACTTCGCGCAACCGGCCGATTTCGCGCATCACCGCCGAGTCGGCCGTGAAGCGGTACAGGTGGATCGCCATGCCGTCTCGAGTCGTGCCGAGCAGCGGGCAGGCGCGAATCTCGCTGCGCAGCGCGGCGCGCTGCTCCGGGTGCGCGATCGCCTGCGTCGCCGTGTTGAAGCAGCCCTCACCGCGGTTCTTGCCGATCTTGTAGAGATGCTGGCGGAAACGCTTGACCTTGGCGCGCGCATCGAGCGGCAGCGCGCGATAGGTGTCGAAATCGATGGCGCGGCCGATGCGCACGCGCACGCTGCGGTTGTTGTGCTTGAACATCTCGCGCACCAGCCACAGCGTCGACAGCGGCCGGGCCAGCAGCGACAGGCTGTAGAACAGCATCGAATTGCGCGCGTCGACGAACACCGGCAGGATCGATGCCTGACTCTTCTCGGCGAAGCGCAGGAAACCGTTGCGCCAGCGCCCGTCACGGATGCCGGTGGCGCCCATTCTCGACACCTCTCCCGCCGGGAAGATGATGACGGCGCCATCGTTGTGCAGGTGCTGCTCGATGGCGCGGATGTTCTCGCGCGCGGTGCGCGCACCCATGTTGTCGACCGGCAGCAGCAGCGGCCGTAACGGCTCGACCACTGCCAGTACATCGTTCGCCACCGCTTTCACATCGCGCCGCACCGAACCGACCAGACTCAGCAGCGCGAGACCATCGAGGCTGCCGATCGGATGGTTGGCGATGATGACGACGCGCCCCCAGGCCGGAATGCGCTCGCGCTCCCGCTCGCTGACGGTGACGCCGAAACCGAAGTGGTCAAGAACCTGTTCGACGAAATCGAAACCGGACAGATGCGGGTAGCGCTCGGCGAAGCGCTGGAATTCGCTCTCGCGGAACAGCTGGCGCAGCAGCGCGACCACGGTCCGGTGCAGCGTCGGGTTGCGCCGGGGAAACTCGGGAAAGCGTTCGGCGACGACATGCTCGACGGAAATCATTGGCAGCCTCCTGTCGGGGTGGCGATGGCGGTGGGGAGGCGG
The DNA here is from genome assembly GCA_964515735.1 of uncultured Verrucomicrobiaceae bacterium. GTDB lineage: Bacteria > Pseudomonadota > Gammaproteobacteria > Pseudomonadales > CAMLJR01 > CAMLJR01. Next base: position 26,253 of record CAZEVP010000020.1, on the reverse strand, counting down.
CTCACTTCAGCAGCGGCAACGCGATCTGCAACTCGCTCTCCGGCGTCAGCGCGTCGAGTAGATGCATGCGTTCGGACCAGCGCACGATCTCCAGCGAACCGTCGCCGTGTTCGGCCAGCAGCGTGCAGCTCTCGACCCAGTCGCCGTCGTTGCAGTAGAGCAGGCCATCCTGGCTGGTCACCTCGGCGTGATGGATGTGGCCGCAGACGACACCATCGACACCGCGCCGGCGCGCCTCGGCCAGCGCCGCGCTGCGGAACAGCGCGATCGCCTTCATCGCCTTGCCGTTGCGGGTCTTCACATAGGAGGCGAGCGACCAGTAGCACAGACCGAGCAGCCTGCGCCCACGATTGACCCAGCGGTGCAGCCACATCAGCAGGTCGTAGGCGGGCTCGCCGAGGTGTTTCGAGATCCGGTCGAGCTGGACATGGCCGTCGAGCGCATCGCCGTGGAACAGCAGCAACCGGCGACCGTCGGCGGTGGTGTGCAGCAGCTCGTCGACGATCTCGATCGGGCCGAAGCTGTGACCGACGAATTCGCGCATCGCCTCGTCATGGTTGCCCGGCAGGTAGACGACGCGGGTACCGTTGCGCGCCTTCTGCATCAGCATCCGCAGCACTTCGTAGTGGTCGGACGGCCACAGGAACTGACGCTTCATCGCCCACAGATCGACGATGTCGCCGAGCAGGTAGAGCGTGTCGCAGTCGACGCGACGCAGGAAATCGAGCAGGTAATCGGCGCGGCAATCCTTGCTGCCGAGATGGACATCGGAGATCCAGACACTGCGCAGTCGCGGCTGGACCGGGGGCATCGCCACCGTCATCGCTTGAAGCCTCTTTGACCGGTTGGCGCGAGGCTAGGCGGCGACGGTTGCGCTTTCGTGACGGGATTGCGACGAAAGGGTTACGGCACCTGCGATCAGGACTTCTTTCTGGACATCCGTATGAAAATCTTGGGGCTTTGCGCCCGCAACAACGACGATCGGCTGTTGCAGAGCCAATCCGCCAATCGCCGGGAGCGCTCGCCATCAGGCCCGATCAACAGCCCGTTGTAATTCATCACTTCGATGTCGAACAGGTCGGAGAAGAGCTTTCGATATCGATATGGCGAACCCAGCTTCAACGCACCCCACTCGTTGCGATCCAGAAGACACATCAACCAGAGAGCGACATTGTATTTATTGGGTTCGAAAACGATCAGTGTTCCCGTCGGCTTCAACAGACGATGTACCTCCCGCAGCAACGCTTCGGGATCTTCCGCATGGTGAACCACATCGACCATCTGGATGATGTCGAAGGCCTCGTCGGCAAAATCGAGTCTGCAGCCATCCGCGACGCGCGCCTGACAGTTGGGCAGACGCGACGAGGCAAAGTGACGGTTGGCCACCGACACCGCATTCGGCGACAGATCGACACCCACCACGGAGCGACAGTATCTGGCCAGCACACCGGTGAAGCCGCCGGTGGAGCAGCCGATATCCAATGCCTGCTCCGCTCCGCTGCAGATCTGGCTGATGACCGCCTCGTAATTGACCCGGGTGGACGGCGACGCAGCGATCCTGGCCGGCGCGAACCGGCTGCCCGCCCCCCAGATCGTGCGGCCGACCTCCCCGGCGATCAGGTTGTCGTAGAAATCGGAAGTGGCATTCGATCTGGGTGCTTTGAACATGCTTTTTTATCGTTTGAATCGTTGTGGTTCGGCGAATGGCAACTTCAACGCATCGGCCACCGGTTTACAGGTAACGGCGCCGCGATGAACATTGAGGCCGCTGAGAAAACCGGCATCGTCATACAGCGCGGCAATGCCACGATCCGCCAGCTGCAGCACATAGGGCAGCGTCGCATTGGTCAGCGCGAACGTCGACGTGCGAGCGACGGCGCCGGGCATGTTGGCGACGCAGTAGTGAATCACACCCTCTTCGACATAGGTCGGCGCATCGTGCGTGGTCGGTCGGCTGCTCTCGAAGCAGCCGCCCTGATCGATGGCGACGTCGACCAGCACGCTGCCGGGACGCATCAGTTTCAGCATCGGTCGCGTCACCAGCTTCGGCGCCGCCGCGCCCGGAATCAGCACCGCGCCGATGATGGCGTCGGCGGTCGGTAGCAGTTGCTCGATCGCATCGACCGTCGAATAGAGCGTGGCGATGCGCGAGCCGTACAGTTCATCGATCTGTTTCAGCCGCGGCAGCGAGCGATCGAGCAGCGTCACCCGCGCACCGAGCCCGCTCGCCATCCGCGCCGCATTGAGACCGACGACGCCACCGCCGAGCACGACGACATGGCCCGGCTCGACACCCGGCACACCGCCGAGCAGCACACCGCGGCCACCCTGTGCCTTTTCCAGCTGATGCGCCGCCGCCTGCACCGCCATGCGGCCGGCCACCTCGCTCATCGGCGCCAGCAGCGGCAGCGCGCCAGAGCGATCGGTGACGGTTTCATAGGCGATGGCGCTGGCACCGGAGGCCAGCAGGCCGCGCGTCTGTTCGGGATCAGGCGCCAGGTGCAGATAGGCGAACAGCAGCTGATCGGGGCGCAGCCGTTTCAACTCGTCGGCCTGCGGCTCCTTGACCTTGACCACGAGATCGGCGCGGGCGAATACGTCGGCACCATCGGCAGCGATGTCGGCGCCGGCGCGCCGGTACTGCTCGTCGTCGAGCCCGATCGCCGCACCGGCACCGGTCTCGACCAGCACCCGGTGGCCGCGCGCCGTCAGCTCGCGAACGCCGGCCGGCGTCAGACCGACGCGATACTCGTGAACCTTGATTTCCTTCGGAATGCCGACATCCACGGTCGCGTGCCCTCCTCAAAAAACACAGTGGAAACGCACGATATATCCTGCACGAAGTTCGGAAGGAGAGCCACGTCGGATCGGAGCCGACGAGCGCTCAGCCGTCGTGTTCGAGAACCTGCTTCAGGACGACCGCCGCGTTGTGCAGTTCATCTCTGGCGGCATAGACGAGCGTGACCCTGCCCCGGCGCGCGAGCGCCGCGAGTTCGGACAGTGCCGAATTGTCTTTCAGCTCGGTGCGATAGCGCCGTTTGAATTCCGTCCACTTTTCAGGATCGTGCCCGAACCACTGACGCAGTTCGGTAGAGGGCGCCACCTCCTTCAGCCAGAGGTCGACGGCGGCTCTGGCCTTGGTCAGCCCGCGCGGCCACAGTCTGTCCACAAGCACCCGCGTGCCATCGGCCGCCGACGGCGTTTCGTAAGCGCGCTTGAGGAGAATGTCCATGGTCTGCCCTCCCGTGATGAACAGTGAACGGATGCCGATATGGTCGCACTGCCCTCTCCGACGTCGAGGATTGACTTGCCGCACCGGCAACCGCACGTTTGTACACAATGATCGATACGGTGTGGTGAACGCGCCGGTGCGCCCTGCATGGAGCGGGTCAAGGAGACCATGACGATTCCGGTCAACTGATACCAAGGCTGTTCAGGTAATCCTCGTAGCTGCCGTGATAGTCAACGATAGTCTGATCACCCCTGATGTCGATGATTCGCGTCGCCAGCGACGACACGAACTCGCGGTCGTGCGACACGAAAATAACGGTGCCTGGAAACTTCTCGACCGCGGTATTCAGCGATTCGATCGATTCCATGTCGAGGTGGTTGGTCGGTTCGTCCAGCAGCAACACGTTGCGACGTAGCAGCATCAGCTTGCCGAACAGCATGCGCCCCTGCTCGCCGCCGGAAATCACCTTCACCGACTTCTTGACCTCATCGCCGGAAAACAGCAGACGACCGAGCGTGCCGCGTACCAGCGTTTCGACATCGGCGCCGTCGAAGCCGCCTTCGCGGACCCATTGCCAGATCCACTCGGTCAGGCTGACATCCTCGGCGAAATCGGCGCTGTGATCCTGGGCGAAATAACCGAGCTTCGCTTTCTCCGCCCACTTCACTTCGCCTTTCTGCGGCGTCAGACCGCCGAGCGCTTCGGTGGCCAGCAGGCGCAACAGCGTGGTTTTACCGACACCGTTCTCGCCGATGATGGCGACCTTCTCGCCGGCCTCGATGCTGGTGGAGAAGCTCTCGATGACCGGCGCATTGCTGTCATAGCCAAACGTCAGCCCCTCGATGGTCAGCGCGAGGCGATGCAGTTTTTCCTTGTCGTCGTATTCGAAACGAATCCACGGATATTGCCGCGATGACGGCTGCATATCCTCGACCTTGATCTTCTCGATCAGCTTGGCGCGCGACGTGGCCTGACGCGCCTTGGATTTGTTGGCGGAGAAGCGGCGCACGAACTCCTGCAGTTCGGCCACTTTCTCCTTGGCCTTGGCGTTGGCGGTGGCGATGCGATTGCGCGCCTGCATCGACGCTTCCATGTAGTCGTCGTAGTTGCCGGGGTAGACCTGGATGCGGCCGTAATCGAGGTCGGCCATGTGCGTGCAGACCTGATTCAGGAAGTGACGATCGTGGGAGATGATGATCATCGTGCTGTCGCGCTCGTTCAGCACGTTTTCCAGCCAGCGAATGGTGTTGATGTCGAGGTTGTTGGTCGGCTCGTCGAGCAGCAGGATGTTCGGGTTGGCGAACAGCGCCTGACACAACAGCACGCGCAGCTTCCAACCCGGCGCAACCTCGCTCATCGGGCCGTTGTGCTTCTCGATCGGAATGCCGACGCCCATCAACAGTTCGCCGGCGCGCGATTCGGCGGTGTAACCGTCGTACTCGGCGAACTTCTCTTCGAGTTCGGCAGCGCGCATGTAGTCGGCTTCGCTGGCCTCGGGGTCGGCGTAGATCGCATCCTTCGCGCTCATGCAGGCCCACATCTGCTCGTGCCCCATCATCACCACATCGAGCACGCGTTTATCTTCGTAACCGAACTGGTCCTGCCGCAGGAACACCATGCGCTCGCCGCTATCGAGCGACACGTTGCCAGCCGTGGATTCCAGCTCGCCGGCCAGAATCTTCATGAAGGTCGACTTGCCGGAGCCATTGGCACCGATCAGGCCATAGCGGTTGCCGCCGCCGAACTTGACCGAGACGTTTTCGAATAGGGGCCTGGCCCCGAACTGCATGGTGATGTTGGATGCAACTAACACAGAGTGTGGATCCTGATTTCAAAGAGGCGTTGGCGGGAATGTCGATAAACAGGCGCGAAGGGGTGCGACTTTACCCGGATTGGGTACCGGCGACCAAACCACTGTCCATGGAGATGGCCGAGAAGACGCTGGCGATCCCGGTCTACTGAGCGCCGATCCAGTCCCAGCGCTCGCCCCAGTGCGCGACGCGGCCGTCACGCTCCAGTTTCAGCAGGTGCGCCCACAGCGAATATCTGGCGATATCGTGGCGCGACGCATCGACATCGGTGTAGACCGGCGCGACCAGCTCGCTCAACGTGCCGCCGCCGACGCGCCGCAACACGTCGACCACCTTCGCCTCACGCTGCAAGCGGTGTGCGATCAGCGCGTCGACCTCGCGCTGCGGCTCCAGCATCAGCAGGCCGTGGCCCGGTGCGATGGCGGAGATCGGGTAGCGCTTCAGCATCTGCAGCGAATCGAGATAGTCCTTCATGTCGCCCTGCGGCGGCACGATGACGACGGTGGAGCCCTGCATCATGTGGTCGCCGGAGAAGAGCATCCCCTCTTCTTCCAGCAGGTAGCAGATGTGGTTGGCGACGTGGCCCGGTGTCAGCAGCGCGCGCAGCCTGAATTCGCCGCAGTCGATCAGCTCGTCGTGCTGCAGCGAGCGGTCCGGCGCAAAGGTGTGGTCCTGGATGTCGCCGTCGTCGATGGTGTTGCCGATCAGCTGCGCGCCAGTGATGGCGGCGAGTTCGCGCGCACCGGGCGAATGGTCGGGGTGGGTGTGGGTGGCGAGAATCCAGCGCAGCTTGCCATTACAGGCGGCGAGGATGGCATCGAGATGGTGTTGCTCGGCGAGGCCGGGATCGATCAGTGCGACCTTCTCGTTGCCGATCAGGTAGCTGTTGGTGCCGGGGCCGGTCATCACGCTCGGGTTGTGCGCGGTGATGCGCCGCACCAGCGGCGACAGCCGTACCGGCTGTTCGTGGCGGATATCGGCCTGAATGAATGTCGTTGCCATCTTCACCCCCTGCCGACCACTTGACGAATTTGAGGAGCCGCACTTCTCCCCTCTCCCTGAAGGGAGAGGGGACTTGCTCAGTGATTTTTCAAACCAGGTTCTTGATCGGCACGTTCGGGTTGACGTCGGCATCGTAGTCGACACCGTCGATCTCGAAGCCGAACAGCTTCAGGAACTCGTGCTTATAGCCCTTGATGTCGGTCAGCTCGTTCAGGTTTTCGTTGGTGACCTGCTCCCACAGTCCGGCGACGGCATTCTGGATTTCGGGCCGCAGTTCGAGGCCGTCGGCGCGCAGGCGGCCGTCGCTGTCGAGTTTCGGGCTGGCGCCGTAGAGGCTGTCGCGGAACAGGCCGTCGACCTGCTCGATGCAACCCTCGTGGCTGCCGTCGGCCTTCATCACCTTGAACAGCAGCGCCAGATAGAGCGGCATGATCGGAATCGCCGAGCTGGCTTGCGTGACGACCGCTTTCAATACCGACACGCGCGCATCGCCGCCAGTCGTCGCCAGTTTCTTGCGGATATTCAGCACGCGATGATCGAGATCCTGCTTGGCGGCGCCGATGGTGCCGTTCCAGTAGATATCCCAGGTGATCTTTTCGCCGATGTAGGTGTAGGCCGTCGTCTTCGCGCCGGGTGCCAGCACGCCGGCGGCGTCGAGCGCGTCGATCCACATCTGCCAGTCCTCGCCGCCCATGACGGCGACGGTGTTGTCGATCTCTTCCTGATTGGCGGCGGCCAGCGTGAACTCCTTGACCACCTCTTTATCGGTGTCGATGCCGCGCTGGGTGAAATCCTTGCCGATCGGCTTCAGCGTCGAGTTGTGCACAACGCCGGTTTTCGGATGCTGGCGACGCGGCGAGGCGAGGCTGTAGACGACCAGATCGACCTGACCCAGATCCTGTTTGATCAGGTCGATGGTCTTCTGCTTGATCTCGTCGGAGAAGGCGTCGCCGTTGATGCTCTTCGCGTAGAGACCTTCAGCCTCGGCGAACTTGTGGAAACCGGCCGAGTTGTACCAGCCGGCAGTGCCCGGCTTGTCGGCACTGCCCTCGCGCTCGAAGAAGACGCCGATGGTGGCCGCGCCCGCGCCGAATGCCGCGGTGATGCGCGAGGCCAGCCCGTAGCCGGTGGAGGCGCCGAGCACCAGCACCCGCTTCGGCCCGTTGGCGATCGGACCGCGTCGCTTCACGTAATCGATCTGCTGCTTCACGTTCGCCTCGCAACCGACCGGGTGGGTAGTGACGCACATGAAGCCGCGCACACGGGGTTTGATGATCATCGGGGAGGCATCCTCTTGTTGTCTGGGCGCCGGCGGGCGGGCCGGCCTGGAAAGGGCGGCATTATAAACGGCGCCGTCGGGGCAACCAGCCCGTCAGTCGGCAGCGGTGCCGGCTTCGCGACGGGCGCGCACGAATTCGATGACGATCGGCAGCAGCGAAATGCCGATGATGGCGAAGATCACCAGCGTGAAGTTCTGCTTCACTACCGGCAGGTTGCCGAAGAAGTAACCGAGCAGCAGGAAGCTCCAGATCCACAGCAGGCCGCCAACCACGTTGAACAGCAGGAAGCGCGGATAGGACATGGCGCCGACACCGGCCACGAACGGCGCGAAGGTGCGCACGATCGGCACGAAGCGGGCCATGATGATGGTCTTGCCACCGTGGCGCTCGAAGAAGGCCTCGGTGCGGCGCAGGTGCTGCTGGTTCAGCCAGCGGTAGTTGCGGGTGAACACCTTCGGCCCGAGATAGTGGCCGATGGCGTAGTTCAGCGAATCGCCGGCGATAGCCGCCACCGACAGCAGGCCGCCGAGCAGCAGCAGGTTGAAGTCGCCCTTGGCAGTGAACGCGCCAGCGGCGAACAGCAGCGAATCGCCCGGCAGCAGCGGCATGATCACCAGCCCGGTCTCGACGAAGATGATCGCGAACAGGATGGCGTAGGTCTGCACGCCGTAGTCGCGGATCAGTTCGCTGAGGTGCACGTCGATGTGCAGGATGAAATCGATCAGGTACTTCAGGTATTCCATGCGCGGAGCATCCTGCGGCGGGGACGGGAGCGGCATGGTAGCAGAGGCCAGCTACTCCCCCTCTCCCTTCAGGGAGAGGGGCTGGGGGAGAGGGAATCGCTGGCAGATCGCCCTCTCCCTAACCCTCTCCCTGAAGGGAGAGGGGACTGTGTCGTGCTACGTGATCACAGAGCAGTGCGAACCAGCCGGTGCAGCCGCTTCATCAGCAGCCGCCGCTGCGGGTCGGTCAGCGCGCGGTAGCTGAGAGCCTCGAAGCAGCGCGTCGCCTCGACCACCCACTGCCAGCGCGGCTGCTGCGCCACCACCCAGCGCGCATAGTCGCCGGGTGCCATGCCGGCCGGGCGCGGATAGCCCTGTCGCGCCAGCCGCTGGCAGAGCCGCCGGTAGAGCCGCTGCGCCGGCGGCAGCGGCGGCGGACGACGACGCCACAGCAGCAGCAACGCGATGGTACCGAACAGCAGCACACCGCCGCCGAACAGCAGCGCGGCGATACGCCACGGGTCGATGCCGCCGAGCAGCCGCTGCAGGAACTGCTGCTGGGTGTCATCGCGGTAATTCAGCACCAGCCGCGTCCACTGGTAGTTCAGCTCGTCGAGCTGCAGCCGCAGCCGGTTCAGCAGCGCGATGCTGCGATAGCGATTGGCCGACAGCGGCGAACCGGCCAGGAATTCGCCGCTCGCCACCGCGCTTTCGAGGCCGCGCTCAATCCGCTGCGGCGCCACCGCCGCGGTCGGGTCGAATCGAACCCAGCCGCGGCCGTCGAGCCACACCTCGCTCCAGGCGTGCGCGTCGAACTGGTGGACCAGTACGGTGCCGTTCAGTGGATTGATCTCGCCGCCCTGATAGCCGGCGACGATGCGCGCCGGCACGCCGGCGGCGCGCAGCGCGAAGGTGAAGGCGCTGGCGTAGTGCTCGCAGAAACCGCGGCGCGTGTCGAACAGGAACTGGTCGACCGGATCGTCGCCGAGCAGCGGCGGTCGCAGCGTGTAGACGAACGGCTCGCGGCGGAAATGGTCGAGCAGCGCCCGCACCAGCGCGGCATCGTCGCTGTGCTGCAGCCGCAGCGCGTCGATCCATTCGCGCGTGCGCGGGTTGCCGGCCGGCGGCAGCTGCAGGTTGCGCTCGCGCAGCCGCCGGTCGAGCTGCAGGTCGAGCGCGGCCTGCGGCAGCGCGCGGGCGCGATAGGCGAATCTGGCGTAGACCGGCTCGAAGGTGACCAGCCGGTAGTCGTAGGTCAGCAGCGTGCGCGGATCAACCGGCGCCGGCCGCTCCAGCGCGAACAGCCAGCGCTGGCCGGTCGGTTCCAGAAACACCTGATAGTCGAGCGTGGCGCCACGTGCCGGCTCGTCGCCGATCACGCTGCGCGGTGTGCCGCTGAAACGGCCCGGGCGCCAGCGCCGGCCGTCGAACTGGTCGAGCACCAGCCCGCGCCAGTAGAGCGCGGCCGCTGCCGGCACCTCGTCGCCGAACACGGCGCGGAACGCCAGATCGGCCGACAGCGACAGCTGCGCGATATCGCCCGGCGCCAGCTCCTCCGACAAACCGGTGCGGGCGCTCTCGCGCGCCATCGGCACCTGCCACAGCGGCGCGAAGCGCGGCATCACCAGAAACAGCAGCACCATCAGCGGCAGCGCCTGCGCCGACAGCTGCAGCGCGGTGTAGAGCGGCGCCAGCGAACAGCCGTCTCGGTCGCTGCGATGCAGTGCCACCAGCGCCGAGGTCAGCAGCAGCACCGGCAGCAGCATGTACAGCGCACTGATCAGCGACTGGTCGAACAGAAACTGCGTCGCCGCGACGAAGAACCCGAGAAACAGCAGCAGGTAGGCATCGCGCCGCTGCCGCGCCTCGAACAGTTTGAGACAGAAGGCGCTGATCAGCAGCGCCACGGTCGCTTCCAGCCCGATGAAGCTGCCGTAGTGGAGCCGCACGCCGGCCACGGCCAGCAGCAACATCAGGTATTTCAGCCAGCGCGACGGCAGGCCCCAGCGCCCGCGCAGCATCACCACGCGCCAGAATGCCGCCAGCAGCCAGACGCCGACGATCCACGGCGGCAGCCGCGGCAGGTGCGGCGCGATCAGCGTGAACTGCGCCAGCAGCAGCCAGCTCAGCGCGCAGCGCGGCAGCCACTGCGCGATGCCGGTGGCGCCATCGGCGCTGTTGCGCGCGGCGCTCATCGCTCGCTTCCAACCACGCGCCGCGGCGGCTGTGCCGGCTGGCCGAACAGCGCCAGTGCACGCAGCGCGCGCTCGCGCTGGCTGTCGCCGAGGCCGAGCGGCAGCGTGAAGTCGGGCAGCTGCAGCGCGTAGGGCTCACCGCGCCGCTCCAGCTCCAGCACCCAGTGGCACAGCAGGCCGAGGCGCTGCTCGCGCTCGCCGCTGGTCGCCTCCCACTGCAGCCAGTGCGAACGCGCGTGCAGCTCGGCGAACTGCTTCGACTGCAGCGGCTGCCCGCGCGCCCAGGCGCGCCACAGCACATGGCGCAGGTTGTCGCCGGTCTGGTACGCGCGAAAACTGTGGAACTCCTCGCTGCCGCGCCGCCACTGTCGCTCGCCGTCGGGCCGCCCACTGCCAGTGCCATCGGGGCGCGGCCCCGGCAGCGGGCGCGGGTAGACCAGTGCGGCAATGTCGAGATCGATCCAGCTCCAGGCGCGCAGCAGACCGAGCGGGTAGCGGGTCTCGACACAGAGCCACGGCGGCCGCAGCCAGCCGCGCCGTTCGGCCTTCAGAAACAGCTTCACCGCGCTGCGCGCGCCGGGCGCGACCGAGACGGTGGCGTCGGTCTCACCGCCGGGCCAGCCGAGCCGAATGCTGCGGTAGTGGCGGGCGGCGCCGGCGCCGAGCTGCAGGTCGAATTCGGCGTTCTCGCCGACGTAGGTCGGATGCGCGCGCACCACCTCCACCGTCAGCCCCGACAGATTGCCGTAGGTGTGCAGGATGCAGACCAGCATCAGGCTGAACAAAAAGAAGGCCAGCGCGAAGATCAGGTTGCTCTGGAAGTTGATCGCCGCCAGCAGCATCACCAGCAGCGAGGCGAGAAAGGCGATGCCGACCCGCGACGGCAGGATGAAAATGCGGCGCTGGTTCAGCGTCACCTGCCGCGCCGGCGGAATGCGCCGCGCGATCCAGCGCTGCATGCGCGGCGACGGCAGTGCTGCCGGCACCGGTTACACCACCGCGACACGGCGCAGCATCTGCTGCACCAGCGCGCTGCCGTCGCCGACGTGCTCGACATTGGCGTGCAGCCGGTGCTCGACCACCGGCGCCAGCACCGTCTGCACATCCTCCGGCACGACATGGCTGCGACCATGTAGTAGCGCCCAGCTCTTGGCCGCGCGCAGCAGCGCCAGCGCGCCGCGCGGCGACAACCCGACGGCGAAGCCCGGCTCGCTGCGCGTGTAGGCGATCAGCCGCTGCACGTAGTCGAGCAGCGCGTCGGCCGCGTGCACGGCGTCGACCGCGCGCTGCAGCTGCTGCAGCTGCGGCACGGTCAGGCACTGCTGCAGCTGCGGCAGCCGGTGCTGCGCATCCTCGCCGGAGAGCAGGCGGCGCTCGGCGGCCGGGTCGGGATAGCCAAGCGAGAGCCGCATCAGGAAGCGGTCGAGCTGCGATTCCGGCAGCGGATAGGTGCCCGATTGCGTCACCGGGTTCTGCGTGGCGATGACGAAGAACGGCGCCGGCAGCGGCCGCGTCTCGCCGTCGATCGTCACCTGCCCCTCGGCCATCGCCTCCAGCAGCGCCGACTGCGTCTTCGGCGTCGAGCGGTTGATCTCGTCGGCCAGCAGCACCTGCGTGAACACCGGCCCCGGCAGGAACTGGAAACGGCCGCTGTCGCGCTCGAACACGCTGCTGCCGAGGATGTCGCCGGGCAGCAGGTCGCTGGTGAACTGCACGCGCCGGTAGTGCAGCCCGAGCACCTTCGCCAGCGCGTGCGCCAGCGTGGTCTTGCCCATGCCGGGCAGGTCTTCGAGCAGCAGGTGGCCACCGCCGAGCAGGCAGCAGAGCGCGAGCCGCACCTGCCGCTCCTTGCCGAGCAGCACGGTGCCGATTTCGTGAGCGACGCGCTCGAGTTCCTTGTGCATGCGGGGAAGACTCCGGAGAAACAGCGTCGGGCAAGTGTAGACGACGCCCCCCGACCGTCCGCTGTCGTCGCATTCGTTCCTTTATCTACAATGGCCGCCCGCCAACGAGAACCGCCATGACCACGCCGCCCCCCCTGACCACCGAACAGCTGCTGCAGATCGACCGCGACCACCTGTGGCACCCGTACGCCTCCGCGACGCAGCCGCCGGCGGTGCTGCCGGTCGCCAGTGCGCGCGGCGCGACGCTGCGACTGGCCGACGGCCGCGAACTGATCGACGGCATCGCGTCGTGGTGGTCGGTGATCCACGGCTATGACCACCCGGCGCTGAACGCGGCAGTGACGTCGCAACTGGGGCGAGTGGCACACGTGATGTTCGGCGGCTTCACGCACGAGCCGGCGACGCGGCTGGCGAAACATCTGGTCGAGCTGACGCCGAACGGGCTGGAGCGTGTCTTCTTCAGCGACTCCGGCTCGGTCGCGGTCGAAGTAGCGATCAAGATGGCGCAGCAGTACTGGATCGCGCGCGGTCATCCGCAGAAGCACCGGCTGCTGTCGTTCGGCTGCGGCTACCACGGCGACACCTTCATGACGATGTCGGTCAGCGATCCGGTCGGCGGCATGCACACGCTGTTCAACCGCATCCTGCCGCAACAGTTGTTCGCACCGACGCCGTCGCCGCGCTTCGGCGAAGCCTGTGGCGATGCCGATATCGAACCGCTCGAAAAAATGCTGGCACGACACGCGCACGAACTGGCCGCCGTCATCATCGAACCGATCGTGCAGGCCTATGGCGGCATGAACTTCTACTCGGCCGACTACCTGCGCCGGCTGCGCGCACTGTGCGACCGCTTCGACGTGCTGCTGATCGCCGACGAGATCGCCACCGGCTTCGGCCGCACCGGCGCGCTGTTCGCCTGCGAGCACGCCGGCATCGCGCCCGACATTCTCTGCCTCGGCAAGGGGCTGACCGGCGGCTACATCACGCTGGCGGCGACGCTGTGCAACGCGCGCGTCGCCGACGGCATCTCCGAAGGATCGCCGGGCGCCTTCATGCACGGCCCCACCTTCATGGCCAACCCGCTCGCCTGCGCCGTCGGCTGCGCCAGCGTCGAGCTGCTGCTGTCGCAGCCGTGGCGGCGCAACATCGGCCGCATCGAGGACGCATTGAAAAACGGACTCGCACCGGCACGTGACAAGGCCAACGTCGCCGACGTGCGCGCCCTCGGCGCGATCGGTGTCATCGAAATGAAAGAGCCGGTGAAAAGTGCGGCGGTGCAGGAAGTGCTGATCGAGCGCGGTGTCTGGGCGCGGCCGTTCGGAAAACTGCTCTACGCGATGCCGCCGTATGTGATTACAGATGAAGAGCTGGCTCAGCTGACGGCGGCGATGGTCGCTGCGGCAGACGTTGCGAATTGAAGTGGCACCTCGCGTGAAGCAGCCCATGCTGTGAGTGCTTCCAGCATCCTCGGAGACAGGACGTCTCCGAGGATGGCCCCAGGGATGGGTTCACGCCGGTGCTGGAAGCACTCACAGCATGGGTTGCCGGCACGGCGCCAAACACCCGCCATCCCGCTTTCAACCCGCCCGCAACTCCGGCTCCGGCAGCGGCCGCGACTCGATCCAGCGGATCAGCTCCTCCCACGCCGGCATGTCCTCGCGCACCTGCGCCGCCGACATCTCCGACAGCGCCACCCCCTGCTCGGCGGCACGGATGTAGTTCTGCGTGTCGCGCAGCGTGCAGATGAACGGAATACGCAGCGAATGTAGGAAGCCGATCAGGCGCTGATAGACCTGCGTGTTGCGGCGCACACGGTTGGCGACGATGGCGATGCGCGATGGCTCGCGGCTGATGCCGCCCCGCATCAGCAGGTTGGCGATGCAGGTGGAGACGGCGTGGATGTCGATGTCCGATGGCAGCACCGGCACGATGATGGCGGCGGCGCCTTCCAGCGTCGGCCGGAACTGCGCGACGTCGAGCGCGGCCGGCGTGTCGACCACCAGCCGCTCGGTGTCCGGAGACACGCGCAGATGCCAGTTGCGGGTGACGTTGAGCGGCTGGCGCCAGGCCGGAATGCCCTGAATCGACGGCCGCACGCCGGCGCGGCGGTCGAGCCAGAAACTGCTGGAGCCCTGACTGTCGTAATCGAGCAGCGCGGTGCGAAAACCCTGCGCGGCGTAATGGCCGGCGAGATTGGTCGACAGCGTGGTCTTGCCGGAACCGCCCTTCGGATTCAGCACGACGATGCGGCGCGGCGGCGGCCGCTGCACCACCCGCACGCCCGACTGACTGCGCTCGATCACCGCCTCCATTGCCGCCCCATCCTTCCGGTTGTCGCCATTCAGGTCACCAATCCGACGCGAAGTGTAACCACTGCAACGGCGATCACCGTGACGGCGCGCACGCGCCGGGAGAACGACCGGAAAGGTTCAGACCAGCGCGGCGGTCATCGCCTCGACGCCGTGGCGGCGCGCCTGCAGCCGTCCGAGCGCGGCCTCGTCGATGCCGTCGAGGCGCTCGGGCCACGGCATCTCCGGCGTCAGCGCCGCCAGCGTGGTGGCAGCGGCGATGCAGTGAACCAGCGGCGAGCGCAGCGCGGCACCGCCGAGCGCGGCGATCACCTCGACCACCGCATCCGGCAGCTGCCAGCGGCCGGCCAGCTCGACGCCAACGCGCGCGCCGAAGCGCGACAGCAGCCGCAGCAGCAGAGTCTCGTCCGGCTCGAAATCGAGGCGCAGGCTCGCCTCCATCACCTCGTGCAGGATCACCGGCTCGCCGATCCGGTGCAGCAGGCCGCACAGGAACGCCTGCTCGGCATCGAGCCGCTGCAGCGGCGCCAGCTCGCGCGCCCACAGCGCCGCACCGAGCGACTGACTCCATAGCTGCCGCACCATCGCCTCGCAACCCGGCACCACGAACAGTTTCGGCCCCATCGCCGCGGCGATGGCGATGGTGGCGACGTTGCGCATGCCGAGCCGCTGCAGCGCCGCGCGCAGCGACGTCACCTCGGCGCCGCCGAATGCCGCCGCCTGCGCCGTGCGCAGCACATGGCCGGCCAGGCTCGGGTCGCTCTCGATCAGCGCCGCCAGCTGGCGCACGTCGGCGCCGTCGTCACCGGTCAGCCGCAACACGTCGGCGACGACGCGCGGCAACAGCGGCAGCTGCAGCCGGTGTTCGTCGATGCGGCGCTGCAGCAGCTCGGCGAGCTCCCGCTCACGGGCGGAGGGAACGTGGGAGGGGACCATGGCGGGCGACTCGCGGCGACGATGACTGCGCTGCAGTTCAGTCGCCGCCGCGCGGTTCGTCAACCCGCGTCGAGAAATGCCTCGACCAGACGGTTGAACTCGGCCGGCCGTTCACCGTGCAGCCAGTGGCCGGCGCCGTCGATGGTGGCCAGCTCGAACGCCGGGAACAGCGCGCGCATCGCCGTCTGGTATTCGGGGCGGATGTAGTTGGAGCTGCCGCCGCGGATGAACAGCGCCGGCCCGGACCACGGCGCGCCGTGCGGCGCGACGGTGAACTGGCCGTAGTTGCGCTGCAGAGCGTCGATGTTGAAACGCCAGCGGAAACGGCCGTCGTCGCCGCGCGCCAGGCTCTTCAGCAGGAAGCCGCGCAGACCGGCATCGTCGAGCTGCCGCGCCAGCTGCCGGTCGGCATCGCTGCGCTTCGTCACCTGCGCGAGATCGACACCGTGCATCGCCTCGAACACCGGCTGGTGGTGCACCGGATAGTCGACCGGTGCGATGTCGGCCACCACCAGCCGCGTCACGCCGGCGCCGGCCAGCGCCAGCTGCATCGCCACCTTGCCGCCGAGCGAGTGGCCGACGACGGCGCACGGACCGGTGTCGAAGCGGCGCTGCAACGCGGCGACGTCGGCCGCCAGTGCCGGCAGCGAGCAGTCGTCGGCGTGCGGCGAACGGCCGTGGTTGCGCAGGTCGACCAGCAGCACGCGATGGCGCGAACTCAGCGCACGACCAAGCGCACCGAGGTTGTCGCCATCACCGAACAAGCCGTGCAGCAGCAACACCCAGTCGCCGTGCTCGCCGAGCCGCTGCGCGTGCAGCGGCACCGCCTGCCCGAGCGGCAGTGATGGGGATGGATTCATCGTGAGATTCCGACAGCGAATGGCATTGACGCGTGCACCACCCGTGGGCGGCAGTGCAATTTTCAACCTTTAACAACGGTGCCGACTGGCCCTAGAATGGCCGCCACTTTAACAAATACGGCCTCCGGAAATCCGCATGCTCCCGAACCGCGCCTCCCTGCTCCTGCTGCTGACCGCCCTGCTCGCGCTCGCCGGCTGCAGCTCGACCGAGTACAACGCCGCCACAGCCTTCCCCTACCAGATCGACAAACAGCGGTTGTCCGAGCATCCGGTCAAGCGCGTCATCATCGCCACCACCAACTTCTCCGGCGAACCGACCCGCTACCACCTGCAGAAAGCGGCGGCGCGCATCGACGTGCGGGTCAAGAACTACCTCGAAAGCAACGGTTTCCAGGTGGCGCCGTCGTACCTGTTCGAGAATGCGTGGAACCAGGCGATTCGCACCTACGGCGAGATCTACGACCCGACCACCGGCCGCGTCGACGCCCAGACCTGGCGCGCAGTGATGGTGACGATGGCGAAGGCGCTGCAGGAACAGGGCGGCATCGATGCCATCCTGTTCACCGACCTGATCGAGCAGGACAGCGCGCACACGATCGGCCTCGACCATCTGGCGCAGTGGTCAGGCGTCAGCCGCAAGCCGAGCTTCGCCCGCGCCGGCGAGACCTCGATCACCAGCAGCTTCGACTGGAACCAGACGATCAAGGTGGCGACGCTGGCGGTGAACCTGTTCGATGTCGAGCTGAAGCCGCTGTTCAGCAGCCGTGGCGGCCTCGATACGCTCAGCGTCATCGATACCGGCGGCGGCGAGACGCGCTACGTGCGCCGCAAGAAGATCCTCGCCAACGACCGCGCCGTCGACGAGGGCATCGCACTGGCGTTGCACCCGCTGATCCCGATCAAGAACTACCCGGTGGCCGGCAAGTAACGGTTCAGCCGGAACGCGAAGGCCACAAATGAAAACGCCCCGCATTGCGGGGCGTTTCTGTTTGGCACTGACGCTGACCGAAGCTGCCTGCCGGCCATGGAGGGCCGGCCCGCGAAGCGCGAGCGACGTCAAGCTCGGCCCGACGTCGCGACAGAGGAAAAAGTCAGGACGACTTTTTCCGGCACAGATCAGAACCCACGCGCGATGATGATCTTCTGCACGTCCGAAGTGCCTTCGTAGATCTGGCAGACGCGCACGTCACGGTAGATCCGCTCCAGCGGGAAATCCTCGACGTAGCCGTAGCCGCCGAGCGTCTGGATCGCCGCCGAGCAGACCTGTTCGGCCACTTCCGATGCGAACAGCTTGCCCATGCAGGCGGTCTCCAGCGCCGGCTGGCCGGCATCCTTCAGCCGTGCCGCGTGCAGCACCAGCTGGCGCGCCGCTTCCAGCTTGGTCTTGGCGTCGGCGAGACGGAAGCTGACCGCCTGATGCTCCAGCAGCGACCTGCCGAACGCCTGCCGCTCCTTGCCGTAGGCGATGGCGCAGTCGAGCGCCGCCTGTGCCATGCCAATGCTCTGCGAGGCGATGCCGATGCGGCCAGCCTCGAGACTCGACAGCGCGATCTTGTAGCCCTCGCCCTCGGCGCCGATCAGGTTCTCGACCGGCACTTCGAGATTGTCGAAGGCGAGGCTGCAGGTATCCGACGCACGCTGGCCGAGCTTCTTCTCGACGTTGGTGACGCTGAAGCCGGGGCTGTCGTTCTTCACCAGGAAGGCGCTGATGCCGCGCTTCGGGTTGTGCGAATCGGTGACGGCGAAGACCACGGTCCAGCCGCCGATCTTGCCGCTGGTGATGAACTGCTTGGAGCCGTTGACGACGTAGTGGTCGCCGCGGCGCTCGGCGCGGGTGCGGATCGCGCTGGCGTCGGAGCCGGCGTGGCTCTCGGTCAGCGCGAAGGCGCCGATGAACTCGCCGCGCGCGGCCGGCTTCAGCACGCGCTCCTTCTGGTCGGCGTTGCCGAAGCGTTCGAGGATGGCGCAGAACGGCGCGTTGTGGACGCTCATCATCGTCGACACGGCGCCGTCGCCCTCGGCCACCGCCATCAGCGCCAGCGCGTAGGAGACGTAGTCGGTGCCGGCACCGTCCCACTGCGGGTCGACGGTCATGCCGAGAAAACCGAGCTGGCCCAGCTGGGCGCGTACTTCCGGCTCGATCAGCGCGGCGGCTTCGCGCGCGCTCGCGCCGGGGGCGAGCACTTCGTGGGCGAACTGGCGCGCCACTTCGTAAATCTGGCGTTGGTCTTCGGTCAGGCTCACGGCTGTCTCCCGGCTCGAACCCTCCGTCGAACGGAGAGGCCCACGGAGGTTTAAGAGGAAAAATGGTGCCGCAAGGCGGAATCGAACCGTCGACCTACTGATTACGAATCAGTTGCTCTACCGACTGAGCTATTGCGGCACAGGAGGGACCGCCCTCTCGGGCGGGGCGCTATTTGAACCCAAACCGGATGATTTTTCAAAGCCCTTGACGCATTACCGAAAAAATTGGTCGACGCCGGCTACAATGCGCGACTTTTAATCAACCGTCGCCCGGGCGGCGATTCCCGGCTCCAGACCATGCGCCCCACCCCGCTACTGCTCCCCCTGCTGTTGTTCTCGCTGCCGGCGCTGGCCGGCGACGACGCCACCGCCTGCCCGGCCGGCACCCATGCCGAAGGGGCCGTGCCACCGGCCGGCTACGAGCTGCGCTGTGTCGATGCCGATGGCCGCACCGAAGGGGTCTGGCGCACCTGGTACGAGAGCGGCCAGCCGATGAGCGAGCGCTCGATGAAGCAGGGGCTCGAACACGGTCTGCAGCGCAGCTGGTGGCCCAACGGCCAGCTGATGATGGAGGGCGTCAGTATCGACGGCAGCAGGGTTCAGGGATTCCGCTTCTGGTCGATAACCGGCCAGCCGAGCCGGCTGCCACCGCGCCAGCCGGCCGCGACGGCCACCGGTACACCCTGAAAAATTTCTGGCAGAGATGGCCCGAAGGGCGGCATGCCATGACATGAATGGCTCGCCCTGAACGGCGGCAATCCGGCGCGGCCAGCGCGGACGACGGCCAGCACGCGGAAGAATCGTCAGCGGCACGATTTTCAACAGGACACACGGATATGCAACGGACTCAGATACAACGGACGTCGGCCGCCCATCACGGCAGCCGTCGACCGACATGAGCGATACGCCCCGGCACAGCCGTCACCACGGTGCGGATGCGGAGCACAGCGCGGCGCTGGCCGTCGAGTTGCGCGCGCGCATCCTGCGCGACTTCGGTCGCCAGAACCTCTACAGCGCGCTGATCTACCCGGGTCTGTGGCTGGTGCTGTCGCTGCTGCTGCAGCTGTACCGGCACGCGCCGCTGTTCTTCTACGCCAACCTCGTCGGCCTCACCGTCACCTCGCTGGCGCGCATCGTGATCATGCAGCGCATGAACGCCTTCTCGATCATCGAGTTCCGCAGTATCGAACTGCGCTTCAACGTCGCGGTGCTGCTGAACGCGGCACAGTGGTCGGCGATGACGGCGTGGACGCTGCTCGACCACGACCTGCAGCCGTTGCAGATACCGCTGCTGCTGTGCGCGACGGCGATGATCGGCTCCGGCACGCTGGCGCTGGCCTTCAGCAGCGTGCTGCGCATCTTCTACCCGACCCTGCTGGCGCTGCCCACCGCGGTGGCGCTGTTCGTCTCCGACTTCGAGCAGGCACCACTGATCGGCTGCATGGTCGTGCTGTTTCTGATCTACGTCTTCTTCGCCGGCGGCGCCCGCCAGCGCGACTACATCGCCGCCGCGCAGTCGGCACTGTTGCTGGAGCAGCGCACGCGCGAGCTGGAGTACATCAGCTTCACCGACCCGGTCACGCGGCTGCACAACCGCAGCCACTTCGACATCCATCTGGAACAGGAGTGGAAGCGCGCGCACCGGCAGGGTTACCCGCTGTCGCTGCTGCTGATCGACCTCGACCACTTCAAGAGCATCAACGACCGCTTCGGCCACCCGTATGGTGACTTCGTGCTGGCCGAGGTCGGCCTCTGCCTGTCCGACCTGCAGCACCGCCCCGGCGACCTGCTGGCGCGGGTCGGCGGTGAGGAGTTCGCGCTGCTGCTGATCAACACCGATGCCGATGGTGCCGCGCGCGTCGCCGAGCAGATCTGCGCGGCGATCCGTGCGCTGGATCTGAACCACGATGGCATGCCGGTGTCGGTCACCACCTCGATCGGCATCGCGACGATGGTGCCGCAACGCACCGAACCGGGCGCGACGATGCGGCTGTTCGAACAGGCCGACCTCGCTCTCTACGGCGCCAAGAACGATGGTCGCAACCGCTGGCACAGCGCGACGCCGGAAACCGTCGGCTGAACGAACTGGTAACATCCGTCGCTTCCGACGGCGACCCGATTCCTGCCCATGCGTATCAAGCTGCTGCTGACCGGCAACGAACTGATGAACGGCGACATCGTCGACTCCAATTCGGCCATGGTGGCGCAGCGCTTCGCCGCGCACGGCTGGACCATCCGCGAGAAACGCACCATCGGCGACGACCGCGCGCTGCTGGTGGAGACGCTCGGCGCGCTGGCGCACGACTGCGACGTGCTGCTGGTCAACGGTGGCCTCGGCCCGACCGTCGATGACCTGACCGCCGAGGCGCTGGCGGCCGCGGCCGGCGTCGCCATCGCCGAGCATCCGCAGGCGCTGGCCCATCTCGAACACTGGGCGAACGGGCGCGGGCTGGCGCTGAACGCCGCCAACCGCAAGCAGGCGCTGCTGCCGGCCGGCTGCGACATCCTCCCGAACCCGGTCGGCACCGCGGTCGGCTTCGCGCTCGACCTGCACGGCTGCCGCGTGCTCTGCACCCCCGGCGTGCCCTCCGAACTGGCGCGGATGCTCGACGACAGCATCGTTCCCGAGCTGTCGCGGCGCTTCGGTTCGGGCCGCACGCAGCTGGCCCGGATCGGCCTGTTCGGCATCGGCGAATCGACGCTGCAACAACTGATCAGCGACAACATTCCCGACTGGCCGGCCAGCGTCGAACTCGGTTTTCGCGCCTCGTTCCCGGTGCTGGAGCTGAAACTGGCCTCGCACGGCGACGACGGCGAACAACAGGTACAGCGGCTGTTGCAGCGGCTCGATCCGCTGCTGGCCGAATACCGCGTCGACGGCGGCTCGCTCGGCGCCTGCGTGGTCGCGCTGCTGCAACGGCGCGGCCTGCACATCACCACCGCCGAATCGTGCACCGGCGGCCTGATCGCGTCGCAGATCACGCAGATCGCCGGTGCCTCCGAGGTGTTCGACGCCGGCTTCGTCACCTACAGCAATGCGATGAAGGTCGCGATGCTCGGCGTCGACCCGGCAACGCTCGAGCGTGATGGCGCCGTCAGCGAGGCGACCGTGCTGCAGATGGCGCACGGCGCGCTCGACCGCAGCGGCGCCGATCTCGCCATCGCCATCTCCGGCATCGCCGGCCCCGGCGGCGGCAGCGACGACAAGCCGGTCGGCACGGTCTGGTTCGCCTGGGGTTCGCGCGACGACCTGCGCGCGGCCTGCTACGAACTGGGCGGCCGCAACCGCCAGGGCGTACAGCAGTACAGCGCGGCGATCGCGCTCGACCTGATGCGGCGCTGGCTGCTCGGCATCGACACCGAGCCCGCCTACATCCGCGCGCGCCGCCGCTGACGCCGGGGAGCGCACGATGTCATCGCTGCTGGATCTGGCCCTCGGGCTCGGCATCTTCCTGTTCGGCATGGCGCAGCTGGAGCGCGCCATCGAGACACTGTCCGGCGATGCGCTGCGGCACTGGCTGTCGCGCACCGCGTCGCCGCTCGGCGGCATCGCCACCGGCGTCGTCGTCACCGCGGTGGCGCAGAGCAGCACGCTGGTCAGCCTGCTGGTGCTGGCGTTCGCCGCCGCCGGCAGCATCCCCTTCTTCAGCGCCATCGCCGTCATGGCCGGTGCCACGCTCGGCACCACCAGCACCGGCTGGCTGGTGGCGCTGTTCGGCTTCCGGCTGAGTCTGGAGACGCTGGCGATACCGGTGCTCGGCTGCGGCGCGCTGCTGGTGGTGCTGTCGGCGCCGGAGCGGCGCCGGCACCACATCGGCTGGGGCACGGTCGGCTTCGGCCTGCTGCTGATGGGGCTCGGGCTGATGAAGGGCGCGGTCGAGGCGCTGCCGGAGCTGTTCGGCGCCGGCCTCGCCGCGGCGCCGCCGCTGCCGGTCTACTTCCTGATCGGCGCCGCGCTGACGGCGCTGATCCAGTCCAGCACGGCGACCATCCTGCTCTGCCTGACGCTGCTGCACGGCAGCCTGATCACGCTGCCGCAGGCGATGCTGGTCGCCGCCGGCGCCAACCTCGGCACCTCCAGCACGCTGCTGCTGGTCGCCTTCGCCGGCGCCTCGATCAAGCGCCGGCTGGCGCTCGGCAACCTGCTCTACCACGCCTACACCTCGGTCATCGCGCTGCTGCTGTGGTGGCCACTGCTGACGCTGCTGGCGCGCACCGTCGACGAGCCCGACCCGCTCTATGCGCTGATGGGCTTCCACTCGCTGTTCACGCTGCTGGCACTGCTGCTGTTCCTGCCGTGGCTGAAGCCGTTCTCGGCGTGGCTGGAGACGCGTTTTCGCGAACCGGAGCGCGAGCGCGTCGCCCCGTGGCTCGGCTCGGCCGCGGCGGCGGTGCCGGACGCCGCGCTCGCCGCCGCCGAGCGGGCGCTGCGCGAACTGCTGCTGCAGGTGCTGGCGATCAACGGTCGCAACCTGCGGCTGACGCTGCCGGCGAACCCGGCCGACACCACGCCCGCCCGCGCCACCTTCGAGCAGCGCTACGAGCGCATCAAACGCCTCGAAGGCGAACTGCTGCAGTTCGTGCGGCTGGCCCAGCGCGAGAAGCTCAACGACGCGGCGGCCGATGCGCTGATGCGCTTCACCACCGCCGCACGCGAGGCAGTGCTGTCGGCCAAGAGCCTGAAGGACATCCGCGCCAATCTGGCCGCCCTGCGCCACGGCCAGGACGACACCACCGGGCTGGCGAACGCCTGGCGCGACTACCTGCAGCCGGCCTACGCCACGCTGGCCGAGCTGGTACAGAATCCGCACGACCGCGCCTACGTCGCCGAGCATCTCGACCAGCTGCAGCACGGCAACGAACAACTGCACGACACCACCCACCGCGCTCTGCAGCAGAGCGACAACAGCCGGCTGAACGAGGACGGCGCGCTGCTGTCGACACTGCTGAACGTCAATCGCGAGATGTGGCACGCCACCGACAACCTGATCCAGGCGCTGCGCCGGCTCTACGCCATCTGAGCGCTTGATCCATCGCATTGGCCCGCGCGCGCCACTGCACCAGACTGTCAGCGGCCAGCCCGCCCGATAAGGAGAGCCTCATGAGTCAGCACCTGCCCCGCCTGCACTTCTTCGGCGCCGCCAACACCGTCACCGGTTCGCGCTACCTGCTCGAAACCGCGCGCCAGAGCCTGCTGATCGACTGCGGCATGTTCCAGGGCTACAAGGTGCTGCGCGAGCGCAACTGGAAGCCGTTCCCGGTCGACCCGACGGAGATCGACGCCATCGTGCTGACCCACGCCCACATGGACCACAGCGGCTTCGTGCCGGCGCTGGTGGCGCAGGGTTTTCGCGGCAAGGTCTACTGCACCGAGGCGACCGCGGCGCTGTGCGAAATCCTGTGGATGGACGCCGGCCACCTGCAGGAAGAGGAAGCCGAGTACCTGAACCGCCACAAGCTGACCAAGCACGAACCGGCGCGGCCGCTCTACGACAAGCTGCAGGCCAAGGCAGCACTGCGCCAGCTGCAGGTCGTCGACGAGCGCAAGCTGCTCGACCTCGGCGACATCAAGATCCGCTTCCACTACAACGGCCACATCCTCGGCTCGGCCTCGCTCGAGGTGGAGGCGATGGGCAAGACCATCCTGTTCAGCGGCGACCTCGGCCGCCCGCACGACCTGCTGATGTACCCGCCGAAACCGCCGGTCTACGCCGACTATCTGGTGGTCGAATCGACCTACGGCGACCGTCTGCACGAGTCGGTCGATGTCGAGGAGAAGGTGGCGGCGCTGGTCAACGCCACGCTGCAGCGCGGCGGCACGGTGCTGGTGCCGGCATTCGCGGTCGGCCGCGCGCAGGAGGTGCTCTACCTGATGCGCAAGCTGCAGGACGACAACCGTATCCCGCCGGTACCGATCTACCTCGACAGCCCGATGGCGATCAGCGTCACCGACCTGTTCCGTAAGTTCCACGAGCTGCACAAGCTCGACGCACAGCAGTGCGAACAGATGTGCCGCGGCGTGCACTACACGCGCACCGTCGACCAGTCGCGGGCGCTGAACCAGATGACGATGCCGCGCATCATCATCTCGGCCAGCGGCATGGCCACCGGCGGCCGCGTGCTGCACCACCTGAAGTTCCTGATCGGCGACGACCGCAACACCGTGCTGTTCGCCGGCTTCCAGGCCGGCGGCACGCGCGGTGCACGGCTGGTCGGTGGCGAGAAGCGGATCAAGATCCACGGCCGCTACTACGACGTGCACGCGCGCATCGAGAACCTCGGCTCGCTGTCGGCGCACGCCGACTACGAGGAGGTTCTGAGCTGGCTCGAACATCTCGAAGTGGCGCCGATCCGTACCTTCATCACCCACGGCGAATCGACGGCGGCCGATGCCATGCGGCTGCAGATCAAGGAGCGCTTCGGCTGGAACTGCTGCGTGCCGGATCAGGGCGACTGCGAACTGCTGTAGAGCCCGTCCGCCCGGCGTTGTAGTCGACGGCCGCTTTGGCAATACTGCGGTGGCGCCACCACCCGACGGGTTCCGCCATGGTCTCCATCGACACCGTGCCCGCAGGCAACGGGCCAGACCACTGCCGCATCGTCGCCCGCCCCAACCACTCCGCCAGCTGGGGCACCAACAAGCTGCTGATCGCGCTGCTCGCCATCTGGAGCGGCGTCATCGCGCTGCTCTTCCTGTGGCGCGGGCTGTGGCCGGTGCTGCCGTTCCTCGGCCTCGAACTGGCGGCATTCGCCGCCGGCCTCCATGCCACCTGCCGCAAGCTGCAGCAGCGCCACGTGCTGCGCATCGGCGGCGACGGCATCGACCTGCAGAAAGGCCACTACCAGCCCCGTTTCAGCCGCCATTTCCAGCCCGGCACCGCCTCGCTATCGGTCGATCTGCCGGATCACCCGTGGGACCCGCCGCGCCTCTACCTCTGCAGCGACGGCGAACGCATCGCCATCGGCGACTTCCTGAACCGGGACGAGAGCCGCCAGCTGCTGGCGCTGCTGCGCGAACGGCTGCCGCTGCGCAACTACAGCCGGCTGGCCCGCATCGAAATCTGACACCCGACGTAGGATGGGTTGAGCGCAGCGATACCCATCGAACCGCACAGCACCTGCCACCCTCATTGATGGGTATCGCTGCGCTCAACCCATCCTACGTACCCGGAACCTCCGCACCGTAGGCAGTTATCCGCATGACGCGCCCCACTCCGGCCGGCTAAAATTCGCCCCTTTTTTCGACCCGGTGCCCCCACATGTCCGAAGCCTCCAGCGCCCCGAAGGTCGGTTTCGTCAGCCTTGGCTGCCCCAAGAATCTGGTCGACTCCGAGCGCATCCTGACCCAGCTGCGGCTGGAGGGGTACGAGATCATCCCGACCTACGAGGACGCCGACGTCGTCGTCGTCAACACCTGCGGCTTCATCGACAGCGCCAAGCAGGAGTCGCTCGACACCATCGGCGAGGCGCTGAAGGAGAACGGCCGCGTCATCGTCACCGGCTGCATGGGCAAGGAGGCCGACACCATCCGCGCCGCGCATCCGTCGGTGCTGTCGGTGACCGGCGCCCACGCCTATGAAGAAGTGGTCGGCGCGGTGCATCAATTCGTGCCGATGCAGCCGCAGCACAACCCGCTGATCGATCTGGTGCCGCCGCAGGGCATCAAGCTGACGCCACGCCACTACGCCTATCTGAAGATTTCCGAAGGCTGCAACCACCGCTGCACCTTCTGCATCATCCCGTCGATGCGCGGCGATC
>CAZEVP010000019.1:0-48764 GCA_964515735.1 uncultured Verrucomicrobiaceae bacterium | reverse complement strand
AGGCGCCGGGCGAGACCGAGCTGTACCAGGGCCGCACCTACAAGTCCTATCGCGGTATGGGTTCGCTCGGCGCGATGGCGAAGACGCAGGGCTCCAGCGACCGCTATTTCCAGAGCGCCGAGGATGGCGCCGAGAAGCTGGTGCCGGAAGGCATCGAAGGGCGCGTGCCGTACAAGGGGCCGCTGGCGGCGATCGTGCATCAGCTGATGGGTGGTGTGCGCTCGGCGATGGGTTACACCGGTTCGCTCGACATCGAGGGGATGCGTACCCAGCCCGGTTTCGTGCGCGTGACATCCGCTGGCATGAACGAGAGTCATGTGCACGACGTCAGCATCACCAAGGAAGCGCCGAATTATCCTCGTGGATAAGCTCTTCGGGGTTTGGCCGCGTGGATGATGCGGAGCAGTAAGTTTTGAGACGGGGCTGATCGCCCCGTTTGTTTTTCAGGTGGGTTTATTCGCAACCAGATTTCGCTGCGGGCGAGGCGAGGGGTACACCCCTTCGGGACACGCGGCAAGTACATCCCTGTAGCTCTTCGGCGACATCCCTGTCGCCGAAGGTCCCGAAGGGGTGTACCCCTCGCCACGCTCGGATCGCATCCCGAGATTCTTGATTCATGAACATCGACATCCACGCCAGCCGCATCCTGATCCTCGACTTCGGCTCGCAGTACACGCAGCTGATCGCGCGCCGTATTCGTGAAATCGGCGTCTATTGCGAAATCCATGCGTTCGATATCTCCGAGGCCGACATCCGCGCCTTCAACCCGCTCGGCATCATCCTCGCCGGTGGACCGGAATCGGTGCACGAGGCGGCATCGCCGCGCGCGCCGCAATGCGTGTTCGAGATGGGCGTGCCGGTGCTCGGCATCTGCTACGGCATGCAGACGATGGCCGAACAGCTCGGCGGCAAGGTCGAAGGCTCCAATGTCCGCGAATTTGGCTATGCGCAGGTCAAGCTGCAGGGCGAGGCCGAACTGTTCCGCGACATCCGCGACCATATCGACCACGCCGACAGCAAATCGCTGCTCGATGTCTGGATGAGCCACGGCGACAAGGTCGTGAAACTGCCGCCGCAATTCGAGGTCGGCGCGACCACACCGTCGTGCCCGATCGCCGGTATGTACTGCGCCGAGAAACATTTCTACGGTGTGCAGTTCCACCCCGAAGTGACGCACACGCTGCAGGGCAAGCGCCTGTTCGAACGCTTCATCCTCGACATCTGCGGCTGCGAAGCGCTGTGGACGCCGGCCAACATCATCGAGGATGCCATCGCCAAGGTGCGCAAACAGGTCGGTGACGACAAGGTGCTGCTCGGCCTCTCCGGCGGCGTCGACTCGTCGGTGGTCGCCGCGCTGCTGCACCGCGCCATCGGTGACAGGCTGACCTGCGTCTTCGTCGACAACGGCCTGCTGCGCAAGGGCGAAGGCGATCAGGTGATGGACATGTTCGCGCGCAACATGGGCGTGACCGTGATCCGTGCCGACGCCGAGGCCGAGTTCCTCGGCAAGCTGACCGGCGTCAGTGATCCGGAGCAGAAGCGCAAGATCATCGGCAACACCTTCATCGACGTGTTCGATCGCGAAGCGACGAAACTGCAAGGTGTGAAATTCCTTGCGCAGGGCACGATCTACCCCGACGTCATCGAGTCGGCCGCTGCCAAAACCGGCAAGGCACACGTCATCAAATCGCACCACAACGTCGGTGGCCTGCCTGAAGACATGGCGTTCGAACTGGTCGAACCGCTGCGCGAGCTGTTCAAGGACGAGGTGCGCAAGATCGGCCTCGAACTCGGCCTGCCGTACGACATGGTCTATCGCCACCCGTTCCCCGGCCCGGGTCTCGGTGTGCGCATCCTTGGCGAAGTGAAAAAGGAGTACGCCGACATCCTGCGCGAGGCCGACGCGATCTTCATCGAGGAGCTGCACAAGGCCGACTGGTACCACAAGACCAGCCAGGCATTCGTGGTGTTCCTGCCGGTCAAGTCGGTCGGTGTCGTCGGCGATGCGCGTCGCTACGAATATGTCGTCGCGCTGCGCGCGGTCGAAACGATCGACTTCATGACCGCGCGCTGGGCGCACCTGCCGTACGAACTGCTGGAGACGGTTTCCAACAGAATCATCAACGAAATTTCCGGTATCTCACGCGTCACTTACGATGTGTCGAGCAAGCCGCCGGCGACGATCGAGTGGGAGTGATTTCAAGCCTGGCATGACTGTACTGCACTGCCATATCGATATCGCGATGGATCGCCGTCGAACCTGGAGGTCGTCATGAGTTACGGATTGCTGCTTGTACTGCATCTTCTGGCGGCCATCGCTTTCGTTGGCACCGTGTTCTTCGAAGTGGTGATGCTCGAGGGCGTTCGTCGCCATCTGCCGCACGAGACGATGCGTGCGGTCGAGCAGGCGATTGGCAACCGGGCGGTCATGGTGATGCCCTGGGTATTGCTGACGCTGTACGGTGCGGGTATCGGTCTGGCGTGGCACCACCGCGCAGCGTTGATGCAACCTCTGACGAGTACGTTCGGGCTGTTGCTCGGGCTCAAGATCGTGATGGCGCTCAGTGTGTTCGGACATTTCGTCACGGCGATGGTGTGGCGGCGGCGCGGTGTCCTGAGCGGCACGCGTTCGAGGCGTTTGCATCTGAGCGTATTTGGCCACGTGTTGGTGATCGTGTTGCTGGCCAAGGCGATGTTCTACCTGCATTGGTAGCCGACATGCGATACGAATCCCGGCGGTCCGGGCAGAATTCGTTGTTTCCCGATCTGGCGTCCGACATCGTCGAGGCGGCTTCCTTCGATGACGCTCTGAACGAACTCGCCGGTACACTGCCCGCACACCTGCACCTCGGCACCTCCTCGTGGCACTACCCTGGCTGGAAAGGGCTGGTCTGGGCGCGTGACTATCCCGAGGCCACGCTGTCGCGCTACGGCCTGCCGGCCTATGCCAGACATCCGCTGTTTCGCACGGTCGGGCTCGATCGCAGCTTCTACCGGCCGCTGAGCGCGGCGCAATATGCCGCTTATGCTGATCAGGTGCCGGATGATTTCCGCTTCGTCGTCAAGGCGCCGAGTGTGGTGACCGATGCGCTGCTGCGCGACGACAGTGGGCGCGGCATGAAGAGCAATCCGCATTTTCTCGATGCCGAAGTGGCATCGCGTGAGTTCGTCGAGCCGGTCGTCGAGGGGTTGGGGAAGAAGCTCGGTGCGCTGGTGTTCCAGGTCAGCCCGCTGCCGGCGACCTGGCTGCTGCAGATCGGCGATGCGATCGAACGGCTGCACGCGATGCTGCGGGCGATTCCCGATTTTCGTGCTGCGGCTTCCGATGGTGTCGTCGCCGTCGAGGTGCGCGACGCGCAGTGGCTGACGCCGGCGTTCACGCAGGCGCTGCGCGATACCGGCGCGACCTATTGCATGGGGCTGCACGCGAAGATGCCGCGCATCGCCGAGCAGCTGCCGATCCTGCGCGCGCTGTGGCCGGGGCCGCTGGTCTGCCGCTGGAACCTGAATCCGGTGCACGGCGCCTACGGTTATGAGGATGCTCGCGATCTGTACGCACCGTACGACCGGATCGTCGATGAAGATACGGAGACGCGCACCGCGCTGGCGAAGGTGATAGCCGGTACCGTCGGTGCCGGGCAGCGGGCCTACGTCACGCTCAGCAACAAGGCCGAAGGTTCGTCGCCGCTGTCGGCGATCGCGCTGGCCGAGGTCGTCAGCGCACGGTTGCGCGAGAGCGGGGCGGCGCCCTCGCGCTGAGTTTTTGCGCTTTTCTTTATCGTCTCATCGTCGTCGCGTTTGCCGACGGGTTGTCACTCGGCCAGCACGCTGCGCAACATCCACGCTGTCTTCTCATGTACTTCGAGGCGTTGCGTGATCAGGTCGGCGGTGGGCTGGTCGTTGGCGGCTTCGACGATGGGAAACAGTTTGCGCGCGGTGCGGGCGGTGGCCTCCTGCGCTTCCACCAGATGGCGCACCATGTCGGTCGCCTTCGGCACGCCCTCGACCTCCTTGATCGATGCCAGCTTGATGAACTCCTTGTAGGTGCCCGGCGCCGGGTGGCCGAGGGCGCGGATGCGCTCGGCGATGCTGTCCAGTGCCGTCCACTGTTCGCTGTACTGGGTCATGAACATCAGGTGCAGGCTGTTGAACATCGGCCCGGTGACGTTCCAGTGGAAGTTGTGTGTCATCAGATAGAGCGTGTAGCTGTCGGCGAGCAGGGCGGAGAGCCCCCTGGCGATCTTTTCGCGGTCTTCCGCTTTGATACCGATGTTGATGGACGGCGCTTTCTCTTTCTTCGCACTCATGGCTGCAACCTCCTTCCGGTGAACAGGTCGGTGATGAACGCTAGCACTGTCGCACGGTGTCTGGCCATCGGGCGGCCCTAATCGTCGCAGCCGATCTCGAGCGACAGCGTCCGCTCGGTGGCCGGCTCCAGCAGTACCCGATCGTCGAGCACGTTGGCGGTCTCGATGCAGACCATGCCGCGCCACGCCTCGGGCGCGAACTGAGACAGCCGCCGCGCTTTGTCGGCCCACGGGTTCCACACCACGGCCGAGGTCGAGCCGGTCGCGCGCAGAACGATTTCGCGCTGCCAGCCGCGGTCGCGCAGCCGCACTTCGCGCGGCACGTCGAGATGGATGCGGTCGGTCTCGCCGTGGAAATCGATGGCGCCGCTCTGTCGCCGCTCGCGCCAGTCGTCGAGCGTGTCGATGCAGCGCGTGTTCTCGAAGCCGGTCAGCTGCACCTCGTCGATGGCGCTGACGGCGAAATAACTGTGCAGTGCCTGTGTCAGCGCGATCGGCTGCTGGCCGGCATTGCGCGTGGTCAGCGCCAGCGTCAGCGTGCGGCCGACGGTGACCGTCAGCTGCAGGTCGGCCGCGTGCGGCCAGCTGCGCTGCAGCGCGTGGTCGGTGCTGAACCCGAGCACCACTTCGGTGGCATCGTCGGTTTCGCGCACGGCGCGCAGCGTCCAGTCGCGGGCGCGCACCAGACCGTGAGCCGGCAGGTCGCCGCCGATCGCCATCGCGCGAACGTCGTCGGGGTTGCGCTCGAGCGCGCCGAACCACGGCCAGCAGATCGGGATGCCGCCGCGCACGCTGTGCCCGCGCCGGTACCCGGCCCGTTCGCTGAGCCAGATCAGCGGCCGTTGTCCGCGCGGCGTGTAGTTGAGCAGCTGCGCTCCTTGCAGCGCGATGGTGGCGGTGGCGTGGCGGTTGTCGATGCACAGCACCGGCAGTTCACCGCGCTGTTGCAGCGAGACCTGCGTCGGGGCCGGTGGTGGCGGAGTACCGGATTCGGGCATGTGGCGATCCTGCGGCCGGGGGGGAAGTCAGCGCAGCTGGCTGTCCTTGCTGCCGCGCCGGTTGTAGCCGCTGAACACCTCGGCCTCCTCGTCGCGGGCCTGCTGGCATTTCACGCACAGGCGCACGCCTCGAAGCGCCTCGCGCCGCGCCTGTGGTATCGGCTCTTCGCACTCCTCGCAGTGGCTCAGGCTTTCACCCGTCGGCAGCCGGCTGCGGGCGCGTTTCAGCGCGTCTTCGAGCGTTGCGTCTATCTGTTCCTGCACGGCGCTGTCGCCGGCCCAGCCGTTTGCCATGACGGTCACTCCTGTCCGCGGTGGTCAGAACGTGATCCTGACGGCATCGGCCGAGCGCTGTGCCGGCCCGTGGTATGCCGCCTCGATGTTGTTGCCGTCGGGGTCGAGCACGAAGGCGGCGTAGTAGCCGGGGTGGTACGGGCGTTCGCCCGGTGCGCCGTTGTCGCGGCCGCCGGCGTTCAGGGCCGCGTCGAAGAAACGCTGCACGGCGTCGCGGTCCTTCGCCTGGAAGGCGAGGTGAGTGCGGCCGGTCAGCGCCCCCTGCGCGGCGAGGCTCTGCTGGCTTGAAACGAACAACTCGTCGAACCAGAAGAAGTCGGGGCCTTCGCCGGAGAGCGGGATGCCGAGCGTCTCCAGCGCGGCAGTGTAGAACCGCCTGCTGGCGTCCAGGTCGCGCACGACCAGCTGGATATGGTCGATCAGGCGGCCGCGATAGAGTTCGTTCGTTTCCATGAGAGTGGCCTCCGGGGCACTGGCAGCGGTGAGTGGCGGGGGTGACAGCGGCGCGGGTTCGCGGCACCGGCGGGAAATTCCCGCTATAGTACGCCACTTCATTTTTGACCCCCGCATCGCCTTGCCTCTCATGCCCAATCGTGAACCCGTCGCCGCCGATGTTGCGGCCCGTATTGGGCAGGTGGTACGTGCCGACAAGCTGAAACTGCTGTACCAGCTGTCGTTTCCGACCCTGTTCGTCACGTTGACGATCTCCTTCATGCTGGCCTGGATCTCCCGCCACGAAGTGCCGGCGCCGGTGCTGTATGGCTGGCTGGTGCTGATGTGTCTCTCTCTGCTGGTCCGGCTGCTGCTGTATGTCGCCTATTTCCGCTACCGGCCGCAGGGGACGGCGATGCTGCGCTGGGAGTGGCCCTACGTCGGGACGCTGTCGCTGTCGTCGCTGTTCCTGGGGCTGGGGACGATGGTGCTGATGCTGTACCTGCCGCTGCTGGAGCAGGTGGTCTGCATGTTCGTGATGATCGGCATGGCCGGCGGCGCGATATCGAACTTTTCCGCGATCCGGCTGGCGGCGGTCGTGGCGATGATGTCGGTGCTGCTGCCGGGCACGCTGCTGATGCTGTGGCAGGGGGGAGAGGTGCGCCTGTGCGTGGTGCTCGGCGCCGTCATCTTCATGATCGCGTCGCTGCGGGCCATCCGTATGCAGGCGTCGGCGCTGCGCGACAGCCTGCAGCTGGCGCACGAGCTGGAGCTGGCCCACGGCAACGCGGCGGCGCTGGCGCGCACCGATGCGCTGACCGGGCTGAACAACCGCCGTGCCTTCTTCGAGCGCGGCGAGCAGCTCGCCCGCTACTGCGAACGCCACGGCACGCCGTTCAGCCTGCTGCTGATGGATGTCGACCATTTCAAGGCGATCAACGACAGCTGCGGCCACGCCGCCGGCGATGCCGCGCTCGGCGCCGTCGGCGAGCTGCTGCGCCAGCAGTTCCGCCGCGCCGACGTCTGCGGCCGCATCGGTGGCGAGGAGTTCGCCGTGCTGCTGCCGGATACCGCGCAGACCGACGCGCTCGCCCTCGCCGAAAAGCTGCGGCAGGCGATCGCCGCGGTGGCGGTGCCGTTCGGCGAGCGCGAACTGTCGCTCACCGCCAGCATCGGCGTCGCCGCCGGCAACTACGACCTCGATGCGCTGCTGTCGCAGGCCGACGCGGCGATGTACCGCGCCAAGGCGGCGGGGCGCAATCGCGTCGTCGGCTGAGCTTGTTCACGATCTCGCGAGCTAGAGCCAATGGCCGACGCGCAGCAGATCGTGAGCAGGCTCTTACATCTCCGCCCACTGGCGCAGCAGGTTGTGGTAGTGACCGGTCAGGCCGACCACCTCCTCGCAGTCGCCGATGCGCTGGCGCAGTTTCAGGATGTTCTGGTCCAGCTCGAACAGCAGGCTGCGGCGCCAGTCGTCGCGCACCATGCTCTGCGTCCAGAAGAAGGCGGCCAGTCGCGTGCCGCGCGTCACCGGTTCGATGCGGTGCAGGCTGGTCGCCGGGTACAGGATCAGGTCGCCGGCCGGCAGCCTGACCTCGTGGGTGCCGTAGGTATCGACCACCACCAGATCGCCGCCGTCGTATTCGTCGGGGTCGCACAGGAACAGCGTCGACGACACGTCGGTGCGCAGCCGCTGCGATGTCTGAGGCGAGGTACGCACCGAGCCGTCGACGTGCAGCCCGTAATGTTCGCCGCCCTCGTAGGCGTTGAAGAACGGCGGCAGGATGCGCAACGGCAGCGCCGCCGAGAAGAAGAGCGGATTCGATTCCAGCGCCTGCAGGATCAGCCGGCCCAGCCGGTTGGCCAGCTCCGAGCCTTCCGGCAGCTGCCGGTTGCGTTTGACCTGCGTGCCCTGCGGTCCGACGCTGGCGTGGCCGTCGATCCAGCCGGCATCGGCGGCGTCGAGCAGCCGGCGGCACTCGGCCACTTGTTCGCGGGTCAGCACCTGCGGAATGTGCAGCAGCATCTGTCGTGTTCTCCATGAGAAAGCCCCCCGCACGCGGGTGCGGGGGGCTTCGTTTGTCACCGTGGTTCCGGTCTGCGTGTGGCACGGGGCCGAGACCCCGCGCCGCGGCGGGTCAGAACTTCAGGTTGGCGCTCAGCAGCGCCGAGCGCGACTCGCCCGGAATGTAGCGGTTGCCGTTGTTGTTGAGCTGGGCGACGTAGAACTTGTCGGTCAGGTTGTAGACGTTCAGCTGCAGCGACAGGTTCTTGCTCACTTCGTACTCCGCCATCGCATCGAACACCCAGTAGCTGTCGACCTCCAGCATATTGGTGGTGGCCGCCTGCGCGGTGTTGCTGACCGAGCGCACCATCGAGTCGATGTAGCGGGCGCCGCCACCGATGGTCAGGCCGAACGGCAGTTCATAGGTGGTCCAGGCGGTGAAGGTCAGCTCCGGCGACCAGTTCAGGCTGGCGCCGCTCTGGGTGGCGGTGCCCTCCTTGACCTCGGTCTCCATCTTGGCGAGGCCGGCGCTGATCGACCAGTTCTGCGTGATCTGGCCGACCACGCCGAGCTCGACGCCCTGCACGCTCTTCTCGCCGTACTGCTGGATCTCGCCGTTGACGTCGCGGGTCAGGTCGTTCTCGACCGTGGTGTCGAAGATGGCGGCTGTCACCGCGAGCCTGTTGTCGAACAGCTCCCACTTGGTGCCCAGTTCGAGGTTGGTCGCCTTCGACGGGTCCTGGTTGGGGTTGTTGATGTTGTTCCCGGTGGCACTCAGCGTGAAGTTGGAGCCGCCGGGCGGCTGCTGCGAGGTCGATACCGAGGCGTAGATGCTGCCGTTGGGCAGTGGCTTGAACACGGCGCCGAGCTTCCAGGTCAGCAGGGTGTCGTCGTCCTCGATGGTGGTGGCGATCAGCGTGCCGGCCGGCACGCCGGCGGGGTTGGTGCCGGTGGCCACGGCCACGTTGTTGTTCTCGGTCCAGTAGCGGTCGATGCGCAGGCCGCCGCTGACCTGCCACTGCTCGTTGAACGCGATCGTGTCGAAGGCGTAGAGGCCGATCGTGGAGGTCTCGCCCTTGCTGCGCGCGCCGGTTTCACCGACGTCGCGGCCGGTGACCGGGTCGCTGGCGCCGGGGTGGTAGAGGCTGGCGGGCGACATCGTGCCGCCGCCGGTCAGCGTCGGCGTGGTCTGGCGTTCGTAGATCGCCTCCAGACCGGCCGACAGCGAGTGCTCCATGCCGCCGAGCTGGAGGGTGGAGGAGACGCTGGTCTGGTTGGTGACCAGTACGTTCTCCTGCCGGCGCAGGTGAATGCCGCGGGTGGCGGTCCAGGTCGCCGGGTCGGGGCGCACGGTGGCCACGCCGTCGACGGTGTCGGAGAAAACCGCGGTCGGCGAGGTCAGCAGCTGGTCGAACAGCGAGCGACCGGCGCGGAAGGTGTTGCGCAGCGTGGTCGACGCCGTGGCGTCGTGCTCGATTTCCGCCGTGAACTGGTCGGCCTCGACTTCGGCGTAGTCACGTTTCGAACCGTAGAAGTTGTCGCGGTCGACGCGCTTGGGCGAGACGCCGGCATTGTTCAGCGTGGCGTTGTAGTAGCCCTTCAGGCCGATGGTCGGCACGCCGCCGTCGGGGGTGTTGTCCTGCTCGGTGTGGATGTAGCTGAACGTCGTGCGGGTGTGGGTGCCGAGGCCGAAGGCGAGCGACGGCGCGATGCCCCAGCCGCTGTTGTTGACCTCGTCGCGGCCGGCCACGTCGCTGTCCTGCGTCATCAGGTTCAGGCGCACCGCGCTGGTTTCACCGAGCCGGTAGTTGATGTCGGCGGTGGCGCGCTTGCGGCCCTCGTTGCCGATGCTGACGCCGCCTTCGATGAAGTCCTCCGCCCACGGCCGCTTGGTGGTCATGTTGATCGAGCCGGAGGCAGCGCCGCGGCCATATTCGGAGCCGGAGGCGCCCTTGAGCACTTCGATCTGCTCGGTGTTGAAGGTGTCGCGCACGTAGCTGCCGAGATCGCGCACGCCGTCGGAATAGATGTTGCCCGACGAGTCGAAGCCGCGCATGAAGATGTTGTCCTTGGTGTTGCTGTTGCCGCCCTCGCCGAGCAGCAGCGTCACGCCGGGGGTGTTGCGCAACGCCTCCTGCAGCGTCGTCGCGCCCTGTTCGCGCAGCACTTCCTTGCGGATGACGGCGATGGTCTGCGGGGTGTCGACCAGCGGCGCGGTGAATTTCGGCGAGGCGGCGGCATCGGCCTTGTATTCGGCGGCGGTGCTGCGGACTTCGACTTTCGGCAGCACGGCTTCCGACCGCTGCTTCGGTTCGGGGTCGGCAGTGGGTGCGGTCTGCGCGTGCAGGGCGGTGGGAATGGCGAGCAGGGTGAGAGCGGCGGCTATCGGGTGCTTACGGCCACGAATGTAGGACATGAGTTTCTCCATGAAAGGGTAAGTAGGGTGGAACCCACCGGCGTCCCGACTAGCTGGCGTCGCGCGTATCCCGCGAGCGACGGGCGACAGGTGGGGTGAGATGCCGGAGCGACCGACTGGCCCGGGCGGGTGTCGGCGGCAAGCATTACAAATGATAATCGTTATTATTTATATTAATAATTGTGCATGAATTGAGGAAGTTTGAGATTCGCCGGAACTTTTCTGGGGGCTTTCGCCGGGCGAGCCGTAGCTCCTGGTGCGTTGCCGAATCGGTCGGGGCAGGGCGGGACGATGCCGGCCCGTGTGTGGAGTGAACGGCCGTCACCATCGAAACGCTGCGATCGCACCGCCCGCGCGACGGCGTGAACGATGCGTTGGAGGGGGGGTGGAGGTGGTCGGGAGGCTCAGGCTTCCAGCAGCGCCAGCGTGTGAGCAGCGATGACCCGCTCCTCGTCGGTCGGCAGCGCCCACACCGATACCGCCGACTCGGGCGCCGAGATGCACGGTTCGTTGCCGGTGTTGGCCGCCGCGTCGAGCCGCACGCCGAGCCAGCCGAGCCGCTCGCAGAGACGGCCGCGGATCCCGGCCGAGTTCTCGCCGATGCCGGCGGTGAACACGAGGCCGTCGAGCCCGCCCAGCGTCGACGTCAGCGCGGCGATCTCGCGCGCGATGCGGAACACGTAGTAGTCGAGGGCGAGCTTCGCGCGCGGCGCATCCGACTGCAGCAGGTCGCGCATGTCGCCGGAGAGGCCGGAGAGGCCGAGCAGCCCGGAGCGGTGGTACAGCAGCTGCTCCAGCTCGTCGGCGTCGAGCCCGTGCTCGCGCAGCAGGTAGAGGATGACGCCGGGGTCGAGCTGGCCGCAGCGGGTGCCCATCGGCACGCCGTCGAGCGCGCTGAAGCCCATCGTCGAGTCGACGCTGCGGCCGCCGTCGAGCGCGCACAGGCTGGCGCCGTTGCCGAGGTGGGCGACGATGACGCGGCGGCCGGCGATCGCCGGCGCCAGCGTCGGCAGGGCACTGGCGATGTATTCGTAGGAGAGGCCGTGGAAGCCGTAGCGGCAGATGCCGGCCTCGTACATCGACCACGGCAGCGCGAACAGCTCGACCACCGCGTCGTGGCCGCGGTGGAACGCGGTGTCGAAGCAGCCGAACTGCGGCACGTCCGGCAGCGCCGCGGCGATGGCGCGGGCCACGGCGAGGTTGTGCGGCTGGTGCAGCGGCGCCAGCGGCACCAGTTTGTCGAGCGCGGTCAGCACGCTCTCATTCAGGTAGATCGGCGCAGTGAAGCGGGTGCCGCCGTGGACGATGCGGTGGCCGACGGCGGCGATCGCGGCGCCGCCGCACAGTTCTGGCAGCAGTGCGGTCAGCAGCGCGATCGCCGCCTGGTGCGAGCCGCCCTCGCGCTCGTCCAGCGCGCGCTGGGCGCCGCGCTCGGGGTGGTGGATCTGCAGCCGCGCGTGCGCGGTGCCGATGCCGTCGATCTTGCCGTTCAGGTCGAGGTCGAGCGCGCCGTCATCTTTGATCCCGAACAGCGAGAACTTGATGCTCGACGAGCCGGCATTCAGTACCAGGATCGAGCGCGCGCTCATGTCAGCGTCTCGTTGACCGGCAGTGGCTGGCGCGCGGCATCGACCACCAGCTTGGCGACGGCGCAGCTGGCCAGCTTGGCTCGCACGTTGTCGGCACGGCTGGCGAGGACGATCGGCACGCGCGCGCCGAGCACGATGCCGGCGGCATCGGCGTTCATCAGGAACGAGAGCTGCTTGGCCAGCATGTTGCCGGCTTCGAGATCCGGCACCAGCAGGATGTCGGGGTCGCCGGCGACCGCCGACACGATCCCCTTCATGGCGGCCGCCTCGCGGCTGATGGCGTTGTCGAAGGCCAGCGGCCCGTCGAGCAGCGCGCCGTTGATCTGGCCGCGCTCGGCCATCTTGCACAGCGCGGCCGCCTCGATCGTCGACGGAATCTTCGAGGTGACGGTCTCCACCGCCGACAGGATCGCCACCTTCGGCACCGGAATGTGCAGCGCATGGGCGAGGTCGATGGCGTTCTGCGCGATGTCGGCCTTGTCCTCCAGCGTCGGGAAGATGTTGATCGCGGCGTCGGTGACCAGCAGCAGCTTGTGGTAGGTCGGCACCGACATGACGAAGACGTGGCTGACGCGGCGGCCGGTGCGCAGGCCGGTCTCCTTCGCGATCACTTCGGCCATCAGCTCGTCGGTGTGCAGGCTGCCCTTCATCAGCATGCCGGCGCGGCCGCCGCGCACCAGCGCCACCGCCTGCGCGGCGGCGGCATGGCTGTGCGGCGCGTCGACCAGCGGCAGCTGGCCGAGGTCGAGACCGGCGTCGGCGGCGGTCTGGCGGATCTTCGCCTGCGGGCCGACCAGGATCGGCTCGATCAGCCCGCGCCGCGCCGCTTCTATCACTGCCTCGAGCACGCTCTTCTCGCACGGGTGGGCCACCGCCGTCGTCACCGGTGGCTGTGCGCCCGCTCTGGCGAGCAGCTGATCGAAACGGTTGTCGCTGGCTTGCTGAGCGTTCACGGGTTCTCCTTCACGTGGCGGGTTGCCGGCATGATCGGCGCTGAGCGTCGCCGCTGTCGAGCATCGGGCCCGGCGGCGGTGATGGCGCCAGTTGTTGCGGCGCGCGCGGCTGACGATACTTCGCAGTCGATGCGGTGGGTGATGAGCGCGGGCGGGGGTGGCGATGGCTGAACAGACGAAGGGTGCGGGCGTGGACGATGCGTTCTACAGGACGCTGCTGGAATCGACCCGGGCGATTCCGTGGAAGATCGACTGGGCGAGCAAGCGCTTCGCCTATGTCGGGCCGCAGATCGAGGCGCTGCTCGGCTGGCGTGCCGACAGCTGGGTCAGCGTGCAGGACTGGGCCGATCGCATCCACGAGGAGGATCGCCAGCGCATCGTCGATTTCTGCGTCGCCCAGTCGCAGTCGGGGCTCGACCACGAGGCCGACTACCGCGCGCTGACGGCGACCGGCGACTACGTCTGGATTCGCGACGTCGTGCATGTGATCCGGCGCGGCGACGGCGAAGTCGAGGCGCTGGTCGGCTTCATGTTCGACATCAGCGAGCGCAAGAAGACCGAGCAGGAGCTGCTGCGGCTGAAGCAGGAGCTGGAGGAGCTGTCGTTCAAGGATGGCCTGACCGGCGTCGCCAACCGCCGGCTGTTCGACACGATCTTCGAGACCGAGTGGGACAACGCGCGCCGCACGCGTCTGCCGCTGTCGCTGATCATGCTCGATATCGACTACTTCAAGCAGTACAACGACCACTACGGCCACCTGCGCGGCGACGACTGCCTGAAACAGGTGGCTGGCGCGCTTTCGGGTGCCGGTGCCCGCGCGCGCGATTTCTTCGCCCGTTTCGGCGGCGAGGAGTTCGTGCTGGTGCTGCCGGAGACCGATGCCACGGCGGCGCAGAAGATCGCCGAGCGCTGTCATCAGCTGATCTTCAAGTTGCAGATTCCGCACGCGTACTCGGCGGTGAGCCAGCTGCTGACGGTCAGCCTCGGCGTCGGCACCATCGTGCCGACGCGCGACGACGCGCCGCTGGCGTTCATCGAACGGGTCGACCAGCTGCTGTATCGCGCCAAGGAGCAGGGGCGCAACCGGGCGGAAGCGGGGTAGGCGGGGCGCGATGTCGGACGATGCGGAGAGCGACCGCTACTGGATGGCGCAGGCGCTGGAGCTGGCGCGGCTGGCGGCTGGGCGCGGCGAGGTGCCGGTCGGCGCGCTGGTGGTGCGCGACGGCAAGCTGATCGGCAGCGGCCACAACCAGCCGATCGGCGCCTGCGACCCGACCGCGCACGCCGAGATCGTCGCGCTGCGCGACGCGGCGCGGCGGGTCGATAACTACCGCCTGCCCGGCGCCACGCTCTACGTCACCATCGAGCCGTGCAGCATGTGCGTCGGCGCGCTGATGCACGCGCGCATCGCGCGGCTGGTGTTCGGCGCCGCCGAGCCGCGCGCCGGCGCCGTCGACAGCGCGCTGGCGCTGGCGTCGGCGCCGCACTTCAACCATCGCATCGAGTGTGTCGGCGGGGTGCTCGCCGATGAGTGCGGCGAGACGATGCGGACGTTCTTCCGCAATCGTCGCGGCGTTTCAGGGAGCTGCTGATCAGATCCCCTCTCCCTTCAGGGAGAGGGTTAGGGAGAGGGCGGTTTTCGCTGCGATACCCTCTCCCCCGGCCCCTCTCCCTGAAGGGCGGGGGGAGAAATACCTCACAGCGCGTTCAGCGTCAGGTCGAAACCTTCCGGCAGGTACTGCTCGGTGACCGTCGCCGGCGGCGTGCGCTGGCGGGCGATGTCGCTCCAGGTCAGCAGGTTGTAGTAGTGGCGGACGTTCTGCACGAAGCGCACCGGCTCGCTGCCGCGCGCGTAGCCGTGGCGGGTCTTGCTGTACCACTGCTGGCGCGACAGCAGCGGCAGCACTTCCTTGACGTCGGCCCACTTGTCCGGGTCCTTGCCGAGTCGCAGCGCCAGCTTGCGCGCATCCTCCAGGTGGCCGAGGCCGACGTTGTAGGCGGCCAGCGCGAACCAGGTGCGGTCCGGTTCGCTGATCCGCCCCGGAATCTTCTGGTGCGTGCGCACGAAGTAGCGCGCGCCGCCGCGCAGGCTCTGCTGCGCGTCCTCGCGGTCGCGCACGCCCATCGCCCTGGCGGTCGGCAGCGTCAGCATCATGAAACCGCGCACGCCGGTGAACGAGACCGCGCGCGGGTTCCAGTGCGACTCCTGATAGCTGATCGCCGCCAGCAGGCGCCAGTCGAGACCGAATTCGTCGGCGGTGTTCTGGATGTGGTCGAGGTAGCGAGGCAGCACCGTCGTCGAGCGCTCGTTGAAGGCGGTCGAGTCGATCAGGCTGTTGGCCTCGGTGTGGCTGTAGTGGCGCTCGATCATCTGCGCCAGACGGCCGTCGCCGCGCAGCTCGGTGAAGAAGGTCTCCAGCTCCTTCAGCAGCGCGCCGCTCGACTCGCGCTGCGACACCGCCCACGCCAGCTGCGCCGGCTGGCCGATGCGGAAGGCGACGCGTAGGCGCGGATAAAAGGCGCGGTTGGCGATGTATTCGTTGGAGTCGACGATGGTGGCGTCGATCGTGCCCTCGTCGAGCGCATCGAGCAGGTCGGTGGTCTCGACATCCTCGGACTCGATCCACTGCAGTGTCGGGTGGCTCTGGCGCAGATCGCGCAGCGCCTCGGCGTGGCTGCTGTGGGCCAGCACCTGCAGCCGCAGGCCGGCCAGATCGGCCGTGCTCAGCGCCGGCGGGTGGTCGTCGCGCACCAGCACCAGCATCTCGACGTCGAGATAGGGCGGCGTGAACAGCACCCGTTCGAGGCGGTCGGGCGTCATCGTCAGGCCGGCGGCAGCGAGGTCGACGCGGCCGCGCTCGACGGTATCGAGCAGCGCGTCGAGGCTCGATTCGGTCTGGATCTCCAGGCGCACGCCGAGCCGCTTGGCGAACAGCTCGGCGAGCTGGTATTCGAAACCGGTCGGACCGTGGCGGTCCTCGTAGTAGGTGGTCGGGCCGTTGCGGGTCACCACCTTCAGCACGCCGGCCGCCTTGATCTCGCTCAGGTGGTCCGACTGCCCGCAGCCGGCCAGCAGCGCGGCCAGCGCCAGCAGTGGCAGCAACTTGCGGAGGCAGGGCAGGGGCGGCAGTGAACAAAGTTTGAGCAGCGTCATGGGCGCGGATTGTAACGGGCGATCCCGCGCTTGCACATGCGCGGCTTCCACCGATAAAGTGCGAACGATTCTTATCTGCATCGAGGGCCGCCGCCTCGACGGAGATGGGCGACCGCCATGGCAGCCAGCGACACCTCTGCACCGATTCCGATCGACACCCTCTACAGCGACCACCACGGCTGGCTCTGCCGCTGGCTCTCTCGCCGGCTCGGCGACAGCGGCGATGCCGCCGATCTCGCCCACGACGCCTTCCTGCGGGTGATGTTGAAGCCGCCGGTCTTCGACGGCTTCGACGGCGCCCGCGCCTACCTGAGCCGCGTCGCCCGCGGCCTGATGGTCGACCTGTGGCGGCGCCGGCAGATCGAGCGCGCCTGGCTGGAGGCGCTGGCGGCACAGCCGGAGCTGGAGGAGCCCTCCGCCGAGCAGCGGGCGATGGTGCTGGAGGCGCTCGGTCAGGTCGATGCGCTGTTGCGGCGGCTGCCGCCGAAGGTGTCGCGCGCGTTCGTGCTGGCGCAGCTGCACGGCCTGACCTACCGCGAGATAGGCCTGCGTCTCGGCGTTTCCGAGCGCATGGTCAAGCGCTACATGGCGCAGGCGATGCTGCACTGCATCGCGCTGGAGGCCGGCGTGATGGCGCCGGAGTCGTTGTGAGCGACGGCGCGCCGGTGCCGACCTTCGCCGCGCTGCAGCAGGCGGCGCGGTGGTACGCGCGGTTGCAGGACGAGGACGCCGCCGCGCGCGAGCGCGACGGCTGGCGCCGCTGGCTCGACGCCAGCGCCGAACACCGCGCCGCCTGGCGCTACGTCGAGCGGGTCAGCGGCCATTTCGCGCCGCTGCGGCACGGCGCCGGGCGCGATGCCGCCGACGCGGCGCTGGCATTGCCGCGCGACGGCGGCCGCCGGCAGGCGCTGCGGACGCTGGCGCTGCTGGCCGCGGCCGGCGCGCTCGGATTCGGTGGCCATGGCGTGGTCGGGGGCGCGGCCGGGTCGCGCCGGCTGCTGGCGTGGCACGCCGACCACCGCACTGCCGTCGGCGAAGTGCGCCGCGTGCGGCTGGCCGACGGCAGCGATCTCTGGCTCAACACCGCCAGTGCGCTCGATGTCGATTTCGACGCCGGGCGGCGCCGGCTGCTGCTGCTCGACGGCGAACTGCTGCTCGACACCGCCGCCGATGCGCGGCCGCTGGTGGTCGAGTCGGGCGAGGGACGCATGCACGCGCTCGGCACGCGCTTCTCGGTGCGCCAGCAGTGCGGGTTCACCGATCTGGCCGTCTACGACGGCGCGGTCGAGGTGCGCAACGACGCGGCGACGCGGCTGGTGCAGGCCGGCGAGCAGGTGCGTTTCGACACCGCGGCGATCTCGACGCCACAGCCGGCGCAGCGCGCGCGGGAATCGTGGTCGCGCGGCCTGCTGCTGGCCGACGACATCGCGCTGAGCGAGCTGCTGGCCGAGCTCGG
Organism: uncultured Verrucomicrobiaceae bacterium; assembly: GCA_964515735.1. Taxonomy (GTDB): domain Bacteria; phylum Pseudomonadota; class Gammaproteobacteria; order Pseudomonadales; family CAMLJR01; genus CAMLJR01. The sequence continues at coordinate 31,160 of CAZEVP010000019.1, read as the reverse complement.
CCGCTATCGTCGCGGCTATCTGGCCGCCGCGCCCGAGGTGGCCGACCTGCGCGTCGTCGGCACCTTCCCGGTCGATGATCCGGAGCAGGTGTTCGCGCTGCTGGAGGCGGCGCTGCCGGTGCGGGTGCGGCGCACGCTGCCGTGGTGGATCACGGTGGAGGCGGCCTGAAAGATTTCCGGGAGAAATTTCCATTGCCACGCCAGCGGCGGCCCAAAGGGCGGCAGGCCGCGGATGGCCTGCCATGAAAAATCGCTTCCGGCGATTTTTTGTGGCCACCATCCATGGCGGCCACCCCTGCGAGGTCGCCACTGACGTGGCGCCAAAAATCGCTTCCGAGGATTTTTTTGCGCGGCGGTTCCCTTTTTGGCGGTGTCGTTCGATTCAGGCAGAAGCAGTTGCCGATTCGAACCTCTCTGCCAGGAAAACCACCATGCCACGTCGTCACCTCGCCGCCCCCTTCTCGCGCACCGGCCTCGCGCTGTCGCTGTCGCTGGCCGTAGCCATGCCGCTGTCGTTCGCCGCCGAACCGGCTGCCGCCGAGCGTGCGGCGCCGATCAGTTACGCGATTCCGGCCGGGCCGCTCGGCGCCGCGCTGAACCGCTTCGCCGCCGAAACCGGCATCTTTCTCGCCGGCGACGCCAGCCTGACCGCCGGCAAGCGCAGCACCGGCCTGCGCGGCAGCTTCGGTGTCGACGAGGCACTGCGGCGGCTGCTCAGTGGCACCGGCGTCGAGGCGGTGCGGCAGGCCGACGGCCGCTACACGCTGCGCGCGGTGCCGGCCGGCAGCGCCGTCGTGCTGCCGGCGATGAAGGTGTCGGCCGACGCGGTCGCCGGCGGTGCGGCGAGCCCGGCCTATGCCGGTGGTCAGGTGGCGCGCGGTGGCAGGCTCGGCGTGCTCGGCGACAGCGACATCATGGACACACCGTTCAGCCTCACCAGCTATACCTCACAGACCATCGAGAACCAGCAGGCGCGCAGCGTCGTCGACGTGCTGGCCAACGAATCGGCGCTGCGCAGTGCCAGTGCCCGCACCAACATCAACGAGGATTTCACGCTGCGCGGCTTTCCGGTCGCGAGTCAGGATGTCGCGCTGAACGGCATGTACGGGCTGATGCCCTATTTCCGCGTGCCGATCGAGATGGCCGAGCGCGTCGAGGTATTGCGGGGCCCGAACGCGCTGCTGAACGGCATGGCGCCGAGCGGCAGCATCGGCGGAGCCATCAACATCGTGCCGAAGCGCGCGTCGGTCGAACCGCTGACGCGGGTGACGGCGGAGTACGTGTCGGAATCGATCGTCGGCGCGCATGTCGATGCCGGCCGCCGGTTCGGCGACGGCGATGCGTTCGGCGCCCGTTTCAACGGCATGTTGCGCGGCGGGGATTCCACCGTCGATCACCAGGACACCGGCGACCAGCTGGCGGTACTGGCGCTCGATTACCGCGGCGAACGGCTGCGCGCGAGCCTTGACGCGCTCCATCAGCAGCAGGAGATCGACGGTGTCGTCCGCCAGTTCACGCTCGGCGCCGTCACCAGACTGCCCGATGCACCGGATGGCGATCTCAGTTATCCCGGCGCATGGGGCGACCTGGAGATGGAGGACAGCTCCGTCGTCGCGCGGGTCGAGTACGACCTCGCCGAGGCCATCACGGTCTACGCGGGCGCCGGCGAGCGCAGCAGCAGCATGGATGCCCTCACCGGCAACCCGATGCTGATGGACAACGACGGCAACTATCTCTACGCGCCGGCATGGCAGTTGTTCGACATCGACTCGCGCTCGTACGAGATGGGCCTCAACGCGGCCTTCGTGACCGGGCCGGTATCACACCAGTTCGCGGTTGGCGCCACCCGTGTCGAACAGGACACGGAGATTTTCTTCTACACCAGCTTCGCGCCGAGAGCGGGCAGCATTCACGCCTCCGTGGGCGATATCGACGTGTCGACGGCCGGCATCGACGTCGACAAGAACAGGATGAGCGAAACCACGCTGACCAGCTACGCGATTGCCGACACGCTCGGTTTTCTCGATGACCGTGTGAAGCTGACGCTCGGTGTGCGGCAGCAGCGAGTGGAGGTGCAGAACTACGACTTCACCACTGGCGCGCCGTCGGGCGCACCGTACGACGAGCGCGAGCTGACGCCGGTGGCCGGCGTGGTGGTCAAGCCGTGGCAGAACGTGTCGCTGTATGCCAGCTATGTCGAGGGTTTGAGCCAGGGGCCGACCGCGCCGATCGATCCGACGCTGACCAATTCCGGCGAAGTGTTCGAGCCCACCGTGACCGAGCAGATCGAGATCGGCGCCAAGGCCGACTGGGGGCAGTGGGGCGGCACCGTCGCGCTGTATGAACTGAGCCAGCCGACCGGCGTGCGTGTCGGCAACACCTTCCGGCTCAGCGGCGAGCAGCGCCATCGCGGCATCGAGCTGAACCTGTTCGGCGAGCCGGTCGAGAGCGTGCGCGTGCTCGGTGGCCTGTCGTGGATCGACTCGGAGCTGACCGGCACGCAGGGTGGTGTCGACGACGGCAACGATGCGATCGGCGTGCCGGAGCTGCAGATAAACCTCGGCGGCGAGTGGGATACGCCGTTCCTGAGCGGCTTCACGCTGACCGCGCGGGTGATCCGCACCGGTGAGCAGTACATCGACACCGCCAATACGCTGGAAGCCGATGCCTGGACCCGCGTTGACATCGGCGCGCGCTACCGCACCAATGCCTTCGGCAAACCGCTGGTGCTGCGCGCCAATGTCGAAAACCTGTTCGACGAGGCCTACTGGGGCGTATCGACGTTCGGCTACCTGCACGTCGGCGAAGCGCGCACGCTGCTGTTGTCGGCGACGGTCGATTTCTGAGCGCGATGACGTTGCCGCGAAAAGGGGAAGTGATGTTCGCACGCTGGCTCAAACGTATCGGCCTGCTGCTGATGGCGGTATTGCTGCTAGCGGTCGGTTTTCTCGCGTTCTGGCCGCTGCCGGCATCGTCGCCGGCGGCTGCGCTCGTGCCGACGGCGCAGGAGGAGGAAGAGCTGGCGTTCTACCGTCAGCCCGAATCCTGGTTCCTGCAGCACTTGCAGCATCCGCCCGAAGTGATCGACGGCCAGCGCCTGGACCCCAAGTTCCAGTACATGCTGGAGCAGATACGGCCGGCGACCCGGCTGATGCCGTACACGATGCCGGTGATCTTTTCCTTCGAGCGCGGTCGGCATTGGGTGCGCGGTTCGATCGACCGCCAGTGGCAGCTTTTCACCAAGGTCACCGCGCCGATGGCGCAGGTCGAGGATCGCCGGATTCCCGGCCGCGACGGCGCGGTGGCGGTGCGTATCTATCACCCTTCTGTCGACGATGCCGGCCCGCTGCCGGTGCTGGTCTACGCGCACGGCGGCGGCTGGGTTTTCGCCAGCGTCGCGGCTCTCGACCGCGCCGTGCGGCTGATGGCCAACGAGGCGCGCGTGATCGTGGTGTCGGTGGAGTATCGGTTGGCGCCGGAACATCCCTATCCCGCCGCCAGCGATGACGTCGAGGATGCGTTTCTGTGGGCGCGCGCCAACGCCGCCAGCTTCGGTGGTGACGCGGAGCGCGTCGCTGTCGGCGGCGACAGTGCGGGTGGCCACGCCGCCATCAACGTGGTTCAGCGCCAGCTGATGGCCGGCCGGCCCGTACCGCGCGCGCTGTTGCTGTACTACCCGGGAACCGGGCTGCCGCAGCAGGATCGCTCGTATGCACTGTTCGGCAACGGCTACGGGCTGGATGCCTCCTTCATCGATTTCATCCTGCCGCGCGTGTTTCCCGACGTCGATGAGAGCCGCGACCGGCCGGACGACCTGATGGACCCACTGCGCGCCAATACGCTGCGCGATTTTCCGCCGAGCATCGTCGCCACGGCCGGTTTCGACATCCTGCGTGACTCCGGGCGTGCCTTCGCGCAGCGGCTGCGCGACGAGGATGTGCCGGTCGCCGATCTCCATTACCCGTCGCTGACCCACAGCTTTCTGCAGTTCTCGGGTGTGGTGGCCGATGCCGAACTCGCCGCGACGCAGAGCGCGCGGCTGTTCGGCGACACGGTTCGCGACGTGCCGCTCGACCCGGAGTCCCTGCCATGACGGCGTCCGCACCCGATCGCCGGTTTCGCTGCGCGTACCGGCCGCCATTCCCGATCGAACGCGCAGGAGACCGCGTATGAACGTCAAACTCTGGTTCCTGGTCCACAAGTGGACCAGCATCGTCTGCACCGCCTTTCTGCTGCTGCTGTGCATCACCGGTCTGCCGCTGATTTTCCACGAGGAGATCGAGCACGAATTCGGCGAGCAGCTGGTGGCGCCGGAGATGCCGGCCGACACGCCCGAGGCGAGTCTCGACGCGATCGCCGCCGTCGCCCGCCAGCAACGCCCGGATGAAGTGATCCGTTTCATGTTCTGGGACCCGGATCATCATCCGCACCAGACGCTGGTGCTGATGGCGTCGTCGATCGACGCGCCGCCGGAGGAGGCCAATGCCGTCGTCGTCGACTCGCGCACGGCGCTGGTGCTCGACGAACCGCCGCCGGATCGCGGTTTCATGTACGTCATGTTCAAGCTGCACGTCGATCTGTTCGCCGGGCTGCCGGGCATGTTGTTCCTCGGTTTCATGGGGCTGCTGTTCGCCGTTGCCATCGTCTCCGGCGTCGTGCTGTACGCGCCGTTCATGCGCAAGCTCGATTTTGGCACCGTGCGCGTGCAGCGCAGCGCGCGGCTGAAATGGCTCGACCTGCACAACCTGCTCGGCGTGGTGACGCTGGTGTGGGCGCTGGTGGTCGGCATCACCGGCACCATCAACACGCTGAGCCAGATCGTGCTGTACGTCTGGCAGAGCGACCAGATGGCGGAGATGACGGCGGCCTACAGGGAGCTGCCGGCGCTGGCGCCGGAGCAGGTCGGTTCGGTGCAGGCGGCGAAGGAGGTCTCGCTCGCCGCCGTGCCGCACATGGAGCTGAGCCTGATCGCCTGGCCCGGCACGCAGTTCTCCAGCAAGCACCACTACGCCGTGTTCCTGCACGGCACCACGCCGGTGACGTCGCGGCTGCTGCAGCCGGCGCTGGTCGACGCCGTGACCGGCGAGCTGACCGACACGCGCGAGATGCCGTGGTACGTGAAAACGCTGTTCCTGTCGCAGCCGCTGCACTTCGGCGACTACGGCGGCATGCCGCTGAAGATCATCTGGGCGCTGCTCGACATCGTCACCATCGTCGTGCTCGGCAGCGGCCTCTACCTGTGGCTCGGGCGCCGCGGCACGGTGGCGCGCCGCGTCGACGAGATCGAGGCGGGCGGCGTGATCGAAGGAGCGGCATCGTGAGCATCGACGCGACCGCAGTGCAGAAAAAAAATCCGCGCCGCACGCTGTGGCGGATCTTCCGCGCGCCGCTCGGGATCGGCCTGCTCTCCATCGTCGGACTGATCGCGGCGCTGGTCGGCGACGGCCCGTTCGACGCGCTGTCGTGGCTCGGGCTCGGCATCCCGGTGGCGCTGACGCTGTGGTACGGCTGGTGGCGGCCGCGCCGCGAGCGCTGATCGGTTTCGCGCTACCATCCCGGCCTCGACGAGAGACGGGGGTGAGTCATGCGCAGAACGAAACGTAAACGTGGTCTCAACATCTGTGCGGTGGTACTGCTGTGCTGCGCGGCAGCGGCGCACGGTAACGAGGTGACGGTAGCCAGCGAGAAGCAGGCCTTCACGCTGCAGACGGTGGCGACCGGCCTCGAACACCCGTGGGGCATGGCCTTCCTGCCGGACGGCCGGCTGCTGGTCACCGAACGCCCCGGCCGGTTGCGCATCGTCGCTGCCGACGGCGCACTGTCGGCGCCGCTGGCCGGCGTGCCGGCGGTGGTGGAGAAGGGGCAGGGCGGTCTGCTCGATGTCGCGCTGCATCCGCACTTCGCCGACAACCAGCTCGTCTATCTCAGCTACAGCGAAGCGGGTGACGGCGGCAACGGCACCGCCGTCGCGCGTGGCCGGCTCGATGGCGATGCGCTGCGCGATGTCGAGGTGATCTTCCGCCAGCAGCCGAAATTCGACAGCCCGAACCATTTCGGTTCGCGGCTGGTGTTCGCGCGCGACGGCACGCTGTTCGTCACGCTCGGCGACCGCTACTACCGCCGCGACGACGCGCAGACGCTCGACAACCATCACGGCAAGGTGGTGCGCATCGACGCCGATGGTTCGACGCCCGGCGGCAACCCTTTCGCCGATCGCACCGGCGCGCTGCCGCAGATCTGGTCGTATGGCCATCGCAACCTGCAGGGCGCCGCTCTGCACCCTGAAACCGGCGAGCTGTGGACGCACGAACACGGCCCGCGCGGCGGCGACGAGCTGAACGTCGCACGCGCCGGCCGCAACTACGGCTGGCCGGTCATCACCTACGGCAAGGAGTACATCGGCGGCAGCATCGGCGAGGGTACGCAGAAGGCCGGCATGGAGCAGCCGCTGCGCTACTGGGTGCCGTCGATCGCGCCGAGCGGCCTGGCCTTCGTCGACGCGCGCATTCCGGCCTGGCAGGGCAACCTGCTGGTCGGCTCGCTGCGGTTCAAGCAGCTGGTGCGGCTCGAGCTCGATGGCGAGCGTGTCGTGCACGAGGAGCGGTTGCTGGAGAAGGAGCTCGGCGAGCGTGTGCGCGATGTCGGGCAGGGGCCGGACGGCGCCATCTACCTGCTGACCGATACGTCGAAAGGGAAGCTGGTGCGACTGGCACCAGTTAATTAATAAGAATCATTTGCAAATAGGATTGGCGCTTGTTAGCGTGCACGCATCGTCGCAACCGGCCGTGCACGCCAGCAGGAGCCACCATGAACAGCCAGCCGCAAGCCGTCGGCTATCCACCGGAAATCGCCGTGCAGGAGCTGCGCACCGCCGAGAGCCTGGTGCTGGTCAGCTTCCGGCTGTGGGCGTTGTGCCATATCCATGCCGCCGGTGCGCGGCTGCCGGACTGGCGCGCCGGCCTGCGCGCGGCGGGGATGGAGGAGGCGGCGCGTCAGCTGTTCGATCCGCTGCTCGGCGTGATCTTCGCCGGCAGCCGGCGGCCGATCGAGGTGCATCACGCCAGCTGCTACGGCATCAGCCGCGACGAGGGGCTGTTCCTGAGCTGCATCGCGCTGTACCAGCACCAGCAGATGAGCGCGGCGGAGCAGCTGCTGGCGCAGTGGCTGCCGCCGACGGCGGCGCGCGTCGCGGCTTCGCTGGCGATGCGCTTCGCGGCGGCGCTGGAGGTGGCGCGCCTGCTGCTGCCGCTGCGCCGCACCGAAGCCATTGAGTCGCACATCGACACGCCGGTGACGGCGGCGGTCGGGCGCGGTTTCAGCCTGCTGCATTGAGCGGACACGGCGACGACCTTCGATGGCCAGCGCAGAACCCGCCGCACGGCAGCAGTTCCATCTTTTCTACAACGATCACCACCGCTGGTTGCAGGGCTGGCTGCGAGCCCGGCTCGGCAATGCCGCCGACGCCTTCGATCTGACCCAGGACACCTTCGTGCGGGTGCTGACCGTGCAGGCACAGGTGCCGCTCGACCTGCGCGAGCCGCGCGCCTACCTGACCACGGTCGCGCGCCGCCTGTTGCTGAACCACTTCCGGCGCCGCTCGCTCGAACGCGCCTATCTCGACGCGCTGGCGCTGCTGCCGGAGCCGCAGGTGCCGTCGGCGGAACACCAGCTGCAGATCCTGCAGACACTGCAGCAGGTCGACGCCGCGCTCGACGGCCTGCCGGCGCGGGTGCGCCGCGCCTTCCTGCTGGCACAGCTCGACGGCCTGGCCTACGCCGAGATCGGCCGCCTGCTCGGCATCAGCGAGCGCACGGTCAAGCGCCACGTCGCGCAGGGGCTGGCGCAATGTCTGTGGGTAATGTCGTGAGCAGCCCCTTCAATCGGCGCATCGTCACGGCGGCCGCGACCTGGTACGTGCAGCTGCAGGCGGGCGATGCCACGGCCGCGGAGCGCGCCGCCTGCGAGCGCTGGCGCGCCAGTGATCCGCGTCACGAACAGGCGTGGCAGCGCGTGCAGGAGCTGGCCGGCACCTTGAAGGCGATGCCGGCGGAGCTGGCGCAGCCGGCGCTCGGCCGCGAGCAACGGCTCGACCGGCGCAGTGCGGTGAAGACGCTGGCGCTGCTCGCCATCGCCGTACCCGTCGGTCATGCGGGCTGGCGCGCGCAGGGTTACGGCGCCGACCTCCGCACCGCCACCGGCGAGCAGCGCGAGTTGCAGCTCGCCGACGGCAGCTGGTTGCAGCTGAACACGGCGACCACGGTCGATCTCGATTTCGATCGAGAGCGCCGGTTGTTGCGGCTGCGCGACGGCGAAATCCGGCTGCGAACGGCGGTCGACATCGCGTCGTCGCCGCGCCCGTTCATCGTCGCCACCGAGCACGGCGAGATTCGCGCCGACGGCAGCGCGCTGCTGGTGCGCCGCGACGGCTCGCAGACGCGCGTCGCGGTGGAGCAGGGGCACTGCCTGGTCGCGACGCGCGTGGCCACCGTTGCCATCGAAGCGGGCGCCGCCGTTCGTATTGGCGCCGATGCGATCACCGGCCCCGAGCCGGCCGACCGCCATGCCGGTGACTGGACACGCGGCGTGTTGCGCGCCGACGACATGCGCCTCGCCGACTTCGCCGCCGAACTGGGGCGCTACCGTCCCGGTCTGCTGCGTTGCGATCCCGCCGTCGCCGGGCTGCACATCTCGGGCGCGTTCCAGCTGCGCGACACCGATTCGGCGCTCGACAGCCTGACCGGTGTGCTGCCGGTGGCGATCGTCCGCCGCAGCCGCTGGTGGACCACGATCGTTCCGCGCGACTTCGCGCCGGTCTGATCGACAAAAAATTTCCCGAACCCTGTCCCTTTCCGCGCGCTCGCGTGTCATGGCGGCGAAGAGCTTCGTTTTCGTCCGACCTTTCAGGAGTGCGCCATGTCCGTTCCACCCTTCCGTTCATGTGCCGTTGCACTGTCCGTGCGCGCCGCCGTTTCCGCGCTGATGCTGGCGCTGCCGCTGTCGATGGTGCCGGCCGTCGCGTTGGCGCAGACCGATCAGGCCGCTGCGCAGTTACGCCGCTATACGATTCCGGCCGGTGAACTGAACGAGGTGCTGGCGCGTTTCGCCGGCGAGGCGCAGGTCAGCGTGGCGGCGGCGCCGGCGCTGGTGAAGGGGCGTCGCAGCCCGGGGCTCGATGGCGAGTACAGCGTCGCCGACGCGCTGGCGCGGCTGCTGGCCGGCACCGGGTTGCAGGCGGTGGCGCAGGGGAGTGCCAGCTTCACGCTGCAGCCGATTCCCACCGGCGACAGCGGCTCGGTGACGCTGGCGCCGGTGAAGGTCAGTGCCGCCGGCGTTGCCGACGGCAGCGCGGCGGCGGGCTATCGCAGCGAAACGGTTTCTGGTGTCGGTCCGTGGCAGGGGCGCAGCCTGCAGGACACGCCCTATTCGCTCAATGTGTATTCGGAGGAGCTGATCGAGAACCTGCAGGCTTCCACGCCGGATCAGGTCTACCGCATCAACCCGACCACCCAGCTGGTGCGCCCGCAGCACGAGAACAACCAGCCGCGAATCATGATGCGCGGCTTCACGGTGCAGCGCTCCTATCGCGATGGCGTTCCGGACGACCAGTACAACCACACCGCCACGATGGAGGACACCGCGCGCATCGAGATCCTGAACGGGCTCTCCGGTTTCCTGTATGGCGCCAACAACGTCGGCGGCGTCACCAACTACGTCACCAAACACTCCACGGCGGAGCGGCTGAACCAGATCACCGCGAGCAGCCTCGGCAACGAGAGCTGGTATCTGCACGGCGATTTCGGCGGCAAGTTCGACGCCGACGGCCGCTACGGCTATCGCGTGAATCTGGTCGAGCAGGGCGGCGACAGCGCCATCGAGCGTCAGGAGATCGAGAAGAGCTTCTACAGCGTGGCGCTGGACGGCTATCTGTTCGAGGATTTCTGGGCGCAGATCCACGCGATGGAGTACAGCTACGACGTCAACGGTTCGCAGACCTACTGGTACTTCGCCAACGGTGTGTCGAGGCCCGCTGCCAGCACGATCGACAACGACGTCTCCTGGGGACAGCCGTGGACCAACCGCTGGTACGACTACAACCGCTACGGCGCCAACCTGAAATGGCAGATCAGCGATCGCCTGGGCATTCGCGCCGCGTACATCGACAACCGGGGAACGCGAGGCTCTGAAAGCACCAGCAATACGCTGACTTCCGGCAATACCTACAACCAGGTGATCAGTGGCGTGTACGCCGGGGGCGTCGACACGCTGCTGAGCGAACAGCGCGATACCGGCGCGGCCATCTACGCCGATCTGGCGTTCGACACCGGCGCGATCCAGCACAAGCTGACCACCGGTTATCAGTACAGCGACAGCAGGCAATATCGAATGAGCGGCGCCAGTGCCGCCAACATCAATCTGACCGGCCTGTCGCTGTCGTCGCCCACCGTGATCCCGCGGCCGACCAATGTCGCGCCGGTGAGCCGGGGCAGTCTCCGTCAGTCGAGCCACAGCGAGTATCGCAACCTGGTCATCGGCGACGACGTCGCGTTCAACGACCAGTGGTCCGCGCTGCTGGGTGCCGCTTACACCACGATCACCCAGAAGAGCGGCACCGGCTACGACGAGTCCGCGCTGACGCCGTCGGTCTCGCTGCTGTACAAGCCGGTGCCGCGCCTTACCACCTATGTCAGCTACATCGAGGCGCTGGAATCCGGCGCGACGGCGGCCGATCTGTACAACGGCGTGCCGGTGACGAACGCTGGCGAGGTCTTCGAACCGCTCGTCAGCGAACAGATCGAGATCGGCGCGAAGACCGAGCTTGGCGGTGTGGCGCTCAATGCCGCGCTGTTCCGGATCGAAAAAGGGCTGCAGTACTACGACGTGAGCAACCCGGCAGCACCGCGTTTCGTGCAGGACGGCCGGCAGGTGCATGAGGGCATCGAGCTGACCGCCACCGGCCTGCTCACCGAAAACCTCAGCATCCTGGGCGGTTTCACCTGGCTCGACGCCAAGGTCGAGGAGCAGAAGCAGAATCCGGCGCTCGAGGGCAAGGAACCGGCCGATGTCGCCGAGCAGCTGTTCAAGGTGCGCGCCGAGTACACCGTGCCGCAGCTGCGCAACCTGAGCCTGTCCGCCGCGGCGATCTACAACGGCTCCAGTTATGGCGACGTCCTCAACACCGACGAGGTGCCCGCCTACACCCTGTTCGACGTCGGTGCCCGTTATGAACTCGATGTGGTCGGAAAGCCGACGACGCTGCGGCTGGATGTTCACAACTTGGCGAACAAGCACTACTGGAACGGCTTCAACGGCACCCGCATCGGCGACCCGAGGACGCTGCTGCTGTCGGCGACGGTGAAGCTCTGACGGGCGGGACCGCCCTTCGGTGGTAATCCGATTCCCTCTGGTGGCGCACCACCGGCAGATTGGCCGTTTGGCGGTACCCGAGCAGGATTCTGCGCTTCACCGCCGGTCGTGCCAGAATGGCCGGGTTTCGCGACCGCCACGAGGTGCGCCATGGCCCATGCCGAATCCCTGCCGCCGTTCAGTGCCGACGACTATCTGCGCTGGGAGGCGGAGCAGCCCGAACGCCACGAGTATCTGAACGGCGAGGTCTTCGCGATGGCCGGTGCCGGCGATGGGCATGTCACTGTCGCGCTGAATCTGGCGATTGCTCTGCGCCAGCACCTGGCCGGCACGCCCTGCCGCACCTACATGAGCGACATGCGCCTGCATGTGGCCGAGGCCGACGGCTACTTCTACCCCGACCTGCTGGTGACCTGCAGTGCCGCCGATCGCGACAGCGACCTGCAGAAGTCCGAGCCGATCCTGCTGGTCGAGGTGCTGTCGCCGAGCACGGCGGCCTACGACCGGGGCGCCAAGTTCGCCGCCTATCGGCAGCTGCCGAACCTGCGGGAATACCTGCTGGTGGACATCGACAGCCGCAGCTGCGACCTCTATCGCCGCGGTGAGGATGGCCTGTGGGTGCTGCATCCCACCACCGGTGATGCGTCGCTGGTGCTGGCCAGCGTGGAGCTGACGATTCCCGCCGCCGCCGTGTTCGCCGAGCTGCTGGAGCCGGCGTCGCAGTAGAGGGGCATCTTGAGCGCACCAGCCGTTGTCGACAGGATGCGAACAATTCTTATCTGCATCTGAGGCTCGGCGCCTCGTCGGATAGAGGCGCCCTTCCATGCCCGCGGCGAAAATCCCCGCCATTTGTTCCGCCAGTGCGCTGCGCGCCGGTTTCGACGACCGGCGGCGTTTGTCATTGTCCGATTGCCGTCCGCGCCGGGGCGTCGCGCCGTGAGTTGCGACGAGTCCCGGCAGCGGACGGTACAGCTGCTCTACGAGGAGCACCACGCCTGGCTGCGCGGCTGGCTGCGCCGGCAGACCGCCTGCCCGGCGGATGCCGCCGACCTGACGCAGGACACGTTCGTGCGCGTGCTGGTGCAGAAGAGCCTGGCCAGCGTGCGCGAGCCGAGAGCCTATCTGGCCACCGTCGCCCGCGGTTTGATGATTGACCAGCTGCGCCGTCGCCAGCTGGAGGCGGCCTGGCACCAGGCGCTGGCGGAGTTGCCGGAGGCGGAGTACCCGTCGCCGGAGCGGCGCGCCATCGTGCTGGAGACGCTGGTCGAGGTCGACCGGCTGCTGCACGGGCTGCCGGCGAAGGTGCGCGCCGCCTTTCTCGCGGCGCAACTGGAGGGGCTGACCTACGCCGCGATCGCCGCGCGCCTCGACGTTTCGGTCAGCTCCGTCAAGCAGTACGTGGCGCGTGCGCTGATGCACTGCCTGATGGCAGCGGAGTCATCGTGATGAGAGTTCTGGCATCGACCACCGAGCACGATGCGCTGCGGCAGGCGACCGAGTTCTTCGCGCGTCTGCGCGATGAGCGGGCGAGTGCGGAGGAGCGCGCGGAACTGCTGGCCTGGCGGCGCGCCTCACCACTGCACGAACGGGCGTGGCAGCGCGTCGAGCAGTTCGCGCGGCGGCTCGACGAGGCATCGGGGTCGCTCGCCGTCGACACGCTGTCGCGCGCCGGCCGCAGCCGGCGCCGGATGGCGCAGGGCACGTTGGCGCTGCTGGTTGCCGGCAGTGTCGGCTGGATCGGTCAGCGCGCCGCTGTGCCCGGTGGCTGGGGTGCCGATCTGCGTACCGGCACCGGCGAGCAGCGCACGCTGCAGCTGGCCGACGGTTCGCTGCTGCAACTGAATACCGGCAGCGCGGTGGCGCTGCGGTTCGACGACACGCGGCGCCACCTGCGGTTGCTGCGGGGCGAAATCCTGATCAAGACCGCCGCCGAGGCGCGCGCCGATCAGCGGCCGTTCAGTGTCGGCACACCGCACGGGTTGGCTACCGCGCTGGGTACCCGTTTCACCGTGCGCCTCGACGACAGCGCGACCGGTGTCGCGGTATTCGCCGGTGCCGTCGAACTGCGCCCGATCGATGGCGGATCGTCACCGGTGATCGTCACTGCCGGTGAGCGCGGCCAGTTCGACGCGACGCAGGCGCACATCGTCGGTGCCGCCGACAGCGCCGATGCCTGGAGCCGGGGCGTGCTGATCGTCAACGACGAGCGTCTGGGCGACGTGCTCGCTGAACTCGGGCGCTACCGGCCGGGGCTGCTGCGCTGCGATCCGGCGGTGGCGGGCCTGCGGCTGTCGGCGGCGCTGCCGGTGCTCGACATTGATGTCGCGTTGTCGGCGATCGCGCAGACGCTGCCGGTGCGAATCGAGCGCTTCACCCGCTACTGGGTGCAGGTGGCGACGTTGGACGGCACCGGATAAAAAATCGCCAGGAGCGATTTTCAGCGCCGCGCCAGCGGCGACCCGAAGGGTGGCCGCCATGGATGGCAGGCCATAAAAAAATTTTCGCTTTTGTCTGTCTCTTTTTTCTTCTCGTTCGGCCTTCCGGAAAGCACGCCGTTATCGAGAAGGATGAACCGATGTTTTTTCGCTCCCGCAACCGTCTGACCCCATTGGCCCTCGGGCTGCTGATTGCCCTCGGCCAGGCCGCGCCCGCCGCGCTGGCCGAACCCGCCGCCGTGCAGCGGCACTACCGGATCGAGCCCGGCGCGCTGGATGCGGCGCTGACCCGTTTCGCCGGCCTCGCCGGTGTCACGCTGACCTACGACCCGGCGCTGGCGCGCGGCAAGCGCACCGGCGGGCTGGACGGCAGCTACGGCGTCGAGGCCGGCTTCGCGGCGCTGCTGGCCGGTACCGGGCTGGAGTGGGTGCTGCGGCCCGACGGCAGTTATTCGCTGCGACCGCTGTCGCAGGATGCCGCGCTGCTGAAGGCGGTGAAGGTGCAGGCGAGCGGGCTGGATACCCGCACCGAAGGCAGCGACAGCTACACGACCAGTGTCGCTACCGTTGGCGGCAGGATGGGTGAATCCCTGCGCGAAGTACCGCGCTCCATCTCAGTGATCAGCCGTCAGCAGCTGGACGACCAACGCATACTCAGCCTGTATGACGCGATGAACCAGTTGCCCGGCGTGACCACCACCTTCAGTGCAGGTAATGCGAACGATGCCAGCTTCTACTCGCGTGGCCATGCGCTGACCTCGATCATGGCCGATGGCCTGAGCATCTCTTCGCCGGTCCTGGGCAACAGTCGGGGCGGCGGCAGCAACAGCGGGATGGCGAAATACGACAGCGTACAGCTGCTGCGTGGTCCGGACGGCCTGTTCTCTGGCAATGGCCAGCCCTCTGGCACCATCAACCTGGTGCGCAAGCGGCCAACGGACAGTTTCCAGTTGAAGACCGCGCTGTCGGCAGGATCTTGGGACAACTACGCCGGCGAGATCGACCTCAGTTCGCCGCTGCTGGCCGATGGCCGGGTGCGCGGGCGCCTGGTGCTGGCGCGCAACACCAACGACCATTTCTACGACAGCGACGGCAATCGCAAAAGCACCGTCTATGGGGTGATCGATGCCGATCTGTCAGACAGTACCGTGCTTGGCTTCGGCGCCAGCCTCGATACCCAGCACGGAGCCCCCGACCAGTCGCCCGGCCTGCCGCGCTATGCCGACGGACAGCCGCTTTCCATCAGCCGCAGCGTTGGATATCCCGACTGGGCAGAGCGCAGCTATGACATCGAAAACCTGTTCGTCCTCCTCGAACACGAGTTCAACGAACAATGGAGGCTGAAAGCCGGCGCATCACGGACCACCACCCGCAATGGGCACAATGTCATGACCGTCTACCAGGGCGTCGTCAACCCGGAGACCCGGATCGGGGAGGGTGGTGCGGCGACCACGCGGGCCGACTGGAACCGGGAAGTCGATGCGCTGGATATCAACCTGATCGGCGACCTGAACCTGTGGAACCGGCGGCAGCAGTTCGCCTTCGGCGCGGACTACAGCGACATGAGCCAATACAGCCTGATCAGCTACCACAGCGAGCCGTTGCCCGTGCAGGACTGGTCGGATTTCGATCCCGATCGTTTCGTCTATCCCCCGAGCATGTACGACGGCTGGGACAACGACTCCCGGCAGAAGCAGCGAGGCTTCTATGCCTACGGCAACTTCCAGATCCACGGACCGCTGAAGCTGGTACTGGGCGGGCGCTACGCCAGTTTCGAAACCTGGAGCACGGGGACCAACAACTTCCCCTTGCCCAATGGCTCCTGCGCAAGTTGGACAACCGTCTGCGATGGCGTACCGCATAAGGTCAAGGAAGGTGACAACAACGGATACTTCACGCCGTACTACGGCCTGATCTATGACTTCGCGGACAACTGGACCGCCTATCTCACCCGCGCGGAAAGCTACGAAGACCAGAGCAACTACTACACCACAAGCCATTCCCCGCTGGACCCGACCGAGGGTGAAAGCTGGGAGCTGGGCATCAAGGGTGAGCATTTCGATGGCCGCCTCAACAGCAACGTCACTTTCTACCGCACCACACGCGACAACTACCGGGTTTCCCTGGGCACCGACCCTGCCTTCAACGAGGCCGGCAAGAACTGCTGCTATCGCGGGGATGGTAAGTTTCTCGCCCAGGGTGTGGAGATCGATATCAGCGGTGCGCTCACCGACCACTGGCAGATCAACGCCGGCTATACCTACGACGACAACAAGACCGAGTACGGCAGCAACGACGGCAATCGCTACGCCAGCTACACGCCCAAGCACATCTTCCGTCTGTGGAGCAGCTACCGGTTGCAGGGCGCGCTGGCTGGCCTGAAAGTCGGTGGCGGCGTGCAGGCCCAGTCCGGCTTCTTCAACAGTGGCACGGTCAGGAGCTGGAACCCGACCGGTGGCCTCGATGGTACCGGTGGCTTCGATGGACCGAATGTCGCCTACCAGTTCAGCGAGCCGGGCCGGGCGCTGTGGAATGTCTTCGCCGAATATCGCATCGACGATCATTGGACGGCGGCGCTGAACGTCAACAATCTGTTCGACAAGCGCTACTACCAGGTGGTGGGCACCACCTCGGGTGGCAACTACTACGGCACGCCGCGCAACATGTTACTGACCCTGCGCGGTCACTACTGAATATCTGGCAGTGGTGCCGTGTGTCCCGGTTCCCGGTCGGGATGAAAGAGGATCAGCTCCCGCCTCAGGTGCTCTCTGGTGCGCGCCTCGGTACCTCCAGCCCGCGGATCACGGCCGGCCGTGCCAGAAAGGCATCGAGCGCGCGCCGGACGTTGGTGAAATCCCGAAAGCCGACCAGTTCGTCGGCTTCGTAGAAAACCACCATCGCACGCACCCACGGGAAGATCGCGATGTCGGCGATGGTGTAGTCGTCGCCCATCATCCATTGCCGGCCGGTCAGACGCCGTTCCAGCACCGTCAGCAGGCGGCGCGACTCGTCGGCGTAGCGCCTCAGCGGGCGCTTGTCCTCGTAGTCCTTGCCGCCGGTGCGGTGGAAGAAGCCGAGCTGGCCGAACATCGGGCCGATGCCGCCGATCTGGAACATCACCCACTGCAGCGTTTCGTAGCGGGCCGCGGCATTGTCCGGCAGGAAGCGGCCGCACTTCCCGGCGAGGTAGAACAGGATCGCGCCGGATTCGAACAGCGGCAGCGGACGTCCGTCGGGGCCGTCGGGGTCGAGGATGGCGGGGATCTTGTTGTTCGGGTTCAGCGACAGGAATTCCGGCGAGAACTGGTCGTCGCTGGTGATGTCGACGAGGTGTGCCTCGTAGGGCAGGCCCAACTCCTCCAGCAGGATCGAGACCTTGACGCCGTTCGGCGTCGTCATCGAGTACAGCTGCAGCCGCTCGGGATGGCTGGCGGGCCACTTGCGGGTGATGGGGAAGTCGCCGAGATCGCTCATGAAGTCTCCGGGGGTATCGGTTCGGATGGCGGCGCGGCGCGCGGCCGGCCGACCGGGCCGTCGATGCTAACGCACTGCTCGTGCCGCTCGCCAAGTCGATCGTGGGCCCCCGGCCGCGCCGCGCGGTCCCGACCGGAAACTTCGGTGTGACGCGTGCACGCTGTTGGGGCATAATTCGCGCCTGTTAACGCTTCTCATTCTCTAAAGCCTGCCGGTATCGATGAGGCCGTCATGAAAGAAGGATTCCGCCAGTGCATGGCGTGGTTGCACACCTGGACCGGGCTGGTGGTCGGCTGGGTGCTGTTCTTCGTGTTCGTCACCGGTACCGCCGGCTACTTCGATGACGAGATCACCCGCTGGATGCAGCCCGAGCGGCCGTTCCAGCAGGCGCAGTCGTTTCCCGACAAGGCGCCGCTGATCGAGCACGCCTTCAACCGGCTGGAGCAGGTGGCGCCGGTGGCGGCGAGCTGGAGCATCACGCTGCCGCACCGTTCGCTGGCGCCGCGCGGCTGGCAGGATTTCTCGATCCGCTGGGAAGGGATGCCGGAGCCCGGTCACGACCGCGGCATCGGCGGCTCGGAGCGGCTCGACCCGGTCAGCGGCGCCACGCTGCCGCCGGATGCCGAGCCGCGCGCCACCGCCGGTGGCGGCGGCCTGTACCAGATGCACTACGCGCTGCACTACATGCCCTACGACGTCGCCTACCGCGTCGTCGGCGTCTGCACGATGCTGATGCTGCTGGCGATCGTCACCGGCGTCATCACGCACAAGAAGATCTTCAAGGACTTCTTCACGTTCCGGCCCGGCAAGGGGCAGCGCTCGTGGCTGGACGCGCACAACCTGGTCAGCGTGATGGCGCTGCCGTTCTTCCTGATGATCACCTACAGCGGTCTGGTCTTCTTCATGTATCAGTACATGCCGGCCGGCATGGCCGCGCTGTACGGCACCGACCGTCAGGGGCGCGAAGCCTACTTCGAGGCGCTGTTCGGCGAGCACGAGCACGATGCGATCGGTCGCCCGCAGATTTCCGTCGCGGCGCTGGTGGCGCAGGCCGAAGCCGAGTGGGGCGCGGGGCAGGTGCGCTCGGTGACGGTCGAACGCCATGTCGGTGAGCCACCGGAGATCGTCATCGGCAAGGTGTACGGCGGCAGCGTCAACATCTGGAATGCGCCGACGCTGCGTTTCCACGCCGAAACCGGCGCACCGCTGCCGCCGGAGCCGCCCGCCGGCGGCGCCACGCGGCAGACGCAGAGCGTGCTGCTGGCGCTGCACGAGGGCCTCTTCGCCACGACGTGGGGACGCTGGCTCTACTTCGCCTCGGGTCTGCTCGGTTGCGCGATGATCGGCACCGGCCTGGTGCTGTGGACGGTGAAGCGCCGCAAGCAGCACCTCGACGCGCCGCAGCCGCCGCTGTGGGAGGACTTCGGCGTGCGTCTGGTGGAGACGCTGAACGTCGCCACGCTGGCCGGCCTGCCGCTGGCCGTCGCCACCTTCTTCTGGGCCAACCGGCTGCTGCCGGTGGCGATCACCGATCGTGCCGACTGGGAGCTGCATACGCTGTTCGCGGTCTGGCTCGGTAGCCTGTTTTACGCGATGGCGCGGCCGCTGCACCGGGCCTGGATCGAGCTGCTGTGGGCCGCCTGTGCCGCCTATGCGCTGGTGCCGCTGATCAATGCGCTGACCACTGACAAACATCTGGGCAACACGCTGGTGCGCGGCGACTGGGCACTGGCCGGCGTCGACCTGACGCTGTGGGGGCTGGCGGCGATCTGCGCCGTGATGGCTATCAAAGTCGGCCGTCGATTCAGTTCGGCCAGGGCCAAGGTATCCGAGTCCCCGGTTGCTGGAACGGTCGCCATTGAACAGGGGGCCGCATGACCGTGCAGACATCGATGAGTGAACTGACGCGTTATCGCTGGGCGGTCGCGTCCCGCGTGGCCGCCGCGATATTCGGCGGCTACGCGCTGGTTTCGGCGCTGACCGTGCTGCTGGCGCTGGTGTGGCCGCTGCCGCAGGCACAGGCGCTGATGGCGTCGACCATGCTCAGCTTCACCCTCTATACCGTCGTGGTGATCTGGGTGTTCGCCACGCGCAGCGCCACCCGCGCCTGGGTTGGCCTGTTAGCGGGCACCTTGGTGGCGACATCGCTGTGCTGGCTGTTGCGTGGAGGGGCGGCATGATCCTGCATCTGCTGGTTCTTTTGCTCGGTCTGGCCGGTTTCACAGCGCTGGCGATGGCGATGGAAAAACACTGCAAGCACCTGCTGCGACGGGTGCTCGAACCGCGCTGGCGCCTCACTGCCCGTGTGGTTGGCTGGCTGCTGCTGGTGCTGGCCCTGGCTCTCAGCATTCACGATCTCGGCGCGAGCGTCGGTCTCGTCGCCTGGGTGGGGTGGCTCAGCGTCGCCGCACTGGTGCTGGTGTTCTATCTGCCGAAATGGCCGTGGCAGCCGCCGGTCAGGGAGAAGCCCGCCCGCAAGAGTCGCAGGCAGACGGAAGAAGCGGCCGCGCCGGCGCCAGTGGTGCTGCGTCATCATCGTGGCCGCTGGCTGGCCGGCGCGCTGCTGGTCGCCACCGCTAGCGTGTTCGCCGGCAGCCTGATCAGCGCCGATCTGCAGCCACTGCTGCGCGACGATGCGCTGCAGGGTGAGGTCGGCCCCTGGAGCTTCACGCTGGCGGAAGCCGATCGCAAGGCGCCGGAGATCGTCGACATGGGGGTGCCGCTGAAGGCCTACCGCATTCGCTTCTGCGACGCCTGCAGCCTCGACATCCGCAGCGCCTATCTGAAGGTCAACAAGCCGCGCTCGATGCGGGCATCGGGCATGGCCTTCGAGGGCCGGGGCAGAAACCTCGGCGTGGAGATACAGCTGCCTGCCAACCTGACCGAGGACAGCGAGCTGTGGCTCACGGTGGTCGGCAAGGACGGCTCGGTGCATCAGGCCTCCTGGCGCATGTCCGAGGTGTCGCCGGCGTCGGTGGCGTGGTTCGAGCAGCAGCGGCAGAAGCGCAAGGGGGCATGAGGTGATGGGTGAACCGGGGAAATCGATGAAGCGCAGGCCGGTGCCTCGCGCGCTGCTGTGCGGTCTGTTCGGTGCTCTGTCTGCGGTGGCGATGGCTCATGAGCCGATCGCCAGGTGCACCGCCATCGATGCGCGGACGATCCGCTGCAAGGGCGGGTACGCCGATGGCGAAGGCGCGCCCGGCACGACGATGGACGTGATCGCCCACGACGGCACGGTGCTGATCGCGGGCAAGCTCGACAAGGCATCGACCCTGACCTTCACACGGCCCGAAGGCGGCTTCTACGTGCTGTTCGATGTCGGCCCCGGCCATCAGGCGGTGATCGAGCACGACGAGATCGAGTGATCTCGGGCGCACCTTGAGCACACCCGCCGTTACCGATAGGATGCGAACAATTCTTATCTGCATTTGAGGCGGAGCCTCGACGGATTCGAGGCCCGCATGTCCACCGCCGATTCCCCGCAACAGGCGATCCACACGCTCTACAGCGACCACCACGGCTGGCTGCACGATTGGTTGCGGCGGCGGCTCGGCTGCCATGCCGACGCCGCCGATCTGGCGCACGACACCTTCGTGCGCATTCTGCTGAAGCCCGAGCGTGTGGTGCTGCGGCAGCCGCGCGCCTACCTGACCACGATCGCCCACGGACTGGTGGTCAACCTGTGGCGCCGGCGCGAGATCGAGCGCGCCTGGCGCGAGTCGCTGGCGCTGCAGCCGCCGGCATTGGCGCCATCGCCGGAGCAGCGCGAGATCCTGCTGGAGGCGCTGCTCGGTATTGACGCGATGCTGCGATGCCTGCCGGCGAAGGTGCGCACGGCGTTCCTGATGTCGCAGCTGGAGGGGCGCACCTATGGCGATATCGCCGCGCATCTCGGTGTGTCGGAGCGGATGGTGAAGAAGTACATGGCGCAGGCGATGCTGCAGTGCCTGCTGTTTCAGGACGCGTTGAGTGCCGAGCATGAGTGACGGCGGAGCCCGTGCGATCGACTTCGCCGTGCTGGCGCAGGCCGCCGAGTGGTTCGCGCTGCTCGGCGGCGAGCGTGTGCCGGAGTGCGAGCGTGAACGCTGGCGTGACTGGTTGGCGCAGAGCGCGCAGCACCGTCTGGCGTGGCAGCGCGTCGAGCAGATCGGCAGCCGCTTCGGTGAACTGCCCGCCGCGCCCGCGCTGCGGGCACTGCAAGCGCCGGCGCGGACGCGCCGTCACACTGTGCAGATGCTCGGTATCGCCGGGCTGGCCGTGGCGTGCGGCTGGCTCGGCGGTGGCACGCAGTTGTGGCGGCACTGGTCGGCCGACTATCGCACCGGCATCGGCGAGCGCCGCGCGCTGACGCTGGCCGACGGTTCGCGGTTGTGGCTCAACAGTGGCAGCAGTGTCGATGTGCGCTACGACGACGCATCGCGTCGGCTGCGCCTGCATCGCGGCGAGCTACTGCTGGCGACGGCGCGCGACGCGCGGCCGTTGCAGGTGGCGTCGCCGCATGGGTGGGTGCGGTCGCTCGATGCGCGCTTCTCGCTGCGCTGCGATGCCGCCGGCAGCACGTTGAGCGTATTCGAGGGCGCGGCGGTGCTCGACGCCACCGGGCTGCACATCGAGGCGGGCGAACAGTGCCGTTTCGATGGCGGTGGCGATGTTCAGCGCTCGCACGCCGAAGTGCGGCGCGAGGCGTGGAGCCGCGGGCTGCTGGTGGCCGACAACCTGTCGCTCGATCTGTTCGTCGAGGAGTTCGGGCAACACCACCGCGCCCACTTCGAGGTGGCGCCGGCGGTGGCGGCGCTGCGGCTGGTCGGCACCTACCCGCTGGACGATCTCGACCGCACGCTGGCGACGTTGCAGGAGACACTGCCGGTGGTGGTGCGGCGGCCGCTGCCGTGGTGGATCGGCATCGATGCGCGTGCGTGACCGGCATTTTTTACTGCATGCAGTTCCCTTTTTGGAATCTCGATTGGCATCGGGTTGGAAGTGAACGATTCGTCCAAACGATTCCAGTCCGGGGGAAACCATGTCGCACCATCGCCACCACACATCGCATCGCCGGTCGCGCCGGCTCGCCGTCGCCATCCACTCCGTCCTGCTCGGTCTGCCGTCGCTGGCGGTGCCGGGTATCGCGCTGACGTTGTCCGCCTCCGGTCAGGCCGCCGAAAGTCGGGCCGCCGAGCGCGAATACCGCATTCCCGCCGGCGAACTGAGCGGTGCGCTGAGCCGGTTCGCTGCCGAAGCGGGTGTGCTGCTGTCGGTCGATGCGCAGCTGACCGACGGTCGCACCAGCGCCGGCCTGAACGGCCGCTACTCGGTCGACGGCGGTTTCGCGGCGCTGTTGCAGGGCTCCGGGCTGGAGGCGGCGCTGCAGGCCAACGGCAGCTACACGCTGCGGCAGCAGCCGGAGCAGGGCGCGGTGCAGCTGCGCGCGGTCAAGGTGACGGCCAGCGACTACCGCAGCTCGACCACCGAGGGTACCGGCTCCTACACCACGCGTGCGATGGGCACCGCCACCGGGCTGGCGCTGACGCCGCGCGAAACGCCGCAATCGGTCAGCGTCATCTCGCGACAGCAGATCGAGGATCGCAACTTCGTCACGCTCGACGATGCGATGGAAGTTGCCACCGGCATCACCGCGTCCACCGCCAACTTCAACCGCATCAGCTACACCGCCCGCGGTTTCGCGCTGACCGACAACATGATCGACGGCATGCCGTCGGTCGGTAATGCCTACGCCGGCTATGTGCCGAATCTGGCGTTCTTCGATCGTGTCGAAGTGATTCGCGGCAGTGCCGGCCTGACCTACGGCGGCATCAGCCTGTCCGGTTCGGCCGGTGGCGCCGTCAACCTGATTCGCAAGCGGCCGACGGCGGAGCCCCGGGTTTCGGTGGTGCTGCGCCGCGGCTCGTGGGACAACAACTACGCCGAGATCGACGGCAGCGTTGCGCTCAACGACAGCGGCAGCGTGCGTGGCAGAGCGGTGCTGGCCTACGAGGAGCGGGAGACGTTCATCGATCTGGAAGAGTCGCGCAAACCGGCGTTCTACGGCATCGTCGAGGCCGATATCGGCGAGCGCACGCTGGTCACGCTCGGCGCCAGTGTCGAACGCTACGACGGCAACTTCGCATCGCATGGATTGCCGCGCTACAGCGATGGCCGCGATCTGCGCCTGTCGCGCTCGTCGCGCGGCATGGCGCCGGCCTGGGTCGATTACTACACCGATGTGGACGGCGTTTTCGCCGAAGTCGAGCACCGTTTCGACGAGCGCTGGAATTTGCGTGTCGCCGCCAATTATCAGGAGCGCGAGCAGGGCGGTCTGACCTTCAACGCTACCGGCGCGGTCAATCCGGTCACCTCGATGGGGCCGACCTACGGCGCGGGAGTCATCGACAGCATGTCGCCGGACGAGCGCCAGGCGCTGGACCTGCTGCTGAGTGGCGGCTTCGATCTGTTCGGCCGTTCGCACGAAATCGCGGTCGGCGGCTCCTGGGCCGAGACCGAGAGCAAGCGCGGGCGCTCCGCCACCGCGCCGGCGCCGGTCATCACCCAGACCATCTTCGATTTCGATCCGTGGGCGGTGGCGCGGCCGGCGTTCGGCCCGTGGGTGCGCTCGCCGAGCAGCAGCACCTCCACCACCAGCGGTGTGTTCGGCGTCACCCGGCTGAGTCTTGCCGATTCGCTGAAACTGATCCTCGGCGGGCGCGTCAGCTCGGTCGAGAGCGAGAGCCGCAACGTCGCCACCGGTGCCAGAACCAGCGCCGACGAGAGCGAAGTCTTCACGCCCTATGGCGGCCTCGTCTACGACTTCGCCGGCAACTGGTCCGCCTACGCCAGCTATGCCGACATCTTCCGCCCGCAGAGCACGCTCTACACCGCCAACGGCAATCCGCTGGAGCCGGTGGTCGGCGCCAACTACGAGCTGGGCGTCAAGGGCGAGTTCTACGGCGGCAAGCTGAATACGTCGTTCGCCGTGTTTCGCGTCGAGGAGACCAACCGCTCGCAGGTCGACCCCGACAACACGACGCCCTGCCAGGGTTCGCCGACGCTGGGCGACTGCTACATCGCCGAGGGTGAAGTGCGAGGTGAAGGGTTCGAGATGGAGCTGGCCGGTGAAATCCTGCCGGGCTGGGAGACCACCGCCGGCTACACCTTCGTCGAAACGGAATACCTGCGCGACCGCACGCGCACCGGCGAATCGAGCGCCAATGAGGGTCGGCCGTTCCGCTCGACGACACCGAAGCATCTGTTCCGGGTCTGGAGCAATTACCACCTGCCCGGCGCACTCTCGCGCTGGAGCGTGGGCGGCGGCGTCAACGTGCAGAGCGAGATCTACACGCTGGCGAGCAATATCCGTCTGGAGCAGGGCGGTTATTCACTGTGGAATGCGCGGCTCGGTTACCAGCTCAACGACAACTGGAACCTGGCGCTCAACATCAACAACCTGTTCGACAAGCACTACTACCTGCGTCTGGGCTCGCTTGCGGCCGGCAACCGTTATGGCGAGCCGCGCAACACGATGCTGACGCTGCGTGGCAGTTTCTGAGTCGAGTTCGCCGCGTGTCGACGGCACATCCGGGAGAACGCCTTTGGCTCGCGCATCGACTGACAATCCGGTAACGGCCGCCTACCGCTGGCAGGTGGCCTCGCGCGTGCTGGCGGCGTTCGTCGGCGGCTATCTGCTGGCCAACACCGGCGCGATCCTGCTGGCCGGCGTGCTGCCGATGGCGCGCAGCGACGCGGTGCAGGTCGCGATGATGTGCAGCTTCCTGCTCTACCTCGGCGCCTGGCTGTGGGTGTTCGCCACCCGCAGCGCATTGCGCGCCTGGCTCGGGCTGTTGTTGCCGGCGCTGCTCTGCCTGGGCGCCGCCGCGCTGCTCGGTTTGCCGGGGCTGGCGTGGTTGGGCTTGTCGTGAGGGGCACCGATGTGGCGTGGCGCGTGGTTGGTGTGACGAGGAGCGGGTCGTGAAAGAGTTTTTCCGTCAGTCGATGGCGTGGCTGCACACCTGGAGCGGGCTGGTGCCGGGCTGGGTGCTCTACTTCATCTTTCTGACCGGTACGGTCGGCTACTTCGACACCGAGATCGATCGCTGGATGCGCCCGGAAATGCCGGTGGCGACCTACGATCTCGATGCGCACGAAGCGGTGACGGTGGCGCGAGCGCGGCTCGAACGGCAGGCACCGGAGGCCGGGCGCTGGTTCATCAACCTGCCGGTCGACCGCAACCTGCCGTATCTGCGCATCTTCTGGCAGCAGCCGGGCGGTGGCGGCAACGAATATCTCGACCCCGCCAGTGGCGAGCCGCTGGCCGCGCGCGACACCGGTGGCGGCCAACTGCTCTACCGCATGCACTGGAACCTGCACTACCTGCCGCGCACGCTGGCCCTGTGGCTGGTCGGTGCGGCGACGCTGTGCATGTTCGTGGCGATCGTCACCGGCATCGTCATCCACGTGAAGATCTTCAAGGACTTCTTCACGTTCCGCCCGGCGAAGGGGCAGCGCTCGTGGCTCGACGCGCACAACGTGCTGAGCGTGTCGGCGTTGCCGTTCCATTTGATGATCACCTTCACCGGCCTGCTGTTCATGGCCTTCACCTACATGCCGTTGATCGCCGCCGCGCACTATGGCGCCGGCCCCGAGGGGCGCGCGCAGTTCAGTCAGGAGATGTTCGGCGATGCGCGCAACCAGCCGGCCGCCGGCGTCGCGCAGCCGACGGTGGCGCTCGGCGCGCTGCTCGATCGGGCTACGACGCAGTGGGGAAGCGGTGGCATCAGCAGCGTCGAGATCACTCATCCGGGTGACGCCAATGCGCGCGTCATCGTCAACGGCGGTGGCCGCGGCGTGCTGCGCAGCAGTGGCGCGCTGATTTTCGACGGCACCAGCGGCGAGTTGCTGGAAGAGGTCGCACCGGTCACGTCGATGACGCGCGCCGTGCGCGACGTGCTGCTCGGCCTGCACGAAGGACTGTTCGCGGGGCCGCTGCTGCGTTGGCTCTACGTGTTCTCCGGCCTGCTCGGCACCGCGATGATCGGTACCGGGCTGGTGCTGTGGGTGGTGAAGCGACGGCAGCGGCAGCAGAAGCAGGGCGGGGAGGGGTTCGGCCTGCGGCTGGTCGAGTGTCTCAACATCGGCACCGTGATCGGCTTGCCGGTGGCGATTGCCGCTTACTTCTGGGCCAACCGGCTGCTGCCGGTCGAGCTGCCGCAGCGCGGTGACTGGGAAGTGCACGCGATGTTCGCGACCTGGGGCGTGATGCTGGCGCACGCGGCACTGCGGCCGACCGAGCGCGCCTGGGTCGAACAGTTAGGGATCGCGGCACTGGCGTTCGGTTTGCTGCCGTTGCTGAACGCCATCACCACCGCGCGCGGCCTGCACCACAGCATCGGCAGTGGCGACTGGGTGTTCGCCGGTTTCGATCTGTCGATGCTGGCGCTCGCGCTGCTGGCGGTCTGGGGTGTGTGGCGCGTGTCGCGACGCCCGTTGGCGGCGGCCGAGGCGAAGCCGCGCGCGCGCCGCGCGGTCGGGGAGGCGCGGACGTGAACGCGCTGTCGATGATCGCTGCCTTCGCGCTGACCTACGCCGGGCTGACGGCGCTCTGCGTCGGCTTCGACCGCCATCACCGTCAGCTGCGACCCGGCCGGACGAAACCGTCCGCACGCCGGCATCTCGTCATTCGCACCGGCGGCTGGTTGCTGCTGTCTCTGTCGCTGTGGGTCAGTCTGCGTGCGTGGGGTGATGGCGTCGGCTGGGTGGCGTGGTTCGGACTGCTGTCCGCGGCGACCACATTGCTGGTGCTGCAACTCGCCTACGCGCCGCGCCGGGTGCTGGCGCTGGCCGGGGTCGCTGGCGCGGGTGCGCTGCTGGTGACGTTGCTGGTTTGATCGCAGTGCCCGACGTACCTCCAGACGTCTGAAAACTCCGACCGAGGGCCAGCAAAAGTCATCATGTTGACGTCGTGATGCGGTCACATCATGATGCGATGATGCGAACGACCATTGAACTCCCCGACGATCTGCACCGCATCGCCACCAGCCTGGCGCGCCACAGCAAGCGCAGCCTGGGCCAGATCGTGGCCGAACTGATGCGGCGCGGGCTGGAAGTGTCAACCAGCCGCATCGGTGAGCCGCAGGCGGTCTACCGGATCGACGATGAAACGGGGCTGCCGGTGATTCTCGGCGCGAACCGGATCATGACCGACGATGACGTCTCCGTGCTGGAAGACGAGCCGTGACGCCGGTATCCGAACCTCCGGTATTGCCGGATGGCAACATCCTCGTCGCCCTTGCCTATCCGCCGCATGTGCAACACCAGGCCGCCCGGCAATGGTTTCGTCGGCACACAGGTCCTTTCGCCACCTGTCCGATCACCCAGGGCACGCTGTTGCGGATGCTGCTCAACTTCCAGGCGGTGCCGAAAACCGAGGATGCGCTGGCCGTGCTGAGCGGTTTCATCGCGCACCCGCGCCATCGTTTCTGGCCGGATACGCTCGACTACCTGCGCGTGGACATGAAAGGCGTGATCGGCCACCGGCAGGTCACCGATGCCTATCTGGCCGCGCTGGCGCGCAGCCACGGCGGTCGGCTGGCCACGTTCGACAAGGGCATGGCGGCGCTGCACGCGGACGTGGTCGAACTGGTGGCGTAGAGGCGGCAATGATTGCTCACGGCCGCGAGGAGCGTCTGACCGGAAATGGATCAGCCCCGGCTTTTTTCATGAATGAGAATTATTTACATGGGCGGCAAAATTTGATCTAGTGCTGCCCTCGTCAGGCTCCGCCACTGGCTCACCGTCATGTCATCCCGTTCTGCCGACGCGCTCGACTCGCTCTACAGCGACCATCTCGGCTGGCTGCGGGCGCTGCTCTATCGCCGCCTGCGTTGCCCCGAAACCGCGGCCGATCTGTCGCAGGATGTGTTCGTGCGGCTGCTCGGGCGGTCGGCGCTGCCCGCCCTCGACGAGCCGCGCGCCTATCTGGCGCGCATCGCCCACGGTCTGGTCATCGACCATCGCCGCCGCGAGACGGTCGAGCGTGCCTGGCTCGATACGTTGGCGGCGCTGCCGGAGGTGGCGGTGCCCTCGCCGGAGGAGCAGTGGCTGATCGTCGATGCGCTGGCGCGGATCGACGCGCTGCTCGACGGGCTGAAGCCGCGTGTGCGTCAGGTGTTCCTGCTGTCGCGGCTCGAGGAACTGAGTCACCCGGCCATCGCCGCGCGGCTCGGGGTGTCGCTGAGTACGGTCGAGAAGGATATGGCGCAGGCGCTGCGCCACTGCTACCGCGCACTGATGGGCTGAGGCGCACCGCTGATGACGACCGATACCGAATGTGGCCCTGACGCCGGGCGCGACATCGCCGAGACGGTGCTCGATGCGGCTTTCCGCTGGGCGGTGGTGCTCGGCTCGGGAACCGTCGCGGCCGCCGAGCGGCACGCCTTTGAACAGTGGCTGCAGGCCGCGCCGGAGCACGGTGTGGCATGGCGGCGCATCCAGATCATCGAGCAGGAGTTCGCCGCCGCGCGCGGTGACGCCAGCCTGCGGGTGCTCGACCGGGTCGATGCGCGGCGGCGCGTGCGCCGCTTCGGGGCCGCGCTTGGCACGCTGCTGTCGCTGGTGCTGATCGCCGGTGTGCTGCTGTTGCCGCTGCGCCACCTCTGGCAGGGGCAGTACGTCACCGGGCGCGGTGAACAGCGGCAGCTGGTGCTGGATGGCGGCGCACTGATCCGGCTCGATACCGACACCGCGCTCGATCTGGAGCAGGCCGACGGCGCGCCCGCCGTTCACCTCCATCGCGGCCGCATTCTGGTCGACTCCGGTGCCGCCGCACCGGCCGCCAAGCCTCGCATCGTCACTGCGCACGGCAGCTTCACGCCGATCGGCACACGTTTCGTCATTACCAGCGACGGCGATGGCGCCGAACTGGCGCTGCTGCAGGGGCGGGTGCGGATCGACGCGGGCAGCCAGAGTATCGATGCGCGGGCCGGCCAACGCTGGCGGGTGGGCGAACACGGCATCGAGGCGCTGGCCGGCGACGGCCTGCAGCCCGGTGCGTGGCGCGATGGCGTGGTCGAGGCGGACGCGGCCCGGCTCGACGACGTGCTGGCGGAGCTCGGCCGCCACCGCCGCGGCTGGTTGCGTTGCGACCCGGCCATCGCCTCGCTGCGGGTGACCGGGCTGTTCCATCTCGACGACACCGACGGCGCGCTGAGGGCGCTGGAACAGTCGCTGCCGGTGCGGGTCGAGCGCACCACTGACTGGTGGGTCAGCGTGCGCCCGCGCGAGCGCTGATTCGAAAAAATCGCCGGGAGCGATTTTTGACGTCGCGCCAGCGACGACCCGAAGGGTGGCAGCCACGGACGGCAGGCCACAAAAAATCGCCGGGAGCGATTTTTGGCGTCGCGTCAGCGACGACCCCGCAGGGGTGGCAGCCACGGACGGCAGGCCACAAAAAAAGTTTTACGGGGTTCGCGGCTCTCGTTCGGCATGGAGGTATTACAACCACATACCGAACCATGGAGCCCCGCATGTCGCAACCCCGCGTCCGTCCGCTGAACCGTTTTCCCGCCCGTCGCGCGCTGCTGCCGCTGTGCATCGGCCTCGCCATCGCCGCGCCGCAGGCGCTGCTGGCGCAGGTGCCGGCAGCACAGCAGGTTGCCGCGGCAACATCGAACGTCGCCTTCGATCTGCCCGCCGGCAAGCTGTCGACGGCGCTGAACGCGCTGGCGCGGCAGGGCGGGCTGACGCTGTCGGTCGACCCCGGGTTGCTGGAAGGTAAGAGCGCCCGCGCCGTCAAGGGCAGCCTGACCGCGCAGCAGGCGCTCGACCGCCTGCTGGCCGGTTCCGGCCTGCGCGCGCAGGTCAGTGGTTCGGCCATCGTCGTCAGCAGTCAGGCGGTGACGACGCTGCAGGCGGTCAGGGTCGATGCCGGCGCGCTCGGGGCGACGACCGAAGGCACCGGCTCGTACACCACCGGCGTGACCAGCAGCTCGACCGGGCTCGATCTTTCGCTGCGCGAAACGCCGCAGTCGATCTCGGTGATGACCCGCGACCGCATGAAGGATCAGGACCTGACCAGCATCGGTGAGGTGATGCAGCAGATGGTCGGCATCACGGGCAACAGCACCAGCGCCCTCGGTTCCGACGGTACGGGCTACGTGTCGCGCGGTTTTGCGATCGACAACTACATGGTCGACAGCGTGCCGCGTCCCACCAGCATGTATGGCTTCGCCGAGGAGACCGCCGACATGGTCTCCTACGACCGCATCGAGGTGGTTCGCGGCGCCTCCGGCCTGATGACCGGCGTCGGCACGCCGTCGGCGACGATCAACCTGATTCGCAAGCGCCCGACGCGCGAGTTCGCCGGCTCGGTGACCGCCAAGACCGGCTCGTGGGATCTCTACCGGCTGGAGGCCGACGTCGGCGGGGCGCTGGTCGACAGCGGTCGGGTGCGCGGGCGTCTGGCGGCCGCCTGGCAGGAGAACGACTCCTTCATCGATCGCGAGCACGCCGAGCGGCAGGCGGTGTACGGCATCGCCGAAGTCGATCTGACCGATTCGACGCTGCTGATGGCGGGCGTCGAGTACCAGGATTTCGAGAACGAAGGCGCCTCGCGCGGCGGCCTGCCGCTGTTGTACAGCGATGGTGGCAGAACGCATTTCTCGCGCTCGGCCAACTCCGGTACCGAATGGTCGACCTTCGGTCGCGACAGCACGAACCTGTTTTTCTCGCTCGACCATTCGTTCAGCGACGCATGGCGCCTGGGTTTCAACTACGAGCACAAGGAGGGCGTTTTCGACGAGACGCAGGGCTACGTCTTCGCCGGCAGCCTCGCGCGCGATGGCAGCGGCGGCACGATGTACATCTCGCGCTGGGCCCGCGATCTGGAGATCGATGCCTTCA
>CAZEVP010000018.1:0-51061 GCA_964515735.1 uncultured Verrucomicrobiaceae bacterium | reverse complement strand
TCGCCGGCCAAGGCGAAAACCATCAACAAATATCTGGGCAAGGATTACATCGTCAAATCCAGCATTGGCCACATTCGCGACCTTCCCACCAGCGGCCAGGGCCGCGAGATCGACCCGAAAGAGCGCGCCAAGGCAGCGGCGCTGACCCGCAAACTCTCCCCCGAACAGAAAGAGGCACACCGCAAGCGCAAGGGGCGCGAGCAGCTGATCGCGCGCATGGGCATCGACCCCGACCACGGCTGGCGCGCCCACTACGAGACGCTGCCGGGCAAGGAGAAGGTGGTCGCCGAACTGCGCAAGCTGGCCGAGGAGGCCGACACCGTCTACCTCGCCACCGACTTGGACCGCGAGGGGGAAGCGATCGCCTGGCACCTGCGCGAGTCGATCGGTGGCGACGACCAGCGCTATCGCCGCGTCGTCTTCAACGAGATCACCAAGAGCGCGATCAACGAGGCGTTCAAGAGTCCCGGCCGGCTCGACATGAACCGGGTCAACGCCCAGCAGGCGCGCCGCTTCCTCGACCGCGTGGTCGGCTACATGGTGTCGCCGCTGCTGTGGAACAAGATCGCGCGCGGCCTCTCCGCCGGCCGTGTGCAGTCGGTGGCGGTGCGGCTGATCGTCGAGCGCGAGCGCGAAATCCGTGCCTTCCTGCCGGAGGAGTACTGGGAGCTGCACGCCGACGTGACCGGCAGTGGCGGCCCGTTCCGGCTGGAGGTGAAGAAGCAGGGCGAGCAGGCGTTCCGCCCGGTCAACGAGAAGGACGCGAAGGCCGCGGTCGACAGGCTGCGCGGGCAGGCCTTCAAGGTGGCGCAGCGCGAGGACAAGCCGACCCAGACCAAGCCGACTGCTCCTTTTATTACCTCGACGCTGCAACAGGCGGCCAGCACGCGCCTCGGCTACAGCGTCAAGAAGACGATGATGATGGCGCAGCGCCTGTACGAGGCCGGCTTCATCACCTACATGCGTACCGACTCGACCAATCTCAGCGCCGACGCGGTCGCCGCCTGCCGCGACTACATCGTCGACAACTTCGGCCAGCGCTACCTGCCGAAGGAGCCGAACCGCTACGCCAGCAAGGAGGGCGCGCAGGAGGCGCACGAGGCGATCCGCCCGTCCGACGTCACGCTGAAATCGGCCGACCTGAAGGAGATGGAGCGTGATGCCGTTCGTCTCTACGAGCTGATCTGGCGCCAGTTCGTCGCCTGCCAGATGACGCCGGCCGAATTCACCAGCACGTCGATCGTTGTGCAGGCCGGCGAGTTCGAACTGCGCACGCGCGGCCGCGTCATCCGCTTCGACGGCTTCACCCGCGTGCTGCCGCTGGTGGCGAAGAAGGACGAGGACGTCGTGCTGCCCGAGGTCAGGCAGGGCGAGACGCTGACGCTGAACAAGCTCGACCCGAGCCAGCACTTCACCAAGCCGCCGGCGCGCTACACTGAGGCGGCGCTGGTCAAGGAGCTGGAGAAGCGCGGCATCGGCCGCCCGTCGACCTACGCGGCGATCATCTCGACGATCCAGGAGCGCGGCTACGTGCGGGTCGAGAGCCGCCGTTTCTTCGCCGAGAAGATGGGCGACATCGTCACCGAGCGTCTGGTCGAGAGCTTCCGCGACCTGCTCGACTACGGCTTCACCGCCAACATGGAGGAGTCGCTCGACGAGGTCGCCACCGGCCAGCTCGACTGGAAGAAGCTGCTCGACAACTTCTACGGCGATTTCCAGAAGAAGCTCGAAGCGGCCGAATCGAACATGGGCGGCATGCGCGAGAACAGCCCGACCGACACCGACATCCCGTGCCCGCAGTGCGGCCGGCCGATGCAGATCCGCACCGCCAGCACCGGCGTATTCCTCGGCTGTTCCGGTTACGCGCTGCCGCCGAAGGAGCGCTGCAAGTGCACGATCAACCTCGTGCCGGGCGACGAGGTGGTGCGCGTCGCCGCGGAAACGGTTGACGATGAAGAGGGCGACGAGGCGGAATCACTGCTGCTGCGCAGCAAGCACCGCTGCAAGCTCTGCAACACCGCGATGGAGAGCTACCTGATCGACGCGCAGCGCAAGCTGCACGTCTGCGGCAACAACCCGGATTGCCCCGGTTACGAGGTCGAGAACGGCCAGTTCAAGCTGAAGGGCTACGAGGGGCCGACCATCGAGTGTGACAAGTGCGGTTCGCAGATGCAGTTGAAGACCGGCCGTTTCGGCAAGTATTTCGGCTGCACCAACGACGCCTGCAAGAACACCCGCAAGCTGCTGCGCAACGGTCAGGCGGCACCGCCGCGAATGGATGCGGTGCCGATGCCGGAGCTGCGCTGCGAGAAGGTCGACGACCACTACGTGCTGCGCGACGGCGCCTCCGGCCTGTTCCTTGCCGCCAGCGGCTTCCCGAAGAACCGCGAGACGCGCGCACCGCTGGTCTCCGAGCTGATTCCGCACCGCGACCAGATCGACGCCAAGCACCACTACCTGCTCGACGCGCCGCAGCGCGACCCGGCCGGCAATCCGGCGGTGATCCGTTACAGCCGCAAGAGTGGCGAGCAGTACGTGCAGAGCGAGATCAACGGCAAGCCGAGCGGCTGGCGCGCGACCTGGCGCGACGGGCGTTGGGTCGAGTCGGGCGAAGTGAAGTAACGCCGCGCAGTTGGCTGGGGGTAGGGCATGGCACCGAGAACCAACGAAAAGCTCTACCACGCCCAGCTGCTGATCGGGCAGGCGCTACAGGCAGAAGGTGCGCTGCAGCGCGCACTGATCGAGGCGGTGCTGTTCGAACTGGTGCTGGCCTACCGCGCCTTCCTGTCCGAGATCGCCGCCGCCGCGGGCGCGAAGCTGCAGGCTGACGACGCGCGCCGGATGCAGCAACTGCTGCAGCAGCGGCAGATCGACTCTTCATCCATCAACGAACTGGTCGCGCTCGAACGCAGCGGCGACTGGCCAGCGCAGTTGCTGCAGGCCCATGCCGGCGCCGTGGCGCTGGAGACAGTTTCGAAAACCTCTTCCGCTCAGAGTGTCGATCCGCTGCGTCTGGTGGCGGTCGATGGTGACTTTGGCGAAGCGGATGCCGAGCGTTGTCAGCGCTGGTTGCAGTCACTGCAAATATTTGTGGATGGTCAACGCGCTTTTCTTCAAGAATGGTGAAATGTTAACTCTCACGACGTCGTGACAGGATTCTACTTCCCTGGGTCTTGAGAGCGGCGGCGAAATATGCACATACAAAACTGTATCCGAGAATGCCTGCTTGTTGAATGATAGACAGATTTTTGGCCTTGCTTGCCCAAAATGCCACAAGACCTATAACGGAGAAAAACAAACAGATCGCTAGCAAATAGGAGGCAGTGAGAATTACGTACTCCAATGACCGCTGTGTACGTGGAAATTTCATGGGGTCATCAATCTGGGACTGCATAAATCTGCCGATTTTTTTTGTTGTGGGGAGCAGCCACTGAAAAAATGCCAGCATCGTCCGGCTTTGTATGATTTTGATGGTTGCATATATGGGAAGGATAACTAAGAGAGTCCCCCAAGCGATAATTATCAATGTCTGGAACCCGCTGGGAAATATATGCAAGTTGTTTACTGAGAATGTCAGCATCGTGTTTCTCTTTTGTATGTTGAGTAGAACATAAAATTTTTGAAATCAACGAGTGTGAATGACAATCCCCTGGCAGTTTCCCTGCCGCGCCGCGCGCTCCAGCCGTGCCAGCAGTTCGGTCGACGGCGGCTCGTCGACCAGAAAGGCGACGGTGTGGCTGCGGCCGGCGGCCAGTGCGCGTTCGCACAGGTCGCTGTTGTCGACGCGCTGTTTCGGAAGCACCTGCAGCAGCCGTTTCCAGTTGATGCCGTAGCGCTGGCAGTCGCGCTTGCTGACGAACGACGGGCCGATGCAGGTGAGCCAGCGGCCATCGTTGCTGTTGCTCAGGTGGGCCAGCAGCGGCAGCACCAGCGTCAGCTGCGGGCGCTCGTTGCGTTCGGCGGGCACCACCACCTCGACGATGCGTTCGCACGGGGTGTCGGGCAGATTGCCGGTGCGGTTCGGTACGGTGCGGGCGATAGCGGTCATGTTCAGTTGCCTCTGCGCAGAATGCCGACGCTCAGTCCCTCGATGGCGAAATCCTGTTCCCTCAGGTCCACTTCGATCGGTTGGTAGTCGCGGTTTTCCGGCAGCAGCAGCAGCTGGTATTTGCTGCGGGTGCGCTGCAGCCGTTTCACGGTCACTTCATCGCCGATGCGGGCGACGACGATCTGGCCGTTCTGGGCGTCGCTGGTGCGGTGCACGGCCAGCAGGTCGTCCTCGAGGATGCCGACCTCGATCATGCTGTCGCCGCGCACGCGCAGGAAGTAGTCGGCGCGCGGCTGGAAGAACGACGGCGCGATGTCGCAGTAATCCTCGATGTGCTCCTGCGCCAGGATCGGGTTGCCGGCGGCGACGCGGCCGACGATCGGGATGCCGCTCTGTTCGTCGATCAGCCGGATGCCGCGCGAGGCGCCGGCGATCATCTCGATCGCACCCTTGCGGGCCAGCGCCTTCAGGTGCTCCTCGGCCGCGTTGGCGGAGCGGAAGCCGAGTTCGCGCGCGATGTCGGCACGGGTGGGGGGGTAGCCCGTCTCCTCGCTGTAGCGGCGGATCAGCTCCAGCACTTCCTGTTGGCGTTCGGTCAGCTTCATGGCGGTGGCCTGTCTGTTTATACAGATGCTGTGAGTATATACAGTGGTTCGATTGGTGCAAGTGTGAATTTGGTGCCGGAGCGCGCCGGCGGTCTATCTTTGACAGACCGGATCGTCGCGCCGCAGTCCGCAGTCGCGATGGTGTCCGGTTGAGGAGAGTCGTACATGGACCAGCGCAAACTGGCTGAGGCCTGGCGCGTCATGCGCATTCAGGCGGAACTGGTCGAGGGCATCGAGAAGCTGATCAAGCTCGGGCACGCGGTGTCGATCTTCGGCAGCGCGAGGCTGGGGCCGGAGAGCCCGTACTACGCGATGGCGACGCAGCTCGGGCAGCTGTTTTCGGCGCGCGGGCTCAACGTCATCACCGGCGGCGGGCCGGGTCTGATGGAAGCCGTCAACCGCGGCGCCCACGCCGAACGGAGCCAGTCGATCGGGCTCAACATCACGCTGCCGGACGAGCAGGCGGGCAACGCGTTCCAGGACGTCAGCCTGACGTTCCGCTACTTCTTCGTGCGCAAGCTGATGTTCGTCAAGCACGCGGTCGGCTTCGTGATCCTGCCCGGCGGCTTCGGCACGCTCGACGAGCTGTTCGAGGCGCTGACGCTGGTGCAGACCGGCAAGGTGCGGCCGTTTCCGATCGTGCTGATCGGCCGCGACTACTGGCAGGGGATGCTGGCGTGGCTGCGTGGCGACATGCTGCGGCACCACTGCATCCGCGAGGCGGAGCTGGAGCTGCTGACGCTGGTCGATACGCCGGAGGAGGCGGTGGAGGTGATCTGGCGTCACTACGAGGACAAGGTACTGGCGCGGCCGGCGGGTGATACGGGGGATGCGGAGGGGCAGGCGCTGGTCGACGGCTGACGGTGGCCGGTTGTCGCTGTGGCGGCGATGGCTGGTGACAGCGACTACGACGGCTCGTCGTCGAACAGGCCGGTGGTGATGTCCGGCTCGATCATGTCGAGCGGGTTGTCCCAGCCGGTGGCGTCGAGGTCGTCGTCAGCGACCTCTCCGGCCGTGTAGCGAGAGGCGTCGAGCCAGTCGTCGGATTCGCCGATCGGTTCGAGGTCGAGCTGCCGCCAGCTGTCGAAGTCGTATTCGCACAGTTCGCCTTCGGCCATCTGCACGTCGATGCTCTGGCTGTCGTCATCGATGGCGACCACTTCGAACAGCGCTCCGGTCTGACGGTCGCGATACCAGTTGCCGATTTCGGCGTGCCGCATCTGCATGACAACCTCCGCTGCTCGTTCGTCGCTTTTTCGTTCGTCGTCTCCGCCATCGCCGGCGGATTCACCTTACCACCGCATCGCCAGCGTGCGCCGGTTTCGCTTCTTCCGTTTTGATCCATTCGATGTCGGCGGTTATAACGCCCGTATAATTCGCTGCTTTGCGACGACGACGGCGGGAGAGTTTCGAGATGAGCCTGGACGTGAGCGATGTGGCGATCATCGGCGGCACCGGTCTGAACAGCATCAATGGTGTTTCGGTGCTCGGTGAGCTACAGAAGTCGACGCCGTTCGGCGAGCCCTCCGGGGCGCTGCAGCGGATCGATTTCCGCGGCCGGAAGTGCCTGTTCCTGGCGCGCCACGGCCAGCCGCACCGGATTCCGCCGCACCGGATCAACTACCGCGCCAACCTGTGGGCACTGCGCGAGTGCGGTGTGCGCCGCATCATCGCCATCAACGCGGTCGGTGGCATCGCGCCGGCGATGGCGGCCGGTGTCGTCGCCATTCCCGATCAGGTCGTCGATTACACCAGCGGTCGCGAACACACCTTCTACGATGGCATCGAGCGCAGCGGCGTCGATCTGGCCGCGCTCGATCACGTCGATTTCACCCATCCGTACAGCGCCGATCTGCGCCGCGCATTGCGCAGCGCGGCCGAGCTGGCCGGGGTCGAGGTGGTCGACGGCGGTGTCTATGGAGCGACGCAGGGGCCGCGGCTGGAGAGCATCGCCGAAATCGCGCGGATGGCGCGCGACGGCTGCGATCTGGTCGGCATGACCGGGATGCCGGAGGCGGGGCTGGCGCGTGAACTGGGCATGCAGTACGGCGCGCTCTGTCTGGTGGTCAATCCCGCCGCCGGCATTGGCGAGGGCGAGATCACGATGGACGACATCAACCGCGTCATCGCCACCGGCATGGGGCGGGTGCGGGCGCTGCTCGGCGAGCTGCTGGCGGCGTTGCTTTGACAAGTTCCCTCTCCCTTCAGGGAGAGGGTCAGGGAGAGGGCGGTTTGGGCTGCGATGCCCTCTCCCCCGGCCCCTCTCCCTGACGGGAGAGGGGAGATAAATAAAGAGAATTACGGCGCGGTCGAGATTGGCGCGGCGTCGGTGCTGATGCCGGCACTGGTTTCGGTCGGCTGCGGCGCGGCCGGTGCCGGCGCCTTGTACGGCGTCGCGATCACCAGCAGACCGAAGCGCGGGTGGTCGATGTAGTGCAGCTCGCTGGCGCGCATCCGCCGCTCCTGATTCAGCGCGTAGATCTGGTTCGGGATGTAGGCGGTGCCGGGCACGCCGGCGGTATCGCCATCGACGGGCGCCTGCTGCGTCGTCACCACCGGCGTCGGCAGCACCGGCACGTCGGTGTCGAGTGCATTGCCGGTACTGAAACGGGTCATCCACAGATCGGTGTGCAGCCGCAGATAACGCTCGCTGGTCAGCACCACGTAGCCTTCGAGTTCGTTGTGCCGGCCGTAGCGCTTGCCGCCGGTGATCAGCACCGGGTCGGCGCTTTCGATGCCGCCGACCGGCTGCACCCAGGCGCCGTGGAACAGCACGCGCAGGTTGGCGCGGCGGTTGATGGCGCCGGCCTCGTTGTTCAGGCGGCGCGCGCTGGCCGGCAGCAGCTGGAATGGCGTCGGCGGCGATGCCGGCGGCTCCGTGGCCGGCACCAGACCGATCAGCCGTTCGGGATAGGCGAGGCCGTAGTCGCGCTTCCAGTTCTCCTCGACTTCCGCTTCGGCGCTGTCGCGCGCGAACACCACCAGTTCCACCTGGTACAGCGTCTGCGCGTGCGCGCCGCCGGCGAACAGCAGGCCGAGCAGGGCGACGGCTTTCAGCAGCGTGGCGAACGGGGTAGAGCGGAGCGATGGCATGGGGCGGTGGTTCCTAGGCAAACGGTGGGAGAATTGAGCGCGATCAGGCGGCCGGGGTCAATGTTGTCAGCAGCTGCTCGACGAACTGGAAGCGCTGTTCGCCCTCCTGCAGGTCGCTGCTGAAGCCGAGTGCGGCGGCGCCGGCCAGTTTGTAAGTGGTCGGCCGGCTCTGCACCAGTTTCACCAGCGCGATCGGCTCGATCTTCGGCTGCGCGTCGAACTCGACGCGGCCGCCGTTGGCACCGGCCTCCAGCTTGCGCAGGCCGAGCTGCTGCGCACGTTGCTTCAGCGCGGTGACGCGGAACAGGTTCTTCACCGGCTCCGGCAGCAGGCCGAAGCGGTCGATCATCTCCACCTGCAGTTCGCGCAGCGCGTCGGCATCCGGTGCGTTGGCGATGCGCTTGTAGAGGATCAGCCGCGCCTGCACGTCGGGCAGGTAATCCTCGGGAATCAGCGCCGGCACCCGCAGGTTGATCTCGACGCCGGTGTCGAGCGGCTGCTCGATGTTCGGCGTCTTGCCGGCGCGGATTGCCGCCACCGCGCGCTCCAGCATCTCCATGTAGAGCGTGAAGCCGATGGCGTGGATCTGGCCGCTCTGCTCCTCGCCGAGCAGTTCGCCGGCGCCGCGGATCTCGAGGTCGTGCGTCGCCAGCTGGAAGCCGGCGCCGAGATCTTCCGCCATCGCGATCGCCTCCAGCCGCTTCTCGGCGTCGGGCGTGATCAGCCCCTTCTCCGGCGGCGTCAGCAGGTAGGCGTAGGCCTGATGGTGCGAACGGCCGACGCGACCACGCAGCTGATGCAGCTGCGCCAGCCCGAACTTGTCGGCGCGCTCGATGATGATGGTGTTGGCGTTCGGTACGTCGATGCCGGTCTCGATGATGGTCGAGCACAGCAGCACGTTGTGGCGCTTGTGGTAGAAGTCGCTCATTACCTGTTCGAGGTCGCGCTCGCGCATCTGGCCGTGGCCGACGCCGATGCGCAGCTCCGGCATCATCTCGGCCAGCTCGGCGGCGGTGCGCTCGATCGTCTTGACCTCGTTGTGCAGGAAGTAGACCTGACCGCCGCGCAGGATCTCGCGCAGGATCGCCTCCTTGATCAGCGCCTTGTCGTGCGGGCGCACGAAGGTCTTGACCGACAGCCGCCGCGCCGGCGGTGTGGCGATGATCGACAGGTCGCGCATGCCGGACATCGCCATGTTCAGCGTGCGCGGGATCGGCGTCGCCGTCAGCGTCAGGATGTCGACCTGCGCGCGCATCGATTTCAGCTGGTCCTTCTGGCGCACGCCGAAGCGGTGCTCCTCGTCGATGATCAGCAGGCCGAGGTTGGCGTACTTGATGTCGTCGTTCAGCAGCTTGTGGGTGCCGATGATGATGTCGATCTTGCCGTCGGCCAGTCGTTTCAGCGCCGAACTCTGCTCGGCCGCCGAGCGGAAGCGCGACAGCACCTCGATCGTCACCGGCCAGTCGGCGAAGCGATCCTTGAACGATTCGTAGTGCTGCTGCGCCAGCAGCGTGGTCGGAACAAGCACCGCGACCTGCGCGCCGCCGTGGACGGCGACGAAGGCCGCGCGCATCGCCACCTCGGTCTTGCCGAAGCCGACGTCGCCGCAGACCAGCCGGTCCATCGCCACCGGCTTCGCCATGTCGGCCCGCACCGCTTCGATCGCCGCCTGCTGGTCCGGCGTCTCCTCGAACGGGAAGCCGGCGGCGAAGGCGTCGTAGGCATGGCCGGGATCGGCGAAGGCATGACCGGGGCGGGCGGCGCGGCGGGCGTAGATGTCGAGCAACTCGGCGGCGGTGTCGCGAATCTGTTCGGCCGCCTTGCGCTTGAGCTTGCCCCAGGTGTCGGAGCCGAGCTTGTGCAACGGAGCGAGGTTCTCGTCGTCACCGCTGTAGCGGCTGATCAGGTGCAGCGAGGCGACCGGCACGTAGAGCTTGGCGCCGTCGGCGTATTCGAGGGTCAGGAACTCGGCCGCCTGACCGTCGATCTCCAGCGTCTGCAAGCCCTGATAGCGGCCGACGCCGTGGTCGATGTGCACCACCGGCGCGCCGATGCGCAGCTCGCCGAGGTTGCGGATGGCGTTCTCGACCGATTCGCCGGAGCGCTTGCGGCGCCGGCTCTGCAGCACGCGCTGGCCGAACAGCTGCGCCTCGGTGACCAGCGTGATGCCGGCGTCGGGCAGCAGCAGGCCGCGTTCCAGCGGCGCCACGGTGATCGCCAGTTTCTGCCCGCCGTCGTCGACGAACTCGCGCCAGCCCGTGCTGGCATCCGGTTTCAGGTGATGGCTGCCGAGCAGTTCGCGCAGCGTCTCGCGGCGGCCGGCCGATTCGGCGCAGATCAGCACGCGGCGCTCGCCGGCGAAGCGGCGCAGCGCCGCCACCGGGTCGTCGGCGCGGGCGTCGATCGCCAGTGCCGGCGGCGTCGACGTGGCGAAGGCGGTGCCGCTGCCGGCCTCGGCTTCCAGCTGCACCTGCTGCAGCGGCTTCAGTGATGCGAACAGCTCCTCGACCGGCTGGAACAGCTTCGCCGGCGCAAGGATCGGCCGTTCGAGATCGCCACGGCGCTGTTCGTAGCGGTTGTTGACCTCGCTCCAGAAGGCGCGCGCGGCCGCTTCGAGGCCGGTGTCGGTGACGACCACCGCCTGCGTCGGCAGGTAGTCGAGCAGTGTCGCGGTGGACTCGAAGAACAGCGGCAGGTAGTACTCGATGCCGGCCGGCGCGATGCCGGCGGCGACGTCCTGATAGACCGGGCAGCGGCGGTGGTCGACGTCGAAGCTGTCGTGCCAGCGCTCGCGAAAGGCCTTGATCGCCGCCGGCGTCAGCGGGAATTCGCGCCCAGGCAGCAGCCGCACCTGCTTCACCTGATCGATGGTGCGCTGGCTCTCCGGATCGAAGGTGCGCAGCGTGTCGATCTCGTCGTCGAGCAGGTCGATCCGGTACGGCAGCGCGCTGCCCATCGGGAAGATGTCGAGCAGCGAGCCGCGCAGCGCGAATTCGCCGTGCTCGAACACGGTGGTCACGGCGCGGTAGCCGGCCGCCGCCAGCCGCTCGCGCATGGTGTCGACGTCGAGCCGCTGGCCGACGTCGAGCATCAGGCTGTTGCCCTGCAGGAAGGCGGATGGCGCCATTCGCTGCATCAGCGTGGCGACCGGCACGACGACGATGCCGCGTTTCGCCTGCGGCAGCCGGTACAGCGTCGTCAGCCGCTCCGAGACGATGTCCTGGTGCGGTGAAAAGGTGTCGTAGGGCAGCGTCTCCCAGTCCGGCAGGTGCAGCACCGGCAGCTCGCCGCCATCGGCCGCAGCGTCGCCGAGGAAGAAGTGCAGCTCCTGCTCGATCTGGCGCGCGCCGGCGGTGTCGCGCGTCACCCACAGCACCAGCTGGTCGAGGCCGCGAGCCGCCTCGGCGACGGCGAGACTGGCGGCGCTGCCGTGCAGGCCGCGCCAGCGCTGGCGGTCACCGGGGCGGGGGGAGAGGGCGGTATCGAGGAGAGGGCGGGACATCCGGAGCGATCGGTCGTGGTGGCGAAGGGCGCGCATTGTAGCGTGTGGCCGGCGGACATGTGGCCGAAGCTCTGGCGCGGAAGGCTGGAGAGGGCGGCCGGTGTTCGGTTGCGCGGGTCAGGCCGAATACCGATAATTGCCGCCCTCATTTCCCTGCCGTGGACCGTAGAGACAATGGAACAACGCAAGCGCGAACGCCCGGACGACTACTTCAAGGACTGGAAGCAGCGCGAGGCGCTGGCCGAGGGGATGATCCCGCTGGTCGGCAAGCTGTACCGCGAGAACAACGTCAAGACCTACATCTACGGCCAGAATCTGGTCAACCAGTCGCCGCTCGACATCATGAAGGCGCACCGCTCCGTGCGTCAGGTCGAGCGCAACGAACTCTCCGAATTCGAAACCTTCCCGGTCATCAAGGCGCTGGCCGCGCTCGATCTTGGCCCGGCCCACATCGATGCCGGTCGCATCGCTGTCATGTACGAAGAGGTCAAGAAGGGCGGCATGCTGGTCGAGGAGTTCGTCCGTCGCCAGGTCGCTGACCTGATCGGTGTCAGGTCGAAGCCGATCGGCGAGCCGCGCGACGTCGTGCTGTTCGGCTTCGGCCGCATCGGCCGCCTGATGGCGCGGCTGCTGATCGAGAAGACCGGTGGCGGCGACACGCTGCGCCTGCGCGCCATCGTCGTGCGCAAGGGCAAGGCCGACGACGATCTGATGAAGCGCGCCAGCCTGCTGCAGCGCGATTCGGTGCACGGCTCGTTCAACGGCACCATCCGCGTCGATGAAGAGCGCCAGTCGCTGGTCTGCAACGGCAACGAGGTCAAGATCATCTACGGCGACACGCCGGATGCGATCGACTACACCCAGTACGGCATCAAGGACGCGATCATCGTCGACAACACCGGCAAATGGAGCGACCGCGACGGGTTGTCGAAGCACCTGAAATGTCCGGGCGTCGCCAAGGTGATCCTGACCGCGCCGGGCAAGGGCGACCTGAAGAACATCGTGTTCGGCATCAACGACGACGAGATCGCCGACGACGACACCATCATCACCGCGGCCAGCTGCACCACCAACGCCATCTCGCCGCCGCTGAAGGTGCTGAACGACCAGTTCGGCATCGTCAACGGCCACATCGAGACGGTGCACGCCTACACCAACGACCAGAACCTGATCGACAACTACCACAAGTCGAAGCGCCGTGGCCGCAGCGCGCCGCTGAACATGGTCATCACCGAGACCGGCGCCGCCAAGGCGGTCGGCAAGGTGCTGCCGGAGCTGAACGGCAAGCTGACCGGCAACGCCATCCGCGTGCCGACCCCGAACGTGTCGCTGGCGATCCTGAAGCTGAATCTGGCGCGCGAGACCACGGTCGACGAGGTCAACGAGTTCATGCGCAAGGTGGCGCTGCACTCGCCGCTGCGCAAGCAGATCGACTACTCGAACTCGCCGGAGGTGGTCTCCACCGACATGGTCGGCTCGCGCCACGCCTGCGTGTTCGACGCCGAGGCGACCATCGTCAACGGCAACACCGTCGTTCTCTACTGCTGGTACGACAACGAGTTCGGCTACAGCTGCCAGGTGCACCGCTGCCTGGAAAAGATGGCCGGCGTGCACTACAAGATCTATCCGCACGAAGATTGATCGGCAACGATCGGATCGACGGCATATGGAAGAGGCCACCGGATGGTGGCCTCTTTGTTTTGAAGCATTAAACCTACAATTCTGAGGCTTTCGGGTATAGAATGCCGGCCGCTTCTTTGGGGCAAATTTACAGCCCCGAAGAGGGACGGGTATCATCCCGCGGGTTTTTGCAGCCAACGGCGGTTGCAGGTCAGCGTTGTCGTGACTGTTGAGGAAGATTCGTGATCGAAACAATTTCTCACCACTGGTCCTTCGCTGTATTTCTGCTTGGCGTCGTCGGGCTCTGTTGCGTCATGCTCGGCGCCTCCTATCTGCTCGGTGGCCGCACCTGGGGGCGCGCCAAGAACGAACCCTTCGAATCGGGTGTCGTTCCGGTCGGTTCGGCCCGGCTGCGCTTCTCCGCCAAGTTCTATCTGGTCGCGATGTTCTTCGTGATCTTCGATGTCGAGGCCGTCTTCCTGTTCGCCTGGGCCATCGCCGTCCGCGAAGTGGGTTGGGCCGGTTTCTTCGAAGCCCTTATTTTCATCAGTGTGCTGCTGGCTGGACTGTTCTACCTGTGGCGGATCGGTGCGCTCGACTGGGCGCCGGCCGAACGTCGCCGAGAGCGTTCCAGATCCTGAACTGCACCGTTAGCCGTGAGCGAGAGTCAGCGATGGACTACACCTTGACGCGTGCCGATCAGGATGCGTCGCGCTATCCGATGCAGAAGCGCGAGCAGACGACCGACCCGCTGGACGATCAGGTCCACAAGAACATCTTTCTGGGCAAGCTCGAAACGCTGCTGCACGGTGCCGTGAACTGGGGGCGCAAGAACTCCCTGTGGCCGTACAACTTCGGGCTCTCCTGCTGCTACGTCGAGATGGCGACGGCCTTCACCG
Organism: uncultured Verrucomicrobiaceae bacterium; assembly: GCA_964515735.1. Taxonomy (GTDB): domain Bacteria; phylum Pseudomonadota; class Gammaproteobacteria; order Pseudomonadales; family CAMLJR01; genus CAMLJR01. Next base: position 37,294 of record CAZEVP010000018.1, on the reverse strand, counting down.
CGCCGCACGATCTGGCGCGTTTCGGCGCCGAGGTCATCCGCGCCTCGCCGCGCCAGGCCGACCTGATGGTGGTGGCGGGCACCTGCTTCATCAAGATGGCACCGGTGGTGCAGCGTCTGTACGAACAGATGCTGGCGCCGAAGTGGGTCATCTCGATGGGGGCATGCGCCAACTCGGGCGGCATGTACGACATCTATTCGGTGGTGCAGGGAGTCGACAAATTCCTGCCGGTCGACGTCTACGTACCGGGCTGCCCGCCGCGCCCCGAGGCGTTCCTGCAGGGGCTGATGCTGCTGCAGGACTCGATCGGCAAGGAGCGTCGGCCGCTGTCGTGGGTGGTCGGCGACCAGGGCGTCTACCGCGCCAACATGCCGGCGCAACGCGACGTCAAGCGCGATGACCGCATCATCGCGACGACGCTGCGCTCCCCCGACGAGGTTTGAGCGACCCCAGTCCCTCGGTTGTATTAAAGGCGCGATAGACGATGACCGAAGCCGCAGCACAGATGGCCGTGGAGCACGGTGGCGAGCATGAGGTGGTGCGCGAATTGCGCGACCGCTTCGGCGACGCCTTCCGTGTGCAGACCACCGTCGACAACGTTCCCACCGTCTGGGTCGAGCGCGCGCAGCTGCTCGATGTGCTGCGCTGCCTGCGTCAGCTGCCGCGCCCCTATTCGATGCTGTACGACCTCAGTGCCATCGACGAGCGGCTGCGCAAGCACCGGCACGACCTGCCGGCCTCGGATTTCACCGTCTTCTACCACCTGCTGTCGATCGACCGGAACAGCGACGTGCGGGTCAAGGTGGCGCTGCGCGAAGGCGACCTGTCGCTGCCGACCGCGATCCCGATCTGGCCGAACGCCAACTGGTACGAGCGCGAGGTCTGGGATCTGTTCGGCGTGAGCTTCGACGGCCACCCGATGCTGCACCGGATCCTGCTGCCGCGCACCTGGACCGGCCACCCGTTGCGCAAGGACTACCCGGCGCGCGCCACCGAATTCGATCCGTTCATGCTCGACGCGGCCAAACAGGACGCCGAGCAGGAGGGGCTGCGCTTCAACCCGGAAGAGTGGGGCATGAAGCGCGGCACTGCCGACGAGGACTTCATGTTCCTCAACCTCGGCCCGAACCACCCGAGCGCGCACGGCGCGTTCCGCATCGTGCTGCAGCTCGACGGCGAGGAGATCGTCGACTGCGTGCCGGACATCGGCTACCACCACCGCGGTGCCGAGAAGATGGCCGAGCGCCAGAGCTGGCACAGCTTCATTCCGTACACCGACCGCATCGACTACCTCGGCGGTGTCATGAACAACCTGCCGTACGTGCTGTCGGTCGAGAAACTGGCCGGCATCGAGGTGCCGGACCGGGTCAAGTGCATCCGCGTGATGATGGCGGAGTTCTTCCGCATCACCAGCCACCTGCTGTTCCTCGGCACCTACGTGCAGGACGTCGGCGGCATGACGCCGATCTTCTTCATGTTCACCGACCGGCAGAAGGCCTACGACGTCATCGAGGCGATCACCGGCTTCCGTATGCACCCGGCCTGGTACCGCATCGGCGGTGTCGCCCACGACCTGCCGAACGGCTGGGAGCGGCTGGTGCGCGAGTTCCTCGACTGGATGCCGAAGCGGCTCGACGAGTACGAGAAGGCGGCCTTCCGCAACGGCATCCTGCGCGCGCGCACGATCGGCGTCGCCCAGTACAACAGCGAAGAGGCGATCGCCTGGGGCGTCACCGGCGCCGGCCTGCGCGCCACCGGCATCGACTACGACCTGCGCAAGGCGCGGCCGTACTCGGGCTACGAGAACTACGAGTTCGACGTGCCGCTCGCCAGCAATGGCGACGCCTACGACCGCGCCATCGTCCGCCTGGAAGAGGTGCGCCAGAGCCTGCGCATCATTCGCCAGTGCCTCGACAACATGCCGGCCGGCCCGTACAAGGCGGACCACCCGCTGACCACGCCGCCGCCGAAAGAGCGCACGCTGCAGGACATCGAGACGCTGATCACCCACTTCCTCAGCGTCACCTGGGGGCCGGTGATGCCGGTCGGCGAGTCGAGCCAGCTGATCGAGGCCACCAAGGGCATCAACAGCTACTACCTGACCGCCGACGGCAGCACCACCAGCTACCGCACGCGCATCCGGACGCCGAGCTTCCCGCACCTGCAGCAGATCCCGTCGGTGATCCGCGGCAGCATGATTCCGGACCTGATCGCCTATCTGGCCAGCATCGACTTCGTGATGGCCGACGTGGACCGTTGACATGACACAGATCATCCACAGCGACGCCCCTCGCTACGTGCTCTCGGACGAAGAGCGGCACGAGATCGAGCACGAGATGAGCCACTTCGAGGACCCGCGCGCGGCGTCGATCGAGGCGCTGAAGATCGTGCAGAAACGCCATGGCTGGGTGCCCGACGGCGCGATCTACGCGATCGCCGACGTGCTCGGCATTCCGGCGTCCGACATCGAAGGGGTGGCGACGTTCTACAACCTGATCTTCCGCCAGCCGGTCGGCCGCCACGTCATCAAGGTGTGCGACAGCATCGGCTGTTTCCTGACCGGCTACGAGGATCTGCGCGACGCCCTGATCGACAGGCTCGGCATCGGGCTCGGCGAGACCACGGCGGACGACCGCTTCACGCTGCTGCCGATCGTCTGTCTCGGCAACTGCGACAAGGGGCCGACGCTGATGATCGACGAGGACACCCACGGGCCGGTGCGTATCGACCAGATCGATCAGCTGCTGGAGAGCTACAAATGACGCAGCGCAGCGCTGAAACCCATCCGCTGACCTGGCGCCTCGGCTCCGAGCCTGTGCTGGAGCTGCGCGACTACGAGGCGTTGAACGGCTATGCCGCCGTGCGCAAGGCGCTGACGACGATGGCGCCGGCCGACGTCACCAACGTGGTCAAGGATTCCAACCTGCGCGGTCGCGGCGGCGCCGGCTTCCCGACCGGCGTCAAATGGTCGCTGGTGCCGATGGACCCGGCGGTGGCGCCGAAGAAGTACCTGATCTGCAACGCCGACGAGATGGAGCCGGGCACCTTCAAGGACCGGCTGCTGATGGAGCAGCTGCCGCACCAGCTGGTCGAGGCGATGATCGTCTCCGCCTACGCGATCCAGGCCTACCGCGGCTACATCTTCCTGCGCGGCGAGTACGTCGTCGCCGCCGAACGCCTCAACCGGGCGATCGCGCAGGCGAAAGAGGCCGGCTATCTCGGCAGCAACATTCTCGGCTCCGGCTGGGACTTCGAGCTGGTGGTCCACACCGGCGCCGGCCGCTACATCTGCGGCGAGGAGACGGCGCTGATCAACTCGCTGGAAGGGCGTCGCGCCAACCCGCGCTCGAAGCCGCCGTTCCCGCAGCTGGCCGGCGCCTGGGGCAAGCCGACCGTCGTCAACAACGTCGAGACGCTGAGCAACATCCCGGCCATCGTGCTGAACGGCGGGGAGTGGTTCCAGGGGCTGTCGCAGGGCAAATCGAAGGATGGTGGCACCAAGCTCTACGGCGTCTCGGGGCGGGCGAAACGCACCGGCGTCTGGGAACTGCCGATCGGCACGACGGGCCGAGAAATTCTTGAAGAGCACGCCGGCGGCATGGCCGACGGTCTCGGCCTGCGCTGCTGGCTGCCGGGCGGCGCCTCGACCGACTTCCTGCTGCCGGAGCATCTCGATCTGGCGATGGATTACGACACCATCATGAAGGCGGGCAGCCGCATGGGCACCGGCCTGCTGATGGTGGTCGACGACCGCCAGAACATCGTCTCGGTGGTGCGCAACCTGGAAGAGTTCTTCGCGCGCGAGTCGTGCGGCTGGTGTACGCCGTGCCGCGACGGCCTGCCGTGGTCGGTCAAACTGCTGCGCGCGCTGGAGCAGGGCGAGGGCAAGGCGGGGGACATCGAGGTGCTGGAGCAGCTGACGCGCTTCCTCGGCCCCGGCAAGACCTTCTGTGCCCACGCGCCCGGCGCGATGGAGCCGCTGCAGAGCGCGCTGAAGTTCTTCCGCGCCGATTTCGAGCGCGGCATTCGCGCGCCGGTACAGCAACAGCCGGCGCAGCAGCAAACGAACATCAAGGTCGGGGCGTAGGTCAACAGATGGCGACAATTCATGTAGACGGCAAGGAGTTCGAGGTCGACGGCGCCGACAACCTGCTGCGCGCCTGCCTCTCGCTCGGGCTCGACATTCCCTATTTCTGCTGGCACCCGGCGCTCGGCAGCGTCGGCGCCTGCCGCCAGTGCGCGGTCAAGCAGTACGCCAACGCCGACGACACCCGCGGCCGTCTGGTGATGTCCTGCATGACGCCGGCCGCCGACAACACCTTCATCTCGATCGACGACGCCGAGGCGGTCGCGTTCCGCGAGAGCGTGGTCGAGTGGCTGATGATCAACCACCCGCACGACTGCCCGGTCTGTGCCGAGGGCGGCCACTGCCATCTGCAGGACATGACGGTGATGACCGGTCACGCCAAACGGCGCTACCGCTTCACCAAGCGTACCCATCGCAACCAGGATCTCGGCCCGTTCATCGCTCACGAGATGAACCGCTGCATCGCCTGCTATCGCTGCGTGCGCTACTACAAGGATTACGCCGACGGCACCGATCTCGGCGTGTTCGGCGCGCACGACAACGTCTTCTTCGGCCGCGTCGAGGACGGCACTCTGGAGAGCGAGTTCTCCGGCAACCTGACCGAGGTCTGCCCGACCGGCGTGTTCACCGACAAGACCCACGGCGAGCGCTACAACCGCAAGTGGGACATGCAGTTCGCACCGAGCATCTGCCAGGGCTGCGCGATGGGCTGCAACATCAGCCCCGGCGAGCGTTATGGCGAGGTGCGGCGCATCGAGAACCGCTACAACGGCGAGGTCAACCGCTACTTCCTGTGCGACCGCGGCCGCTTCGGCTACGGCTACGTCAACAGCAAGCAGCGTCCGCGCCAGCCGTGGGCGCGTATCGGTGGCGGTGAGGCAGATGTCGTCACCGTCGACCGCGCGCTGGCGACCGCGGCCGATGCGCTGCGCCACGCCAAACGCGTGATCGGCATCGGCTCGCCGCGCGCCAGCATCGAGGCCAACTTCGCGCTGCGCGAACTGGTCGGCAGCGACAATTTCTTCAGCGGCTGCAGCGCGGTGGAGCAGCGCTGCAACGAGCTGGCGGTGCAGATCCTGCGCGATGGCGTGGCGCGTACTCCGACGCTGCGCGAGGTCGAGGATTGCGACGCGATGTTCGTGCTCGGCGAGGACGTCACCCAGACCGCCGGTCGGCTGGCACTGGCGCTGCGTCAGGCCACCAAGGGGCGCTCGGTGGCGATGGCGCTGGAGCGCAAGGTGTTCGAATGGCAGGCCGAGGCGATCGCCAACATCGGCCAGGGCGCCCGCTATCCGCTGTTCATCGCCTCGCCGGAAGTGACGCGCCTCGATGACGCCGCAGTCGAGTGCAGCCGCCTCGATCCGCAGCAGCTGGCGCAGCTCGGCTTCGCCGTGGCCCACGTCATCGACAGTTCGGCGCCGGCGCCGCAGGCTCAGAGCGCCGAACTGTCGGCACTGGCCGGTCGTATCGCCGAGGCGCTGCTGGCCGCCGAGCGCCCGCTGCTGGTCACCGGCACCTCGCTGCAATCGACGGCGCTGCTGCAGGCGACCGCCAACGTCGCCGCCGCGCTGCATGCGCGCGGCAAGAAGCCGCAGCTGTCGATCTGTTTCTCGTCGGTCAACAGTGTCGGCGTGACGCTGCTCGGCGGCGACAGCGTGCAACAGGCGCTGCAGCAGTTGCGTGACGGTGCGGCCGATGCGGTGGTGGTACTGGAGAACGATCTCTATCGCCGCGCCGACGCTGCCAGCGTCGACGCCGCGCTGGCCGCCGCGACCACGGTCATCGCCATCGATCACCAGCACAGCGCCACCAGCGAGCGCGCCACGCTGCTGCTGCCGGCCGGCAGCTTCGCCGAGAGCGAAGGCACCGTGGTCAGCTCGGAGGGCAGGGCGCAGCGCTACTTCCAGGTATTCGAACCCGGTTACTACGAACCGACCAGCCAGATCCGCGAGAGCTGGCGCTGGCTCGACCTGCTTTACAGCGGCGTGCGCGGCCAGCAGCAGCGCTGGAGCAATCTCGACGAGATCAGCACGACCTGCGCGGCGTCGGTGCCGGTGCTGGCGGCGATCACGGCGGCGGCTCCCAACGCCGAGTTCCGTATCAAGGGGCTGAAGATCGCGCGCGAACCGCACCGTTACAGCGGTCGCACCGCGATGCGCGCCAACCTGTCGGTGCACGAGCCGCGCGCGCCGCAGGATGCCGACAGCGCGCTGGCGTTCTCGATGGAGGGCTTCAACGGTGCCGCGGCGGGCGACCGTCCGGGCGCGCTGATTCCGTTCGCGTGGTCGCCGGGCTGGAACTCTCCGCAGTCGTGGAACAAGTTCCAGGACGAGGTCGGCGGCCATCTGCGCGACGGCGATCCCGGCGTGCGGCTGATCGAGGCCGGTGGCAGCGAGGCGCACTACTTCGCCGCGGCGCCGACGGCTGGCGGCAGCGACCTGCGCGCGGTGCCGCTCTACAACATGTTCGTCAGTGAAGAGATGAGTTCGCGCAGTGCGCCGATCGTCGCGCGCGCGCCGGCGCCGTCAGTGGTGATCGCCGCCGCTGATGCCGAGCGTCTCGGTTGTGCCGGCGCCGGGCGGGTGGCGGTGACGGTTGCCGGCCAGCGCGTCGAGTTGCCGCTGAGCGTCAGCGCGACGATGAGCGCGGGCTGTGTCGGCCTGACGGTGGGGCAGGGCGGCGTGCCTCTGTTCGAGAATGGCGCGGCAGTGACGGTCGAGGTACTGGCATGAGCTGGCTGACTCCCGAAGTGACCGCCGTGCTGATCGCGGTACTGAAGGCGATCGTCATCCTGGTGGTCACGGTATTCAGCGCGGCGATGCTGACCTGGGTCGAGCGCCGCCTGCTGGCGCTGTGGCAGGACCGCTATGGCCCGAACCGGGTCGGCCCGTTCGGTGTGTTCCAGCTCGGCGCCGACATGCTGAAGATGATCTTCAAGGAGGACTGGCTGCCGCCGTTCGCCGACAAGCTGATCTTCGTGCTGGCGCCGGCGATCGCGATGAGTTCGATGCTGATGGCGTTCGCCGTGGTGCCGATCACGCCGACCTGGGGCGTCGCCGACATCGACATCGGCCTGCTGTTCTTCATCGCCGTCGCCAGCCTCGGCGTCTACGCGGTGATGTTCGGCGGCTGGGCCAGCACCAGCAAGTACGCGCTGCTCGGCGGCGTGCGCTCGACCGCGCTGACGATCAGCTACGAAGTGTTCCTGGGCATTGCCGTGATGGGTATCGTCGCGGTGGCCGGCACCTTCAACATGCGCGAGATCGTCGACGCGCAGCGCGACCTCTGGTTCGTCGTGCCGCAGTTCTTCGGTTTCCTGACGTTCGCGCTGGCCGGTGTCGCCATCACCCACCGCGCGCCGTTCGACATTCCCGAGGCGGAGCAGGAGATCGCGGATGGCTATCACGTCGAGTACTCGGGCCTGAAGTGGGGCATGTTCTTCGTCGGCGAATACGTCGGCATCGTACTGGTCTCGTCGATCCTGACGACGCTGTTCTTCGGCGGCTGGCACGGGCCGGGTCCGGAGTGGCTGGCGTTCTTCTGGTTCGCGCTGAAGACCGGCTTCTTCATCATGATGTTCATCCTGATCCGCGCCGCGCTGCCGCGTCCGCGCTATGACCAGCTGATGAAGGCCGGCTGGCTGGTCTGCCTGCCGCTGGCGCTGCTCAATCTGCTGGTGACCGGGGCGATCGTGCTGCTGCAATCGGGGGGGGCCAACTGATGACCACGCTCAAGGGTGTTCTGACCGGCATCGGTACGCAGATCCGCAGTATCTGCATGATCTTCTCGCACGCCTTCCGCAAGCGCGACACGCTGCAGTATCCGGAAGAGAAGGTCTACCTGCCGCCGCGCTACCGTGGCCGCATCGTGCTGACGCGAGATCCCGACGGCGAGGAGCGCTGCGTTGCCTGCAACCTGTGCGCGGCGGCCTGCCCGGTCGGCTGCATCTCGCTGCAGAAGGCCGAGACCGAGGACGGGCGCTGGTACCCGGAGTTCTTCCGCATCAACTTCTCGCGCTGCATCTTCTGCGGCATGTGCGAGGAGGCGTGCCCGACCAATGCGATCCAGCTGACGCCCGATTTCGAGATGTGCGAGTACAACCGGCAGAACCTCGTCTACGAGAAAGAGGATCTGCTGATCAGCGGTACCGGCAAGTACCACGAATACAACTTCTACCGGGTGGCGGGTCTCGCCATTGCCGGCAAGCCGAAGGGCGGGGCGCAGAACGAGGCGCAGCCCATCGACGTGAAAAGTCTGCTGCCCTGAGGAGGGGACCTTGGAGATCGCCTTCTATCTCGCCAGCCTGGTTGCGCTGGCCTCCACCGTGCTGGTGGTCACCGGCAAGAATCCGGTGCACGCGCTGCTGTGTCTGATCGTCTCGCTGCTGGCGCTGTCGATGGTCTTCTTCGCGCTCGGCGCACCGTTCGCCGGCGTGCTCGAAATCATCGTCTACGCCGGCGCCATCATGGTGCTGTTCGTGTTCGTGGTGATGATGCTGAACCTCGGGTCGGTGGAGCAGCAGGAGCGCGCCTGGCTGCAGCCGCGCACCTGGGCCGGGCCGGCGCTGCTGACCGCGGTGCTGCTGGTGGCGCTGCTGTATCTGCTGCTGGGCGATGCCTCGGGTGCACGCATCGGCACCGAAACCGTCGGTCCGCGCGCGGTCGGCATCGCGCTGTACGGGCCCTATCTGTTGGCGGTCGAGCTGGCATCGCTGCTGCTGCTGGCGGCGATGGTCACCGCCTGGCACCTGGGTCGTCACGATACTGGCCGTCACGACAAATAAGCGGGGACTGATCCGGAGATGGACGCAGTGACAGGAATTCCGGCCGCGGTGAGCGGCGTACCGATGGAGCACGGCCTGGTGGTCGCGGCGCTGCTGTTCGCGCTCGGTCTGCTCGGCGTCATCGTGCGCCGCAACATCATCTTCATGCTGATGTGCATCGAGGTGATGATGAACGCCGCGGCGCTGGCCTTCATCGTCGCCGGCAGCCGCTGGCAGGCCGCCGATGGCCAGGTCATGTTCGTGCTGATCCTGACGCTGGCCGCCTCCGAGGCGGCGGTCGGCCTGGCGCTGGTGCTGCAGCTCTATCGCCGTCACCACACCCTCGACATCGATGTTGCCAGCGAGATGCGCGGATGAACCTGCTGCCCCTGACCTTCCTGTTTCCGCTGATCGGCTTCGTACTGCTGATCGCCGGTCGCTATCGTCTCGGCGAGCGTCTGTCCGCGCTGATCGGCGTCGGCTCGATCGGCCTGTCGGCATTGACGGCGGCCTGGGTCATCGCCGATTTCCTGCAGCATCCGCCCGCCGGTGGCGTGCACACGCAGCTACTGTGGCAGTGGTTCTCGGTCGGCACCTTCACCACCAACTTCGGCCTGCACCTCGACGGCCTGTCGGTGACGATGCTCGGCGTCGTCACCGGCGTCGGCTTCTTCATCCATCTGTTCGCGTCGTGGTACATGCGCGGCGAGGAGGGCTACGCGCGCTTCTTCGCCTGGACCAACCTGTTCGTCGCCAGCATGTTGTTCTTGGTGCTCGGCGACAACCTGCTGTTCCTCTACTTCGGCTGGGAAGGCGTCGGTCTGTGCAGCTATCTGCTGATCGGCTTCTACTACAAGGACGCCGCCAACGGCCTGGCCGCGCGCAAGGCATTCGTCGTCACCCGCGTCGGTGACACGCTGATGGCGATCGGCCTGTTCATCCTGTTCCGCGAGCTTGGCACGCTGCACATCGGCGAGCTGCTGCAGCGCGCGCCGCAGCACTTCGCTCAGGGCGACACGATGCTGACGCTGGCGGCGCTGCTGCTGGTCGGCGGCGCGGTCGGCAAGTCGGCGCAGCTGCCGCTGCAGACCTGGCTGCCGGACGCGATGGCCGGCCCGACGCCGGTGTCGGCGCTGATCCACGCCGCGACGATGGTGACGGCCGGTGTCTACCTGATCGCGCGCACCCACCCGCTGTTCGAACTGTCGCCGCTGGCGCTCGACACGGTCGGCGTCATCGGCGCCGTCACGCTGCTGCTGGCCGGCTTCGCCGCGCTGGTGCAGACCGACATCAAGCGCGTGCTGGCCTACTCGACGATGAGCCAGATCGGCTACATGTTCCTGGCGCTCGGCGTCGGCGGCTGGAGCGCGGCGGTGTTCCACCTGATGACGCACGCGTTCTTCAAGGCGCTGCTGTTCCTCGCTTCCGGCAGCGTCATCCTCGCCTGCCACCACGAGCAGAACATCTTCAAGATGGGCGGCCTGTGGAAGAAGCTGCCGGTCGCCTACGCCTCGTTCCTGGTCGGCGGCGCGGCGCTGGCGGCGCTGCCGCTGGTCACGGCCGGCTTCTATTCGAAGGACGAAATCCTGTGGGAGGCGTTCGCCGCCGGCAAGCAGGGGCTGCTGTTCGCCGGCCTGTTCGGTGCCTTCCTGACCTCGATCTACACGTTCCGTCTGATCTTCGTCGTGTTCCACGGCGAGGCGAAGAGCGACGCCCACGCCGGTCACGGCATCGCCCACACGCTGCCGCTGCTGGTGCTGCTGGTGCTGTCGACCGGCGTCGGCGCGCTGATCCACCCGCCGCTGGCCGGCGTGCTGCCGGCCGGTCCCGGCGCTGCGCTGGAGCAGGGCAAGCACACGCTGGAACTGGTGTCGGGCGCGATCGCCGTGGTCGGCATCGCCATCGCCGCGCTGCTGTGGCTCGGCGAGCGTCGCATCGTCAACGCGATCGCCGCGTCGGCGCCGGGGCGGCTGCTGTCGAACTGGTGGCGCAACGCGTGGGGCTTCGACTGGCTCTACGATCTGCTGTTCGTGCGTCCGTTCATGCTGCTGGTGCGGCTCAACAGCCGCGATCTGATCGACGTGCTGATCGGGCTGATTCCGCGTCTGGCACGCGCCGGGCACGACGCGCTGAGCCTGACGCAGACCGGCCGTCTGCGCTGGTACGCGGCGTCGGTCGCCGCCGGCGCGGCCCTGATTCTGGTAGCCGTGGCAGTCGCGTGAGCGCGATGAGCGCCCGCGAGCGATATAGAGGAGAACGATTCGAATGATACTGCCGTGGCTGATCCTGATCCCGTTCATCGGCGGCCTGCTGTGCTGGCAGAGTGAACGGCTCGGGCTGGGTATCCCGCGCTGGATCGCGCTGTTCACGATGGCGCTGGTGCTGGGGCTGTCGCTGCAGCTGTGGGTGCAGGGCGACTATTCGCTGGCGACGCTGGGCAGCGGCGCCGAACCGCACTGGGTGGTCGAGTTCCAGGCGCCGTGGATCGAGCGCCTCGGCGTCAGTTTTCACCTCGGTCTCGACGGCCTGTCGCTGCTGATGCTGCTGCTGACCGGCCTGCTCGGCATGATGGCGGTGATCTGTTCGTGGCGCGAGATCCAGCGCCACGTCGGCTTCTTCCACCTGAACCTGCTGTGGAACCTCGGCGGCGTCATCGGCGTGTTCCTCGCGCTCGACCTGTTCCTGTTCTTCGTCTTCTGGGAAATGATGCTGGTGCCGATGTACTTCCTGATCGCGCTGTGGGGACACAACGCGCAGGATGGCAAGGGCCGCATCTACGCCGCCAACAAGTTCTTCATCTTCACCCAGGCCAGCGGCCTGCTGATGCTGCTGGCGATTCTCGGCCTGGTGTTCGTCCACTACGACAACACCGGCATTCTCAGCTTCGACTACGAGGTGCTGCTGAGGGCGGAGATGGGGCCGGCGCTGGAGATGGTGCTGATGCTCGGCTTCTTCATCGCGTTCGCGGTGAAGCTGCCGGTGGTAGGCGTGCACTCGTGGCTGCCGGACGCGCACTCGCAGGCACCGACGGCGGGCAGCGTCGACCTCGCCGGCGTGCTGCTGAAAACCGCCGCCTACGGCCTGCTGCGCTTCGGCCTGCCGCTGTTCCCGGAGGCGTCGAAGGCGTTCGCGCCGGTGGCGATGTGGCTTGGTGTCATCGGCATCATCTACGGCGCGGTGCTGGCGGTGGCGCAGACCGACATCAAACGGCTGGTGGCCTACACCAGCGTCTCGCACATGGGCTTCATCCTGATCGGCGTCTATGCCGGCAACCAGATGGCGCTGCAGGGCGTCGTCGTGCAGATGCTGGCGCACGGCCTTTCCGCCGGCGCGCTGTTCATTCTGTGCGGCGAGCTGTACGAGCGGCTGCACACGCGCGATCTGCGCAAGATGGGCGGGCTCTGGTCGCGTGTCGCCTTCCTGCCGCCGATCATGCTGTTCTTCGCGATGGCATCGCTCGGTCTGCCCGGCATGGGCAACTTCGTCGGCGAATTCCTGATTCTGCTGGGCGCCTTCCCGACGGCACCGATCGTCGTCGTCGTCGCCGCGATCGGGCTGGTGCTGGCGGCGGTCTACTCGCTGCTGATGATGCAGCGAGCCTTCTTCGGTCCAGCCAAGTCGAGCGAGCGGCTCGAGGATCTGAACGGCCGCGAGCTGACGCTGATGCTGAGCCTGGCGGTGCTGTTGCTGCTGCTCGGCGTCTATCCGCAGCCGGTGCTCGACACCTCGGCCGCGGCGATGGCGGGGCTGCAGCAGCTGATGGCCGATGCACCGACGCCGCTTTTGACCGCCAAGCCATAGGCGTTGCCACCGGCAACAGGCTTCGTCTCTAACCCATAGGCCCGCCGAACAACAGGCCCGTCCCGGAACGACAGTGTGGATATGACCTCCAGCGCGCAACTCTTCACCTCCTCGCAGTGGCTGGCGCTGCTGCCGCTGATCATCACCAGTGCGACGGCCGTGCTGGTGATGCTGGCCATCGCGATCAAACGCCACCACGGCTGGATCGCGACGCTGGCGGTGATCGGGCTGAATCTGGCACTGATCGCCACCGTGTTCGCCGTGCGCGATGGCGCGCAGGTGGTGACGCCTCTGCTGCGCGTCGATGGCTACGCCAGCTTCTACATGGCGCTGGTCCTGGTCGCGACACTGGCCTGCGCGACGCTGGCGCACGCCTATCTGCAGGGCTACAGCGACAATCGCGAAGAGCTCTACCTGCTGCTGACGCTGGCGGCGACCGGGGCGCTGGTGCTGGTCTGCGCGCAGCATCTGGCGGCGCTGTTCATCGGCCTCGAACTGCTGTCGGTACCGGTCTACGGCATGGTGGCCTACACCTTCCGCGAGTCGCGCTCGCTCGAAGGCAGCCTGAAGTACATGGTGCTGTCGGCGGTGGCGTCGGCCATCCTGCTGTTCGGCATGGCGCTGCTGTATGCCGAGAGCGGCTCGCTGCTGTTCAGCGAGCTGTCGGCACCGGCATCGGCGGTGCTGCTGGCCGGTGCCGCGCTGATGGTGGTCGGGCTCGGCTTCAAGCTGTCGATCGTGCCGTTCCACCTGTGGACGCCGGATGTCTATCAGGGCGCGCCGGCGCCGGTCGCCACCTTCCTCGCCACGGCCAGCAAGGTGGCGGTATTCGCCGTGCTGCTGCGGCTGTTCACCGAGGCGCCGGTCGCCAGCGGTCCGTTCCTGCGCGAGCTGCTCGGCGCACTGGCGATCCTGTCGATCCTGGTCGGCAACCTGCTGGCGCTGACGCAGACCAGCCTGAAGCGTCTGCTCGGTTACTCGTCGATCGCTCACTTCGGCTATCTGCTGGTGGCCATCGTCGCCGCCAACACGCTGACGGCCGAGGCGGTGGCGGTTTATCTGGTGACCTACGTGCTGACCACGCTCGGCGCGTTCGGTGTGGTCGCGCTGATGTCGAGCCCGTACAAGGGCGATGACGCCGATGCGCTGTTCCACTACCGCGGGCTGTTCTGGCGCCGTCCGTACCTGACGGCGGTGATGACGGTGATGATGCTGTCGCTGGCCGGCATTCCGATGACGGCGGGTTTCATCGGCAAGTTCTACATCATCGCCGCCGGTGTGCAGTCGGAGCTGTGGTGGCTGCTGGCGGCGGTCGTCATCGGCAGCGCGATCGGCCTCTACTACTACCTGCGCGTGATGATCGCGTTCTACCTGCGCGAGCCGGGCATGCGTCGCCACGATGCGGCGCTGGGCTGGGGCCAGCGCATCGGCGGCATCGTCGTGCTGCTGATGACGCTGCTGGTGTTCGCGATCGGCGTCTACCCGCAGCCGATGCTGGAGCTGATCTCGGCAGCGGCGGCGATCACGCTGCCCTGATTCCGGCGTTCACGACTCCCGCGGTGGTCGGTAGCAGCGCACGGATGGCGCTCATATAATCCCGCCACTCACAGCGCGTTCCGCCCTGTCCGTACGAGGTGAGCGGGGCGCGCACTCAGACAGCAGCGGCGTGGCTGCCATCGCAGCGCGTCGGCGCCCTCGGTTCCAGTCAGACGATTTGGCGGCGGCATGATAAGAATCAAGCGCGGTCTCGACCTGCCGATCTCCGGCGCGCCCGAACAATCGGTGTTCGACGCACCGGCCGTGCGCAGCGTGGCACTGGTCGCCGACGATTACGTCGGTGTTCGTCCGCAGCTGGCGGTGGCGGAGGGCGAGCGGGTTCTGACCGGGCAGCTGCTCTTCACCGACGAGGCCAATCCCGGCGTCAGATACACCGCGCCGGCCACTGGTACGATCGGTGCGATTCATCGCGACGATCAGCAGCGTTTGCAATCGGTGGTGATCGACGTCGAGCCGGAGCAGTTCGTCGAGTTCGAACGTTTCGACATGGCGGCGCTGCCGGAACTGGCACCGCAGCGGGTGCGCGAGCAGCTGATCGAAGCCGGATTGTGGACCGCATTTCGCAGCCGCCCGTTCGGCCGGGTGCCCGCACCGGAGGCGAAGCCGCATTCGATCTTCGTCACCGCGATCGACACCCATCCGCTGGCGCCGCGGTCCGACCTGCTGATCGAGGCGCAGCGCGAGGCGTTCTGCCACGGCATCGCCGCCGTCAGCCTGCTGACCGACGGCAAGCTGTTCGTCTGCAAGGCGCCGGGCGTGCTGGTGCCGGTGCCGAACAGCGTCCCCAACGTGCAGGTCGTCGAATTCGGCGGACCGCACCCGGCCGGGCTGCCGGGCACGCACATCCATTTTCTCGATCCGGTCGGCGCGGGCAGGCAGGTGTGGCACATCGGCTACCAGGATGTGATCGCGATCGGCCATCTGCTCGCCGACGGGCATCTCTATACCGAGCGCGTCGTCGCGCTGGCGGGGCCGCAGGTCGAGGACCCGCGACTGCTGCGCACCCGGCTTGGCGCCAGCATCGACGAGCTCTGCGCCGGTCAGCTGAAGGCGGGCGACAACCGCGTCATTTCCGGCTCGGTGTTCGGCGGCTGCGCCATTCGCGCCGTGACCGCGTTCCTCGGTCGCTACCACCATCAGATCAGTGTGCTGTCGGAGGGGCGCCAGCGCGAGCGTCTGGGCTGGTTGTCGACCGGGGTCGACCGCTTCTCGACGCTGCGCATCTACCTGTCGCAGTTCCTGCGCGGCCGCAGGTTCGCCTTCACCACCAACACCAACGGCAGCGAACGTCCGCCGCTGCCGATCGGCGCCTGCGAGGCGGTGATGCCGCTCGACATCCTGGCGACGCCACTGCTGCGCGCGCTCAGTGTCGGCGACGACCGGCTGGCGCGGCGGCTCGGCGCGCTGGAACTGGACGAAGAAGATCTGGCGCTCTGCACTTACGTCTGCCCCGGCAAGCAGGAATACGGCCCGATGCTGCGGCGCGCTCTCGACCGCATCGAACAGGGAGACTGAGCGATGGGACTGCGCAAACGGCTCGATGACCTGCGCCCGCGTTTCCAGCCGGGCGGCAGCCTGCAGCGCTGGCAGCCGCTGTACCAGGCGGTCGATACCTTCCTCTACACACCGGACTCGGTAACGCGCGGCGATGTGCACGTGCGCGATGGCATCGATCGCCGCCGCGTCATTGCCACGATCTGGCTGTGCCTGCTGCCGGTGCTGCTGTTCGGTATCTATAACGTCGGCCATCAGGCGCTGTCGGCGATGGTGCAGATGGGGTTGGCACCGGCCGACGGCTGGCGCCAGACGCTGATCGCGCTGGCCTCCGGCTACGACCCCGACAACCTGTGGGACTGCTTCTGGTACGGCTTCTGGTACTTCGCGCCGCTGGGTGTCGTCGTGTTCGCGGCGGCCGCGTTCTGGGAAGTGCTGTTCGCGCTGTGGCGCCGGCGCACGCTGAACGAAGGGCTGCTGCTGACGTCGACGCTGTTCGTGCTGATCTGCCCGCCGACGCTGCCGCTGTGGATGGCCGCGCTCGGCATCAGCGTCGGCGTCATCGCCTGCCGCGGACTGTTCGGCGCCGATGGCAGGAATGTCGTCAACCCGGCGCTGCTCGGCCGCATCGTTCTGTTCTTCGTCTTTCCGGCATCGCTGTCCGGTGACGACGTCTGGAACGCGCTCGACGGCTTCACCGGCGCCACCGCGCTGGCCACCGCGCAGGCCGATGGCATGGCCGGGCTGAAGGCGTCGCTGAGCTGGCTGGATGCGTTCTACGGCCACATGCGCGGTTCGATCGGCGAGACCTCGATGCTGGCGGTGCTGCTCGGCGGCGCCGCGTTGCTGTTCACCCGCATCGTGTCGTGGCGCATCGTCGCCGGCGTCATGCTCGGCATGGTGGTGTCGTCGTCGCTGTTCAACTGGATCGGCTCCGAAACCAACCCGCTGTTCGCGATGCCGTGGTACTGGCATCTGGTGCTCGGCGGTTTCGCCTTCGGCGCCTTCTTTCTGGCGACCGACCCGGCCAGTGCGCCGCTGACCGATGGTGGCAGGTGGTTGTTCGGCATCCTGATCGGCGCGCTGACCGTGCTGATCCGCGTGCTGGTGCCGATCTGGCCGGAGGGAATCATGTTGGCGATCCTGATCGCCAATCTGCTGGTGCCGCAGCTCGACCATCTCTCGATCCGCGCCAACATCCGGCGCCGGCTGGCACGCGGTTGAGTGTGATGCCGACATTGCATTCTGACGGCTGGTTTCGGCGCGCATCCACCGCACTGCATCGCCGTGCTTTCTTCTTGTCCCGATGGCTGCCGATCGCACTGCTCGGTGCGCTGGCGCTGGCCGGCTGTGGCGAGCGCGAAACGATCGAACTCAGCGGCGCGGCGCAGGGCACCAGCTACCACATCACACTGGTGGCGGAGCCGCGATCACGCGATGCCGCCGCGTTGCAGCACGACATCGAACAGCGGCTGGCCGAGATCGATCTGTCGCTTTCCAATTACCGCGACGACTCCGAGATCGAGGCGCTGAACCGGGCGCCGGTCGGCGAATGGGTCGAGGTCGGCGCCGATCTGTACGACGTGCTGGCGCTGTCGGCGGTGGTCAGCCTGTTGTCGGACGGTGCCTTCGACATTACCGTCGCGCCGCTGGTGAGGCTGTGGGGGTTCGGCGGTGCCGCGTCGCGCGCCGAGCCGCCGGATGAAGCCGAGATAGCGGCCGCGCGCGCGCGCATCGGCTTTCGTCATCTGGAGATCGACCCCGGTGCGCGTCGGGTGCGCAAGCTGCGCGATATCGAGATCGATCTCTCCGGCGTCGCGCAGGGCTACAGCGTCGACGCGCTGGCGCGGCTGCTCGACGCGGCGGGCATCGCCGACTATCTGGTCGAACTCGGTGGCGAGCTGCGGGCGAGGGGATCGAGTCCGCGCGGCACGCCGTGGCGCATCGCGATCGAGCAGCCGGTGGCGGCGCCGGGTTCGGTGCAGCAGGCGCTGCTGCTGAAGAGCGGTTCGATCTCGACCTCGGGCGACTATCGCGACTACTTCGAACGCGATGGCGTGCGCTATTCGCACACGCTGGACGCGACCAGCGGCCGACCGATCGCGCACGGACTGGCGTCGGTGACGGTGGTGCACCCGGAGTGCGGCTACGCCGATGCGCTGTCGACCGCGATCATGGTGCTCGGGCCGGAGCGCGGGCTGGAGCTGGCGGAGAAACAGGGATTGGCGGTCTACCTGATCGTGCGCGGCGAGAACGGTTTCGAGACGCGCCACAGCACGGCGTTCGCGGCCTATCTCGAACCCTGATCGCCCCACAGCGCCCTGCGCGCCAGATAGGCCTGCCGCGCGATCTGTACATCCTTCAGGAACGGCTCCAGTTCCGACAGCAGCAGTGCCTGCGGGCCGTCGACCAGCGCTTCCTTCGGGTTCGGATGGAAGTCGACCAGCACCATGTTGGCGCCGGCGACGATGCCCTGCGCGGTGGCGCTGACCAGATCGAGGATGCCATCCGGCGCGCGCTCGCGGCTGCCGACCGAATGCGACGGGTCGATGCAGACCGGCATCCGCGTCAATCGTTTCACCACCGGAATCTGCGCGAAATCGACCAGATTGCGGTGCGGCGCGCCGTATTCGCTCTTCATGCCGCGCAGGCAGAAGATAACGTTGCCGTTGCCCTCGCTGGCGAGGTATTCGGCGGCGTTCAGCGATTCGTTCAGCGTGATGCCGAAACCGCGCTTGAGCAGCACCGGGTAGCGCTGCTGGCGGCCGATCGCCTTCAGCAGCTCGAAGTTCTGCGTGTTGCGGGTGCCGATCTGCAGCATGACGCCGGTCGGGTTGCCGCTGCGCGCCAGCGCCTCGTCGATATCGCGGATGTGGTTCTCGTGCGTCACCTCCATCGCGACGACGCGGATTCCGTACTTGCCGGCCAGCTCGAACACCCACGGCAGGCAGTCGGCGCCGTGGCCCTGGAACGCGTAGGGGTTGGTGCGCGGTTTGTAGGCGCCCATCCGCGTGCAGACCTGGCCGTTGTCCTGCAGCGCGCGCAGCATCGCCTCGACGTTCTTCGGGTTGTCGACGGCGCAGAGGCCAGCGAACACGTGCAGGCTCTCCTGATCGAAACGCAGTCCCTGATAGTCGAAGCCGCTGACGCGCTGTTCGTCGCGATGACGGCCGAGCACGCGGTACTCGTCGGAGATGCGGATGACACGCTCGACACCGGGCAGCGCGGCGATCTCGGCGGCATCGAGCGACTTGGTGTCGCCGAGCAGGTAGAGCTCGGTCAGCACCTGCTGTTTTCCCTTCACCAGATGCTTGCGCACGCTGATGCCGGGCAACTGTTGCAGGTGATTCCAGGTAGTGCGGTAGGCATCGCTCTGTTCGTCGATGCCGGGCGCCAGAATGATCAGCACGGGTGAGTCTCCCTTTTCTCCATTGCACTCGGTGTTTCCATTGCGCTCAGTCGGCGGCGTTCTGCCGGCGCGAGGCGATCTGCACCTGCAGTGCATGGCGGGCGAGGATCTGGCGTTCGGTCTCGCGCTGGCGCACGAAGCCGACGCCGATGCGCCGGGTCGCGCCGTCGACGCTGACCACTTCGCCCCACTGCGCCACCGCCAGATATTCCGGCAGCAGTACCAGCTGCAGCGCCAGCAGGTCGCCGGGCTGCAGTGGCGGGGTTTCGGCGTCGTCATCGGTGAAGTCGAGACCGCCCTCGGACAACGTCACCGAACGCTCGGGAATGCCCTGGCGGGTGCGGTCGAGGGACGACAGCGCGGCGGCGACCAGATCGATCTTGCGGTTCAGCGCCTTCAGGTAGAGGCCGAGTTCCCGGTTGTTGTCAGCCAGTCCGCGCAATCGGCTATGATGCTCGGCGTCCACCGAACGCAACTCCCGCATCAGCCAGAACACCTCGCCGTCATCGAAGTAATCCTCGGCGCTGCTGTGCGCCGCGGCTTCGCGCTCGACCCGGCAATAACGCAGCAGCACGCGATCCTCGACGCGGAAGAACTCGCGCCGGTCCGCGGCCGTATCGTCGCTCGGCGCGTTGGGGGAATCGGGGGGCAGGGGGGCGGGCACGCTGGCGACCTCCGGGTGGCGCGGCATTCCCGCGCCGTCATGGCGGTGTGGAGCGCCCAACTCTAGTACAGCCCGGTGCCGAAAAACAGCGCGCCCGACCGCCGGCACGAAAGCGCGCGCAAACCGCTGCAAACGATCTGGAACTGCCTATGTTTCGGCCGCTCGCCGGCTTCATCGGATGGCGCTACACCCGCTCGCGGCGGCAGGACCAGTTCCTGTCGTTCATCTCGCTGGTGTCGCTGCTCGGCATGACGCTCGGCGTCGCCGCGCTGATCGTCGTCATGTCGGTCATGAACGGCTTCGAGGCGGAGCTGCGTGGCCGGATTCTGGCGCTGGTGCCGCACGGCTTCGTCGATGCGAAGGATGGCCGCCTCGAACAATGGCGCGAAACGGCCGACGACGTTGCGAGCACACCGGGCGTGGTCGCCGCGGCGCCGTACATCGGTGGCAGTGCGATGGTGGCAGGTGCCGGCGCCGTGCGCGGCGTGCAGCTGTGGGCGATCGATCCGGCGCGCGAGCAGCAGGTTTCCGACATCGGTCGTCTGGTCGTCGCCGGTGACTATTTCGCACTGGCGCACGGCGAGTTCGGCATCGTCATCGGCGACATTCTCGCGCGCCATCTCGGCGTCATGGTCGGCGACAGCGTCGATCTGATCCTGCCGAAGGTGACGGTGACGCCGATGGGCATCTTCCCGCGTCAGAAACGCTTCACCGTGCGTGCGATCTTCCGCAGCGGTTCGCAGCTCGACAGCACCACCGCCTTCATCGGCCTCGGCGACGGCCAGCGTCTGTACCAGCTTGGTGATACGGTCAGCGGGCTGCGCGTCGCCGTCGACGACATCTTCGCGACGCAGACGGTGCTGGCACGCTGGCTCGCGGAACAGGCGCCGCGCGCCGAGCAGCTGCGCGCGCGCGACTGGAGCCAGACGCAGGGCAGCCTGTTCCAGGCGGTGAAGATGGAGAAACTGATGGTGGCGCTGCTGCTGTTCGTCATCATCGCCATCGCCGCGTTCAATATCGTCTCGATCCTGACGATGATGGTGAACGACAAGCGTGCGGCGATCGCCGTGCTGCGCACGATGGGCGCACGGCCGCACACGATCATGAGCATCTTCATCGTGCAGGGCGCGGCGATCGGTTTCGCCGGCGTCGCGCTAGGCGCCGCGCTAGGCGTGCCGCTGGCCTGGAATGCAGGTGCCATCGTCGCCGGCATCGAGCATCTGTTCGGCGCCAGCCTGTTCGACCCGCGTGTCTATTTCATCACCCGCATCCCGTCGATCGTCGTCGCTGGCGACGTGGTGCTGGTCTGCATCGCCGCCTGGCTGCTGAGCCTGCTGGCGGCGATCTATCCGGCCTGGCGCGCGGCGCAGGTGCAGCCGGCCGAAGCGCTGCGCTATGAATGAGAAACGCTGCATTGCGAATCAGAAGAGGCGTTTGACAGCGAATGAGTCAGAACGATAACGGCGCGGCGGTGGTGCTCTCCTGTCGCGGCCTCGGCAAGTCCTACCGCGAGGGCGGCGTCGAACTCGATGTGCTGAGCGACGTCGAGCTGGACGTGCACCGCGGTGAGCGCATCGCCATCGTCGGCAGCTCCGGCTCCGGCAAGTCGACGCTGCTGAATCTGCTCGGCGGGCTCGACACGCCGAGTACCGGCCGCGTGCTGATCAATGGCGAGGAGCTGTCGGCGCTCGACGAGAAGCGGCGCAGCGCACTGCGCAACCGCGCGCTCGGCTTCGTCTACCAGTTCCACCATCTGCTCGGCGAGTTCACCGCGCTGGAGAATGCGGCGATGCCGCTGCTGATTCGCGGCGAGGCGCCGAAGGTGGCGGCGGAGCGCGCGCGCGCGCTGCTGGAGCGGGTCGGCCTCGGTGCGCGATTGCAGCACAAGCCGCCGCAGCTGTCGGGCGGCGAGCGCCAGCGTGTCGCCATCGCGCGCGCATTGGTGGCACAGCCGCTGTGCGTGCTGCTCGATGAGCCGACCGGCAACCTCGATCGCGGTACCGCCGAGAGCATTCAGGCGCTGATGCTGGAGCTCAACCGCGAGCTGCAGACCTGTTTCGTCGTCGTCACGCACGATCCGCAGCTGGCCGAGCGCATGGACCGCGTGCTGCTGCTGCGCGACGGCCGGCTCGGAGCGGCCTGATGCTGCATCGCCCTCTGTTCTTCAACTACAGCCTGTTCATCGGTCTGCGCTTCCTCGGCCTCTATTTCGGTGGTGGCCAGCGCGGTTCGCGGCTGGCCACGTTTCTGTCGCGCACGGCGATGGCGGGGCTGGTGATCGGCGTCGCGCTGCTGATCGTCGTGCTGGCGGTGATGAGCGGTTTCGAGCGCGAGATGCGCACGCGCATCCTAGGTCTGGTGCCGCATGTGACGCTGCTGCCAACAGTGCCGGACGACGACTGGCAGCGCGCCGCCGCGCGCATCGAGAACGTGCCGGGCGTCGCCGGTGTCGCGCCGCTGCTGCAGCTGAACGGCATGTTGCTGCGCGGCGACAGGGTGGCCAGCGCGCTGCTGTTCGGCGTCGATATCGAGCGCGAACTGCACAGCACGGCGCTGGCGCAATTCACCGATGGCGAGGCGCTGCAGCGGATGCGCGAGCCGGGCGAGGAGGCGCTGCTGCTCGGCAGCGCGCTGGCGCAGACGCTCGGCGTCGCCGCCGGCGACCGGCTCACCGTCGTCGTGCCGCAACGCGACGAGCACGGGCAGATGCAGCCCGGCGTCGGCCGTTTCCGTGTCGCCGGCCTGCTGCACAGCGGCACCGAACTCGACGAGACGCTGGCGCTGCTGCCGCTGGCTGGCACGCGCGCGCTCGACCGCGACCAGAGCCATGGCGTCGCGCTGCGCGTCATGCTCGACGATCTGTTCGCGGCGCCGGTGATGGCGTCGCAACTGTGGCAGCAGCTGGGTGGTGGCTACTACGCCAGCGACTGGACCCGCAGCCACGGCAATCTCTACACGGCGATCCAGATGTCGAAGCGGCTGGTCGGCATGATGCTCGCCATCATCATCGCGGTGGCGGCGTTCAACGTGGTGTCGGCGCTGGTGCTGGTGGTCAACGACAAGCAGGGCGACATCGCCATCCTGCGCAGCCAGGGGGCGACCGGCGCCGGCATCGTGAAGATATTTCTGGTGCAGGGCTTCATGGTCGGGCTGCTCGGCACGCTGCTCGGTGTCGCGCTCGGCGTCGTGCTGTCGCTGGTGGTGACCGATCTGGTGGCGCTGCTGGAGCGGTTGTTCCACATCCAGTTTCTGAAATCGGATGTCTATCCGGTCAGCTATCTGCCGGCCGACCTGCGGCTGGCCGACGTGGCGCAGGTGGCGCTGACGGCGCTGGTCATCAGCTCGCTGGCGGCGCTCTATCCGGCATGGCGGGCGTCGCGCGTGGAGCCGGCGCGGGCGTTGCGTTATGACTGAGGTCCTCCCCCGTGAAGCAGGGGAGGTGCCTCGCAACGCGAGGTGGAGGGGCCGGGGTTGATCGAGGCGCGATGAAGGGTGCGACCCCGGGTACCTCCCTCATTGCATGGGGGAGGACCGATGGCGTCAGGGCTGGCGATCGCGCAGTCGGGCGCGCCAGCGCAGCGTCACCTGCACCCGCCACAGGATGCGGACGATGATGAAGCCGAGCGCGCCGGCGATCAGGCCGGTCAGGATCGAGCCGATCAGGAAGGGTTTGAGGAACGGGTGCCAGAGCTGGTCGAAACCGCTGACCAGCCAGTGCAGCCAGGCGCTGCTGCAATCCCACAGCCCGAGCGCGTCGCACATCTGCTCGGACTGCTGCATCCACGCCGAGAACGAGCGCTCGTGAGCGTGGTTGGGGTCGCGCCCGAGCACCAGCGTGCCGAGCTTGTAGCTGATGTAGACCAGTGGCGGCATCGTCATCGGGTTCGACAGCCACACCAGCGCGACGCTGATCGGCAGGTTGGCGCGCCACCAGATCGCCAGCGCCGCGGCGATCAGCATCTGCGCCGGCAGCGGCACCATCGCCGCGAACAGGCCGATGAACATCGCCAGCGATACCGAGAAACGGTTCAGATGGAACAGGTTGGGGTCGTGCAGCCAGTGCGCGATCCGCTGCAGGGATTTGTGCTCGCGAATCGTCTCCGGCGAGGGCGTGAAGCGCTTGAACAGTTTGCGTGCCATCGGATGAAAATCGACTGCCGGAGGAAGAGGGCTGCTGCCGGAGCGGGCGCTATTATGCACGGCGACCTTGGGGGCTGCACGGCAGCTTAGGCGAAAACTCGATCATTGTTCAGGGAAGTGACAGTAATGTGTCTGGCATGGATGCCGGCGATGGCGCTGGGGATTGGCGCCGTCGCCCTGTTGCCGCGACTGCCGCCGCTGTGGGGCGTCGCGTTGTTGGCGTTGCTGCCGCTGGCGGCAGCACTGCGCTGGCGCCGGTGGTGTCTGCCCGCCGCCTTCTGCATTGGGATGGCGTGGGGTGCGGGCTTCGGCCATTACCTGATCGCCGGGTTGCTGCCGCCGGCACTGGAGGCGACGCCGCTGTGGCTGGAGGGGCGGGTGGTCGGGCTGGTCGAACACCGGACCACCTACGGCCGCCCGGGGCTGCGTTTCGAACTCTCCGTCTCCCGCTGTTCGCTCGATGATGGCACTCCCTGTCCGAGCGCGCCGCGCCGCGTCCTGCTGAACTGGTACAACCACGACCGGCCGCTTGCCAGCGGCGAGTCGTGGCGGTTGCAGGCCAAATTGAAACGGCCGCACGGTTTTGCCAACCCCGGTGGCTTCGACTATGGCGCATGGCAGGTGGCGCAGGGACTCGGCGCCATCGGCAACGTCGTGCGCCGGGCCGACAACCGGCTGCTCGAAGCGGCCGTCGGCGGTCCGTCGAGCTGGCGCGCGCGGCTGCACGGTCATCTGGAGCGGCGGCTGCACCATCTCGATCAGCAGGCGCTGCTGATCGCGCTGCTGGTCGGCGACGGCAACGGCATCAGCCGCACGCAGTGGGAGACGTTCCGGGCCACTGGGACGGTTCACCTGTTCGTCGTCTCCGGCCTGCACATCGCGCTGACCGGCGGTGCGGTACTGGCGTTGCTGCGCGCGGGTGGACGGTTGCCGTTCGCCACCAGCCGGCAGCGCTGGCGCTGGTGGGCACTGCTGCCGGCACTGCCGGTGGCGGCACTCTATGCGCTGGTGGCCGGGTTCGGCCTGCCGATCCAGCGCGCGCTGATCATGTTCACGGTGGCGGCGCTGGCCTGGGCCCGGGGGCGGGCGCTGCGTCCTCTCGCGGCGCTGATACTGGCGTTGTGGCTGGTGCTGCTGTGCGATCCGCTGGCGGTGCTCAACGCCGGTTTCTGGTTCTCGTTCGGTGTCGTCGCGGCGCTGTTGTTGAGCGGTTCCGGGCGCCATGGCGATGACGCTGGACGTTTACGTCCACTGTCGCTGTGGTGGCGCGCGCAGTGGGCGGTGACGGTGGCCAGCGTGCCGCTGCTGCTCGGTATCGGCGCACAGTTTCCGTTGACGTCATTGGTGGCGAATGCGGTGGCGATACCGATGACGACACTGCTGACGTTGCCGCTGACTTTCGCTGCGCTGGTGTTCGACCTGCTTGCCATCGATGGCGCCGATACGCTGTGGCGGCTGGCGGATCTGTCGCTGCAGTGGGTCTGGAAATTCCTGTTGACGTTAACGGCGCTCGGCGAGCACTGGCAGTGGCGGCCGTCTGGCGTCGATGGCCTCGCGCTGCTGTTTGCCGCGATCGCCGCTCTGTTGTGGTTGCTGCCGCGCGGTGTGCCGGGGCGCTGGCTGGCATGGCCACTGCTGCTGCCACTGTTGTGGCCGCCGTCGCAACAGCCGCCGCCGGAGAGCTGGCGCGTCACCGTCGTCGACGTCGGGCAGGGGCTCAGCGTGCTGGTGGAGGAGGGCGAACGCCGGCTGCTGTACGACACCGGACCGATCTTTCCATCCGGCACGACGGCGGCGGAGCTGACGCTGTTGCCACTGCTGCAGCGGCGCGGCATCGACCGCCTCGATGTGCTGGTGCTCAGTCACGACGACAGCGATCACACCGGCGGCGCACAGGTGCTGCGCGATGCGCTGCCGATCGATCGCCTGCTGGCCGGCGAGCCGCGCGATGCGCTCGCCGAGCCGTGTCGCGACGGCTTGCAGTGGCGCTGGCAACGGCTGCGTTTTCGCGCGCTGCACCCGGTCCACGATCGGCCGGCCGGCAACCACGCTTCCTGCGTGCTGCTGATCGATGACGGCACCACCTCGCTGCTGTTGCCGGGCGACATCGACCGGCTGGCCGAGGGGCGGCTGCTGGCGGAGAAGCATCTGACGCCGGTGACGCTGCTGCTGGCGGCGCACCACGGCAGCCGCTCGTCGTCGTCACCGGCGTTCGTCGAGGCGGTGGCGCCGCGCTACGCGATCGTCTCGGCCGGCCATCGCAACCACTTCGGTCATCCGCACCCGGACGTCGTCGCGCGCTTTCGCCGCGTCGGCGCGCAACTGCTCGACACCGCATCGAGCGGCGCCATCACGCTGCTGATAAATGCCGAGGGTGAGATCGAAATCTCGGAATGGCGAACGCTGCGGCGCCGCTATTGGGATGGGCTCTGAGCGCTGTGCTACAGTTGCCGCCGCCCGAAAAGGAGACCCTCGGTGTTTGAAATCATCGTCGCCGGCGGCTGGCTGATGCTGCCGATCATTCTGGGATCGATCGCCGCGCTGGCCATCTGCATCGAACGTTTCCTCGCTCTCAAGACCGCCAAGATCGCACCGCCGCATCTGCTCGGTGAGGTCTGGAACCTGATCAAGAACGACCAGCTCGATGCCGCGAAGCTGCGCGATCTGAAGAGTTCGTCGCCGCTCGGTCTGCTGCTCGCCACCGGCATCACCAACGCGCGCCACGGCCGCGAGATCATGAAGGAGAGCATCGAGGAGGCGGCGTCGGGCGTCATTCACCACATGCAGCGCTACCTGACCGCGCTCGGCACCATCGCGCTGATCGAGCCGATGCTGGGTCTGGTCGGCGCCGTACTCGGCATCATGGAGGTGTTCGGGCAGATATCGATGCGCGGCGGCGTCGCCGATCCGAGCGTGCTGGCCGGCGGTATCTCGGAGGCGCTGATCACCACCGCGGCCGGCCTGATCGTCGCGATTCCGGCGACGATCATGCACCGCCATTTCAGTGCCCGCGTCGACACGCTGGTGGTGACGATGGAACAGGAGACGCTGAAACTGGTCGATGCGCTGCACGGCGACCGCAAGGTCGAGCTGAAAGAGATTCGTTGAGCGCGATGAAATTCAAGCGACCGAAGATCGCCGAAGTCGATTTCAGCAGCAACGTCATCAACCTGATCGACGTGCTGCTGCTGCTGCTGATCTTCTTCATGCTGACCACGACCTTCACCAAGAGCTCGCAGCTGACGCTGACGCTGCCGGAGGCCGAGAGCGGCCAGCCGCCGCCACAGCCGAAGCAGATCGAGGTGGTGATCTCGGCGCAGGGGCAGTTCACCGTCGCCGACCGGCCGCTGGTCAACAACGAGCTGACCACCGTCATCGCCGCGCTGCGCGAGGTGTCGGGCGG
Source organism: uncultured Verrucomicrobiaceae bacterium (assembly GCA_964515735.1). Taxonomy (GTDB): domain Bacteria; phylum Pseudomonadota; class Gammaproteobacteria; order Pseudomonadales; family CAMLJR01; genus CAMLJR01. The sequence goes on along the minus strand of CAZEVP010000018.1, from coordinate 9,977 downwards.
CGATACCGCGCAGCCGCTGGTGATCACCGCCGACGCCAACGCCGCGCATCAGTTCGTCGTGCGCGCGATGGATGCCGCCGGCCAGGTCGGCTTCGCCAACCTGAGCCTGACCACGCAGCAGCCCGAGGGCGCCGCGTCGTCGCCGTGACCGGGTGTCGCCGCTGCGACCCGCGTCTCTCCCGTCTCCACGCTCCCGTCGCCATGTACATGAGCCGATGACCCCCGAACAGCGACTGCAACGGCACTGGTATGGACGCCCCGGCTGGCTCTGGCTGCTGTTGCCGCTGGAGGGATTGTTCCGGCTGCTCGCCGCGCTGCGTCGCCTGCTGTTCCGCATCGGCCTGCTGCGGCGCTACCGCGCGCCGGCGGCGGTGGTCGTGGTTGGCAACATCGCCGTCGGCGGCACCGGCAAGACGCCGGTGACGCTGGCGCTGTGCCGGGCGCTGCGCGACTTCGGCTACCGCCCCGGCATCGTCAGCCGCGGCTATGGCGCGCGGCCGCCGCACGTACCGTTTCTCGTCAAACCCGACACCGATCCGCATCACGCCGGCGACGAACCGCTGCTGCTGGCGCGGCGCAGCGGCTGCCCGGTCGTCATCGCGCCGCGCCGCGCCGACGGCGTGCGCGATCTGCTGAAGGTCGCCGACTGCGACGTCGTCATCTGCGACGACGGCCTGCAGCACTACGCGCTGGCGCGCGACATCGAGCTGGTCGTCGTCGACGGCGAGCGCGGCCTTGGCAATGGCCACTGCCTGCCGGTCGGGCCGCTGCGCGAACCGGCGTCGCGGCTCGCCGCCGTCGACGCCGTGCTGATCAACGGCGCCAATCGCTGCGGTATCGATGGCGATGCCTTCGAGCTGATGCCGACGGCGCTGGTCAACCTCGTCAGTGGCGAGCAGCTGGCGCCGCAGGCGTGGGCCGGACGCCGCGTGCACGCGCTGGCCGGCATCGGCAATCCGCAGCGCTTCTTCGCCGCGCTGCGCGAGCTCGGCATCGATCCGATCGAGCATCCGCTGCCCGATCACCACCGCTTCGAGGCTTCCGACCTGCGCTTCGGCGACGGGCTGCCGCTGGTGATGACCGAAAAGGATGCGGTCAAATGCGCGCCGTTCGCCGGTGCCGATTGCTGGTATCTTGCGGTCGAGGCGGTGCTGCCGGACTCCCTGATCGAGACGCTGACCGGTAGAATCGCGGCTCTCTCTTCCGACCGCTGATTTCCGCATGTCCTTCATCGTCGTCATTCCCGCCCGTTTCGGCTCGACCCGGCTGCCCGGCAAGCCGCTGCTCGACATCGCCGGCCAGCCGATGATCCAGCGCGTCTGGGCGCGCGCCTGCGACAGCGCGGCCAGCCGCGTCGTCATCGCCACCGACGACGAGCGCGTCGCCGCCTGCGTGCGCGGGTTCGGCGGCGAGGTTTGCATGACCCGCGCCGACCACGAGTCGGGCACCGACCGGCTGCAGGAGGTGGCGATGCAGCTCGATCTCGACGACGACGCCATCGTCGTCAACGTGCAGGGCGACGAGCCGCTGATTCCGCCGCTGGTCATCGATCAGGTGGCGCGCAATCTGGCGCTGTCCGAGCGTGCCGGCATCGCCACGTTGTCGAAGCGCATCCACGACCGCGACGAGATCTTCAACCCGAATGCGGTGAAGGTGGTGGTCGATGGCAGCAACCACGCGCTCTATTTCAGCCGCGCGCCGATTCCGTGGGACCGCGAGGGGTGGAATGCCGCCGGTGACGAGATCGGCCCGGCGACGGGGGAGTGGCTGCGGCACATCGGCATCTATGCCTATCGCGTCGGTTTTCTGCACCGCTTCGTGCAATGGCCGCTCGGTTTCCTCGAGCGCACCGAGAAGCTCGAACAGCTGCGGGCGATGGAGAACGGCGTCGCCATCCACGTCGACGAGGCCTGCGCGGAGATTCCGGCCGGTGTCGATACCGCTGACGATCTCGAGCGCGTGCGCCGGCTGATCGGAGCGGAGCGATGAGCCGTCCGCTCGGCGTGCTGTTCGTCTGCCTCGGCAATATCTGCCGCTCGCCGACGGCGCACGGCATCTTCCAGCATCGCGTCGACCGGCACGGCCTCGGCGATCGCATCGTCGTCGACTCCTGCGGCACCGGCGACTGGCACATCGGCCACGCGCCCGATCCGCGCTCGGCCGCCGCCGCGCTGAGGCGCGGCTACGACCTCAGCGAGCTGCGAGCACGACAGGTCGCCAGCGATGATTTCCTGCGCTTCGACTACATCCTGGCGATGGATGCCGCCAACCTGCGCGACCTGCAGCAGCTGCGCCCGCGCGATTTCGGCGGCCGCCTCGACCTGTTCCTCGACTACGCCCGCGACGTCGATGAGCGTGAGGTACCCGATCCCTATTACGGCGGCGCGGAAGGCTTCGACCGCGTGCTCGATCTGGTCGAGAACGCCGCCGACGGGCTGCTCGAACGATTGATCGCCGCCCACCAACTGTTCTCCCCTATGCAATAGGGGAGGTGCCCGCAGGGCGGAGGGGTCCGCCCCTGGACCCGGACCCCTCCGTCTCGCTTCGCTCGACACCTCCCCTACTGCGCAGGGGAGGACTGGTGCCGATGACGTGACCCTCCAACTTGCCGAACAGGTCGACCTGCAGCCGCTGAACACGCTGGCACTGCCGGCGCGTGCGCGCTGGTTCGCCCGCATCGAGACGGTCGACCAGTTGGCCGAGGCGCTGGCGTGGGCGCGGCAGCGGCAGTTGCCGCGGCTGATTCTCGGCGGCGGCAGCAACATCGTGCTGCGCGGCGACGTTCCGGGCCTCGTGCTGCAGATCGCGCTGGCCGGTCGCGAGATTGAGGATTCAGATGAGGTTTCGACGGTAACTATCAGTGCTGGCGAGAATTGGCATGAGCTGGTGCAGTGGACGCTGGCGCATGGGCTGTATGGTCTGGAGAACCTGACGCTGATCCCCGGCACCGCTGGCGCCGCGCCGATCCAGAACATCGGCGCCTATGGCGTCGAGCTGGCCGACCGGCTGCTGAGCGTGCGCGGCTGGTCGCTCGACGACGGCGCCGAGCGCGAACTGAGCGCGGCCGACTGCCGGCTCGGCTACCGCGACTCGATCTTCAAGGGCGAGCTGCGCGACCGTTTCGTCGTCACGGCGATCCGGCTGCGGCTGAGCCGGCGCTTCGAGCCGGTTCTGCACTACCAGCCGTTGCGCGACGCGCTGGCCGGCGTCGAGGCGCCCGACGCGCTGGCGGTCGAGGCGGCGGTGCGGGCGATTCGCCAGAGCCGGCTGCCCGATCCGTCGCTGCTGCCGAATGCCGGCAGCTTCTTCAAGAACCCGGTGATCGACCGCGACCGCTTCGAGCGGCTGCGCGCCGAGTACCCGGACTTGCCACAGTTTCCGGCGCCGAATGGCGTCAAGCTGCCGGCCGCCTGGCTGGTCGACCGCTGCGGCTGGAAGGGGCGGCGCATTGGCGCGGTCGGCGTCCACGCGCGGCAGGCGATCGTGCTGATCCACTACCGCGACGGCGCTGGGCCGGATGACGGTGCGGCACTGCTGCAACTGGCGGACGCGATCCGGGCCGACGTGCAGCGGCGCTTCGGCATTGAGCTGGAGCTGGAGCCGACCGTCCATGGCGGCTGAGCCGTGCGCCGACTGGCCGCGGCAGGGCGGCGAACTGATCGAGTTATCGGGCGCAACTCTCTATTACCGACAAGGGTTTGTGGAGGAAAGCTCGGCTCTTTTCGAGGAGCTGGTTGCGACCGTTGCGTGGCAACAGCAGCGCATCCGGCTGTTCGGCCGCGAGCGACCGACTCCGCGGCTGGCGGCCTGGTACGGCGATGCCGGCGCGCGCTACCGCTATTCCGGTCTCGATCTCGAACCGCTGCCGTGGCTGCCGCCGCTGCAGGCGCTGCGCGAGCGGCTGCAACATGCGCTCGGTACGCCGTTCAACAGCGTGCTGCTGAACTGGTACCGCGATGGCAATGACGGCATGGGGCTGCACGCCGACGACGAGCCGGAGCTGGGCGAGCGGCCGGTGATCGCGGCAGTGACGCTCGGCGCCGAGCGGCCGCTGGTGTTCCGGCCGCGCGATCGCGCCATGAAGCCACTGCGGCTCGATCTGGCCGACGGTTCGCTGCTGGTGATGGCCGGTGACTGCCAGCGCCACTGGCGCCACGAGCTGCCAAAAAGCCGACGATTGCTGGCGGGACGAATCAGCCTGACCTATCGTCAAATCCAGTTCGTGTGACCCGTTTCTCGAAGTCGTCAGCTCTCTCCGCCGGCCACTGTTGAAGACCCGGTCACATTGATAGTGTGCGCGCCGTCGCCGGCGCCGCGCCGGGGCTGTTGGAGGATGTTCGATGATCTCCATCCTGATTGCCGACGATCACAACCTGGTTCGCACCGGGCTCGGCCGCCTGCTGGCCGACGTGCCGGACATGCAGGTGGTCGGCGAAGCGACCAGCGGTGAGGAGGCGCTCTGCTTCTGCCACGAGCTGCGCCCGGACGTGGTGCTGATGGATGTGAGGATGCCCGGCATCGGCGGTCTGGAGGCGACGCGGACGCTGGTGCGGCAGCATCCGGGCATGTGCGTCATCGCCGTCAGCGCCTGCGACGGCGACCCGTTTCCATCGCGACTGCTGCAGGCCGGTGCCGCCGGTTTCGTCACCAAGGGGGCGCCGTTCACCGAGGTGGTGCAGGCGATCCGCCGGGTGGTCGCCGGCCAGCGCTACCTCAGCGGTGACGTCGCCGCGCAGATGGCGCTGCGCCGGCTCGACGGTCGCGACGAGGCCACGCCGTTCGACCAGCTCTCCGAACGCGAACTGCAGATCGCGCTGATGGTGGTCAACTGCGTTCGGACGCAGGAGATCGCCGACCGGCTGCACCTGTCGCCGAAGACCGTGAACAGCTACCGCTACCGCATCTTCGACAAGCTCGATATCGGCGGTGACGTCGAGCTGACCCGGCTCGCCATCCAGCACGGCCTGATCGAGCTGGAGGGTGGGGGCGGCCAGCCCCGGGAGCCGTCGTGCTAGGCTGCCGCTCCGACCGTTCCCGCCCATCCGCCGCTGCATGACCACCGATACCCCATTCGACCACCAGACCTTCCTGAAGACGGTCACGCTGAAGCCCGGCGTCTACCAGATGCTCGACGGCGACGGCGCGGTGCTCTACGTCGGCAAGGCCAAGAGCCTGCGCAAACGGCTGGCCAGCTACTTCCGCGCCAGCGGGCTGGAGGCGAAGACGATGGCGCTGGTGGCGCGCATCCGCCAGATCCAGGTCACCGTCACCAACACCGAGACCGAGGCGCTGCTGCTCGAACACAACCTGATCAAGCAGTACCGGCCGCCGTACAACATCGTTCTGCGCGACGACAAATCGTTTCCGTACATCTATCTGTCCGGCCACGACGACTACCCGCGTCTGGCGCTGCACCGCGGTGCGAAAAGCGCGAAAGGGCGCTACTTCGGCCCGTACCCGAGCGCCGGCGCCGTGCGCGAGACGCTGGCCTTCCTGCAGAAGGTATTCCGCGTGCGCCAGTGCGAGGAGAGCTTCTTCCGCAACCGTTCGCGGCCGTGCCTGCAGTACCAGATTCGTCGCTGCAGCGGGCCGTGCGTCGGCATCGTCAGTCCGGAGGATTACGCCGAGGACGTGCGCCACACCGAGATGTTCCTCGGCGGCCAGAGCGCGGCGCTGGTGACCGAGCTGGCCGACCGCATGGAGCAGGCGGCATCGAACCTGCAGTTCGAGCGCGCCGCCGAGCTGCGCGACCAGATCCAGTACCTGCAGCAGGTGCAGGCGAAGCAGTACATCGAGGGCGAGAGCGGCGATCTCGACATCGTCGCCTGCCAGCTGCGGGCATCGCTCGCCTGCGTGCAGCTGCTGTACGTGCGCGACGGCCGCATCCTCGGCAGCCGCAGCTACTTCCCGCGCGTGCATCTCGACGAGACCGAGGCCGATGTGCTCGAAGCGTTTCTCGTGCAGCACTACCTTGGCGGCAACAACGAACAGGAGATTCCGCGCGAACTGCTGCTGAGCCACGAGCCGCCCGGCAGCGACGTGGTCGAGGCCGCCTTCGCCGAGGCGCGCGGGCGCAGGGTGACGATCACCACGCGCTGCCGCGGCACGCGCGCGCGCTGGCAGCAGCTCGCCGCCACCACCGCCGAACAGAACCTGCTCAGCCGCATCGCCAGCAAGCAGACACAGCTGCAGCGCTTCGAGGCGCTGCAGGAGGCGCTCGGTCTCGATGCGATGCCGGAGCGGCTCGAATGCTTCGACATCAGCCACAGCAGCGGCGAGGCGACGGTGGCGTCGTGCGTCGTGTTCGACACCGGCGGCCCGCTGAAGTCGGACTACCGCAAGTTCAACATCGAGGGCGTCGCCCCGGGCGACGACTACGCGGCGATGGCGCAGGCGCTGTCGCGCCGCTACGCGCGGCTCAAGCGCGGCGAGGGCAAGCTGCCGGACATCCTGTTCATCGACGGCGGCAAGGGGCAGGTGGCGCAGGCGGTCAAGGTGCTCGAAGAACTGCAGATCACCGAGGTGCTGATCGTCGGTGTCGCCAAGGGGCCGGACCGCAAGGCCGGCATGGAGGTCTTGATCCGCCCCGACTTTGGTCCAGACAGAACGGGGGGGGACACCGAGATGACGCTGCCGCGCGATTCGTCGGCGCTGCATCTGATCCAGCACATCCGCGACGAGGCGCACCGGTTCGCCGTCACCGGCCACAAGGCGCGGCGCGACAAGAAACGCGGCGAATCGGTGCTGGAGCGGATCGCCGGCGTCGGCCCGAAGCGGCGGCGCGAGCTGCTGCGCCATTTCGGCGGCCTGCAGGGTGTGACGGCGGCCAGCCTCGAGGATCTGTGCCGCGTGCCCGGCATCAGCGAGACGCTGGCGCAGGATATCTATGCGGCACTGCACACGCATTGAACGGGCGCGGGTGCCAACGCGGAACCGCTTCGCTATGATGGCGCCTTCGCCGATCGCTCCGGTCGCGCCGTAACGCCAGCCGCCGTAACGCCAGTCGCTGAAACGAGAGTTCCATGTCGCTGCGCATCCACTACATCCAGCACGTCCGCTTCGAGGGGCTCGGCAGCATCGAGCCGTGGGCCGTCGCGCGCGGTCACCGGCTGTCGGTGACCCGCACCTTCGCGCGCGATCCGTTTCCTACCCCCGATCAATACGACTGGCTGATCGTCATGGGCGGCCCGATGGGCGCCTGTGACGAGGACAGGCACGTCTGGATGGCGGCGGAGAAAGCGACGATTCGCGCCGCCATCGATGCCGGCAAACGGGTGCTTGGCATCTGCCTCGGCGCGCAGTTGATCGCCGATGTGCTCGGCGCGCGCGTCTACCCCGGCCCGGAAAAGGAGATCGGCTGGCTGCCGATCGAGAAGAGCGAGGCGGGCAGGGCGCATCCGCTGCTGGCGGCGATGCCCGACCCGTTCACCGTGTTCCACTGGCACGGCGACACCTTCGACCTGCCGGCTGGCGCCACGCTGCTGGCATCGAGCGCCGGTACCCGGCACCAGGCATTCATCCACGGCGATCGCGTCGTCGGCCTGCAGTTCCATCTTGAAAACTCGGCCGAAACGGTCGAGGGCATGGTGATGCACGGCGCCGACGAGCTCGACACGCGCCACCGCTACGTGCAGTCCGCCGAGACGATCCGCGCCGGGCTTTCCCATTGCCAGACCAACGTGCGCGTACTGGAGGCGCTGCTGGCGTGGATCGAGGCGCTGCCAGCCGGCGCGGAGGAGAGACGGTGAGCGCGCCGCGCAACATCAACATTCCGAACGCACTGACCTGGCTGCGCGTGGCGCTGATTCCGGTGTTCGTGGCGCTGTTCTATCTCGATGCGAAGTGGAGCTACTACGCCTCGGCGGCGATCTTCGCGCTGGCCGGCATCACCGACTGGCTCGACGGCTACCTCGCCCGTCGCCTGAATCAGGCGACGCGCTTCGGCGCCTTCCTCGACCCGGTGGCCGACAAGCTGATGGTCGCCATCGCGCTGGTGCTGCTGACCGAGCGCTACGCCGCCTGGTGGTTCAGCCTGCCGGCGATGGTCATCATCGGCCGCGAGATTGTCATCTCGGCGCTGCGCGAGTGGATGGCCGAGGTCGGCAAACGCACCAGCGTCGCCGTCTCCTATGTCGGCAAGGTCAAGACCGCGTTCCAGATGATCGCCATCATCGGCTTCCTGCTGATCGCGCCCGGCAGCCATATCCTGCTGGTCGCGCTGTGCACGGTGCTGCTCTACGCCGCCGCGCTGCTGACGCTGTGGTCGATGCTGGTCTACCTGCGTGCCGCCTGGCCGGAGATGATGCGCGACCATTGAGTGGTGGTCGTCGTCCGGGTCGAAAATACGGTGATTGCAGGGTTTTCTTGACAGCGAAAAGCCAGCCCCTACAATGTGCGCTCGCTTTGGTGCCGCCCGGCCGGTGCCGTCAAGCCTGCGGGAATAGCTCAGTTGGTAGAGCGCAACCTTGCCAAGGTTGAGGTCGCGAGTTCGAGCCTCGTTTCCCGCTCCAAAATTAACATCCATGGAGTTCCACTGACTTCCATGGAATGCAGAGAAAAGGAGCTTTGGCTCCTTTTTTCGTTGGGGGATCGTCCACGGAAGCCCAAGGACGTCCACCTACAGCCAGCCTTTTTAAGGCCTGTTTTGAGGCCATCATCAACCCCGCAATAGGTGGTACTTACAGAGGTGGCGCTGGCTGTAGGGCTATGATCCTGAACTGCCCCGACTTTCTTGGAGGCCGTTTGGTTTGAGTCAGGCCGCCTTGGCCTGACCAGCTTGCTGCCGATAGTAAGCCGCTTCAGCTTCTGCTGGCGGGATGTGTCCGATCGGCCCCAGCAGTCGTTTGTGGTTGAACCAGTGCACCCAGTCCAGCGTGGCCAGTTCCACCTGTTCGCGGTTGCGCCACGAGCGCCGGTGGATCACCTCGGCCTTGTACAGTCCATTGGTCGTCTCGGCCAGCGCATTGTCATAGCTGTCGCCCACGCTGCCCACCGACGGCTCGATCCCCACCTCGGTCAGCCACTCGCTGTAGCGCAGGCTCACATATTGCGAACCGCGGTCGGAGTGGTGGATCAGTACGCCCTCCCGCTGCCGGGCTTGCAGCGTCTGTTCCAGGGCGTCGAGCACGAAGGCCACGTACACTATGCCCTGCCATGTCGAGACATACGTGAAGTCACTGACCCACAGCGCATTGGGCCGGTTGGCATGGAGCTGCCGGTTTACCCGGTCCAACGGGCACGGCTGTGCCGGGTCGCCCACCGCCCTTGTCGCGGATCACGCCACGCAGGCCCAGCCGGTGCATCAGCCGTTCCACCGTGCAACGCGCCACCTGCCAGCCTTCCCGCAGTAACTGCTTCCATAACCTTGCGGACACCATAGACTTGGCGGTTCTCGTCCCAAACACGGCGCACTTGCGCTTCCAACGCACGATCCCGCCGCCAGCGGCTCGGGCGCGCCTCCGGATCGGCCTCTCGGGCCGCGTGGCTGTAGTACGTCGACGGAGCGACCTCCAGATCGGCTCGACTTCGTAGACGTTCCGGTGTTCGCCCACGAACCCGGTCATGGTTTGAAGCGGCGGTCGAGCTCCGTCTGGACAAAATACGCCGACGCCTTGCGCAGGACCTCGTTGGCTTGCCGCACCTCGCGCTCCAGCGCCTTCATCCGTGCCCGCTCGTCCGTCTCAGACCGGGGCGCATGCCCTACGCTCGGCCCGTCGCACCCACAAGCGCAACGTCTCAGCCGTGCAACCGATCTTCCCGGCAATCGACCCGGCCGCCGCCCACTGCGAAACGTGCTCGCCCTAGTGCTCCGGCACCATCCGAACCGCCCGCTCCCGCACTTCCGGGGAATACTTCACTGTCTGCTTGCTCATGACTCCATCCTCTCAAAGGTTGGAGCCTCCAGATATCACGGGGCGGTTCACTGCCGCAACGAGTACCCGGTACGGCTGATGTGCCGCTGTTTACAGGTATCGCCC
>CAZEVP010000017.1:0-51195 GCA_964515735.1 uncultured Verrucomicrobiaceae bacterium | reverse complement strand
AGTGGCGGACGAAGTGCAGGCCGGCCGGGCGCCTGTCGCGGTAGTCCGTCTCCGTCTGCAGTTTGTTGCCAGTGCCGAGGTCGATCGGATTGCCGATCTGGGTGTAGGTGGCGGCGTTGCCGACCGGAGAGATCGTCGGGCTGCCGCCACCCGCTCCCGGTGTGGCGCATTGCAACGGTCCGTCGCCGCCGGCACTGCCGGGATCGGGCGCGAACGGGTTGCCGACGCCTGTGCCGGGCGCACCGGCGAACGGATCGTCGCCGAGGCCGCTGCCACCTGTGCTGTTGCCTTCGTCTGTGCCGTTTCCGTTACCGACACCATTGTCGCCGCCGGCATCGGGGCCACCGCCGTCACCCCGACCGGGTTGCGATGGCGGCGCACCGGCGACCCGATCTTCCTCGGGCCAGAACCAGCCGCGGTAGTAGTAGTCGGCGAAGCGCTCGGCGGCGTGCGCCATCTGCTGGCGCACCACCTCGCCGTACTTCTCCCAGGCCGGGAGCGCGATCATCAGCACGAACAGCAGCGGCGGCAGGTACTCCGCCAGCGTGGCGCCGCGCTGGCGCCAGCGGCCACCACTCGTCGCGACCGTTCGGGAACGGCACATCCCTGTATGCAATGCCTTCATGGCTACCCTTTTCGTCCACCAAACCCCGGGCAATGGCTCGCGGCGCTGGCACGCATTCACGGCCGGCACGGGGCATCAGGAAATCACTGAGAAAGGATGGACAAACGGGAGTCGCGAGATGATCGAGGCTTCCCTGACGTCGCTCCCTGACCAACCGCTCCCTGCACCTCGTGTCGATGCGGCGTGTTGCAAATACATGTCGCAATGCCGCGCATCGACATGCGACATGGTCACCGGAAACGCCAGTTTCCGCAGTGACTCAACTCGCAGTTCCAAAATCAGACACGATGCCGCCTGCTACCGGCCGGAACCGCCGATCGCCGGAGAACCTGGCGGCCTCACGCGCAGCGCTCAACCAGCTCCGGCTCCGACATCGGCACGCCGAAGAAGAAACCCTGGAACAGCGGGCAGCCGCGCGCGTCGAGGAAGGCGGCCTGCTCGGCGGTCTCGACCCCCTCCGCCACCGCCGTCAGCCCGAGATGGCGCGCCACCGCCAGAATGGTCTCGACCAGCGCCGCGTCGCTGCTGTCGTACGGCGCGTCCTGAATGAACGAGCGGTCGATCTTCAGTTCGTCCAGCGGCAGCCGCTTCAGATAGGCCAGCGACGAATAGCCGGTACCGAAATCGTCGATCGAGAAGTGAATGCCGAGCGCGCGCAGCGCTCCCATCTTGGCGATGGTGTCGACGATGTCCTGAATCACCAGCCCTTCGGTCAGCTCCAGCGTCAGCAGCCGCGGGTCGGCCCCTGACGCCGACACGGTGGCGCTGACGCGATCGGCGAAATCGCTCTGGCGGAACTGGCGCGGACTGACGTTGACGGCGACCCGCAGCGGCCGGCCGCGCTCGCACGAGCGGCGGATCACCGCGCACGCCTCGGCCAGCACCCACTCGCCGATCGGCGCGATCAGGCCGCTCTCCTCCGCCGCCGAAATGAAATTGCCGGGCGCCACCAGACCGCGTTGCGGGTGCTGCCAGCGCAGCAACGCCTCGGCGCCGACGATGCCACCGCGGTGATCGACCTGCGGCTGCAGCAGCAGCCTGAACTCACCCTGCTGCAACGCGTGGCGCAGCTCGCGGTCGAGCGCGAGGCGCTCCTCCGCCGCCCGCTGCATCGCCGGCTCGTAGAAGCAGACGGCGTTGCGGTCGCGCTGCTTGGCGCGGTACATCGCCGTGTCGGCCTCCTTCAGCAGATCCTGGGCGCTGTCGCCGCGCTCGGGGAACAGCGTGACGCCGAAGCTGGCGGTGACGCTGTGTTCGCCGTCGTTGAGTTCAAATGGCTGCGCCATCGCCTCGCGCAGTCGCTCGGCCATCGCGCGCGCCAGCTCGACCGCCGGTTCGCGCTGTTCGCCGAGCCCCTCCAGCAGCACCACGAACTCGTCGCCGCCGAGCCGCGCCACCGTGTCCTGTTCGCGCAGCAGCGTCTGCAGGCGCCCGGCCACCTGTACCAGCAGCTGGTCGCCGACGGCGTGGCCGCGCGCATCGTTCAGGTGCTTGAAGAAATCGAGATCGATGAAGAACAGCGCGCCGAACTGCCCGCTGCGACGCGCCATCGCCAGCGCGTGCTGCAGCCGATCCATGAACAGCCGGCGGTTCGGCAGCGCCGTCAGCGGATCGAAGAAGGCGAGCCGCTCGATCTCCTGTTCGGCGCGCTTGCGCTCGCTGATGTCGCGCGTGCTGGTCAGGTAGCCGATCAGCTTGCCGTCGGGCGTGCGCAACTCGGTGAACATCAGCGACACCGGCACCCACTCGCCGTCGGAGCGGCGGCGGAACTGCCACTCGGTTTCGTGCCCGAGCAGCTGGTGGCGCAGCTCGGTGCGCTCCCGCAGCTGACCGACGTCGATGTCCGGCGCCGGCGAATACCCGGAGGCATCGGGGCGCAAACCGTCGTCGCCGAGCACCAGATGGTGGCCGTCGAGGCCGATCACCTCGCTGGCGCACACGCCAAACAGCTGCTCGGCCGCGGCGTTGCACATCGTGATGCGGCCTTCCAGATCCATCGTCGCGATGGCGTCGCGCGTGCTGGCCAGCACCGCCTCGCCGAGCACGCGGCTGGTCTCCAGCTCGGTGCGCAGGTGGTAATCCTCGGTGACATCCTGGAACGCCATCACCACGCCGTGCAGGTGGCCATCGCGATCGCGGATCGGCGCCGCGCTGTCAGCGATCTGGTAGATGCTGCCGTCGCGCGACAGCAGTTCGGTGTGATTGGCGAGACCGACCACCGTGCCACTGTCGAGCACGCGCCGCACCGGAATCTCGGCCGGCTCGCCGGTGACGGCGCTGCGGATGCGGAACACCTCCGCCACCGGGCGGCCGCGCGCCTCGGCCAGCGTCCAGCCGGTCAACCGCTCGGCGACCGGGTTCAGCAGCGTGATGCGGCCGTCGGTGTCGGTGGCGATCAGGCCGTCGCCGATCGAATACAGCGTGATCGACAGCTGCTCCTCGCTGGCCGCCAGTTGCCCGAGCGTCTGCGCCAGCTCATCGGTCATCGCATTGAAGGCGGCGCCGACCGCGACGATCTCGGTCGGCCCGCGCGGCACCACGCGCACGTCGTGATCGCCGCCGGCGATGCGCACGGCGGCGCGCTCCAGCTCGGCCAGCGGCCGCACCATCCAGCGGCGCAGGAACAGTGTCAGCAGCAGCGTGCCGACCAGCCCCACCAGCCATTCGAGGCTGTGCTCACGCAGCAGCCGCTGCCAGCTGCGCTCGCTCTGCCGGGTGAAGTCGTAATCGAGATAGACCAGCCCGCGCCGCAGGCCGCGCAGCTCGCCCTCGCGCGCCGGCAGCGCGAACGGCAGCAGCGCCTGCAGGCGCGCGGCGTGCGGATCGCGCCGCAGCTGCAGATCGGCGCCGAGCAGCGCCGCGTTCCACAGACCCTCGTCGTGACCGGGCACCACCTGCGGCGCCGGGCGGCCGCGCCACGCCATCCGCGTCGCCATCAGCACGGTGCCGTTGCCATCGATCAGCGCGGCGTGCTCGATCTGCGGAATCGTCGCCAGGTGGGTCAGCAGCCCCTCGACCAGCGCCGGGTCGGAGCGCAACTTGCGCTCGGCCAGCTGCGCCAGCCGGAAGCTCTCCGCGCGCAGCGTCGATTCGCCCGCCATCGTCAGTTCGCGTCTCTGCTCGTATTGCGCGACGTAGACACCGGCGGCAAGAAACAGGGAGTAGACCAGCAGCGCGCCGAGCGGCAGCAGCCAACCGAGACGGGCGCGACGCAGCTCCATCTCAGCCCGCCTCCGCCGGCGGCAGCCAGCGGGGATCGACGAGACCCTCCAGCGGCGCCGCCACCGGCAGCAGCTGCGCCTGCTGCATGACGCGGCTCAGCTCCACCGCCGTCTGTTCCAGCCGCGACGGACGCCCGTCGAGCAGTGCGTGGTTCTCGCGCAGATCCGGCAGGTGCAAGCCGGTGTAGATCGCCAGCGTCTCGTCCGCGCCGAGGCCGAGCCGGCTCGCGAGCTGCGGCGCCAGCTGCTGCGGCGCGCTCAGAAAACGCTGCCGCATCTCGAAGTGGCCGGCCACCAGCGCGCGCACCGCTCGCGAGCTCTCCCGCAGCGCGCGCGGGCGCACCGCCAGCACGTCGACGATGCGACCGGGAATCTCGCGGCTGTCGAACAGGCTGACGGCACCGGCCGCCAGCAGCTGTGAACGCGCCGGATCGAAACTGACGACGGCATCGACCTCACCGCGGCGATAGGCGTCGACATGGCGGTCGACGGTGCGGTAGATCATGCGCACGTCGGCCGGCACCAGCCCGGCGCGTTCCAACGCCACCGCCAGCAGCACCGCGCCGACCGCGGTCTGCTCCAGCGCGATGCGGCGCCCGCGCAGATCGGCCAGCGACTCGATGCCGGGGCGCACCAGCAGCGCATCGGCGCCGGCCGACACGTCGAGCACCGCGATCACCGTCAGGTCGATGCCACTGGTGCGCGCCGTCAGTACTTCGTCGAGCGTCAGCGCCCCGCCTTCGAGCGTATCGGCGGCCAGTGCCTGCAACACGTCGGTGGCCGACAGCAGCTCGACCAGCTTGACCGCGGAGCTGTCGAACAGACCGCCATCACGCGCCGCATAGAGAAACTCGTAACCGGGCCAGATGTTGGTGCCGATGCGCAGGCGCCGCTCCAGCCCCATGCCACAGCCGTACAGCGCCACCGGCAGCAGCGCGGCGGCCGCGAGCAGCCGACGGCGGCTCCAGCGCGGCGCCAGCGGGGTGATCGGCAGGGAACAATCGGACATAGACGGCGGGAACCCGACAACATGACACATCGTCATGCGTTATTTGCCCGGCACTATAGCAAGCCGGCGCGGCCGGCCCCCAACTCTATCGTCCCACCGACGACATACCGGCCGCGGCGCCGATGCACACGGCCCGCCCGACAACGCCTACCATGTGCGCCTCTTTTCGCCGCCACGACCGCATCGCCGCCATGACCCGACCGATTCCGACCAACCTGATCACCGGCTTTCTCGGCAGCGGCAAGACCACCGCCATCCGCCAGCTGCTGGCGCGCAAGCCGGCCGCCGAGAAGTGGGCGGTGCTGGTCAACGAGTTCGGCGAGATCGGCATCGACGGCGCGCTGTTGCAGGAGAGCGGCGCCGTCGTGCGTGAAGTACCGGGCGGCTGCATCTGCTGCGTCGCCGACCTGCCGATGAAGATCGGCCTGAACATGCTGATCGCGAAGGCGCAGCCGGACCGACTGCTGATCGAACCGACCGGCCTCGGCCACCCGCAGAACATCCTCGACACGCTGCAGGGCGACCACTACCGCGACCAGCTCGAACTGCGCGCGGCGATCGCGCTGGTCGACGCGCGCAAGATCGGCGAGGCGCGCTACCGCGAGCACGAAACCTTTCGCGACCAGCTGCGGCTGGCCGATCTGGTGGTCGCCAGCAAGGCCGATCTGTACGGCGACGCCGAACTGGCGGCGCTACGCGATTTTCTGGGTGAACTCGATCCGCCGCAGGCGCTGCACGCGGCCATCAGCACCACACAAAAAATCGCCGGGAGCGATTTTTGTCGTCGCGCAGCGACGACCCGAAGGGTGGCCGCCACGGATGGCAGGTCACAAAAAGACGACGGCGCGCTCGACCCGTCCTGGCTCGACCTGCCGCACCGGTCGGCAGCGGCGCGCGGCAAACCCCACGCGCACCTGGCGACGACGGCGCCGCTGCCGGCACCGCTGATCCTGCTGCCGGGGCAGCGCTTCGCGCGGCGCGAGAACCGCGGCGGCGACCACGTCAGCTGCGGCTGGCTGTTCGCGCCCGGCAGCCGTTTCAACTTCCTGAAGGCGATGACACTGCTGAGCGGGCTGATGGCCGATCGCGTCAAGGGCGTGATGGAGACCGACGGCGGCGCCTTCCAGTTCAACGCCGAAAGCGGCGTGCTGAGCGTCAACGACGCCGGCGCGGCACGCGATTCGAGGCTCGAAATCATCCACCGCGAAGCGCTCGACTGGGCGGCGATCGAAGCGACGCTGCTGGACGCATTGCTGTAGATCCGGCACCCGCAGGATGGGTTGAGCGCATCACAACTTCGGGCTCAACCCATCGCTCAACGCGCGCCGACACGCGATCGCCGCCGGCAGCAGCGCCAATAGCGTCGCCGCGACGATCACCGCGCCGAGCTGCAGCCACTCGCCGCGCCCGAGCGGCTGCAGCGCGATGGCGACGCCGGTGCGCTCCAGCAGCAGCGGCGCGAATGCCCACAGCAACCCATACAGCGCGACGACGGCGCCGACACAGGCCACCAGCGCGATCCAGAACGCCTCGAACAGCAGCAGGAACACGATGTGGCGCGGGCCGGCACCGACCGCGCGCAGCACCGCCATCTCGCGGCGGCGTTCGTTCAACGTCGCCAGCAGCGTGATCAGCAGGCCGGTCAGACCGGCGGCGACGACGAAGCCGCTGATCACCAGCAGCAGGTTCTCGACCACGGCCAGCACCTGCCACAGCTCGGCCAGCGCGATGCCGGGCAGGATCGCCAGCAGCGGCTCGCCGCGATACTCGTTGATCTCGCGCTGCAGCGCGAAGGTCGCCACCTTCGATTTCATACCGACCAGCACCGCCGTCACCGCACCCGGCGCGTGTTCGTGATCGTGGCCGGCCTCGTGTTCATGCTCATGGTCGTGGTCGTGGTCGTGGTCGTGGTCGTGGTCGTGGTCGTGGTCGTGGTCGTGGTCGACGACATGATCACCACGCGCCGGGCGAAACGTGCCGGTACGCCAGTCGTCGTGCACGGCGTCGAGCCCGGCCAGCGTGACGTGCACGCCGCGATCGACCGGCGTGCCGGTACGCGCGAGGACACCGACGACACGGAACGGGTGTCCCTTGTGGCGCGCGAAAGCGGTGTCGACGATGCCGTGCGCGATCTCGATCTCGCTGCCGAGCCGGTAGCCAAGCTCGCGCGCGACATCGGCGCCGAGCACGACGTCGCGCGCGCCGGCGAACGGCCCGCCGTCGGCGAACCGCAGCGGCTGCGCGTCGCCATGGCGGTAGTGCGCGAAATAGTCGGCGGTGGTGCCGATGACGCGGAAACCGCGGTGCGAATCGCCGAGCGACAGCGGCACCGCCCACGCCACCTGAGGGTGATCGGCGATCCAGCGGTAGCTGTCGCCATCGATGTTGTTGCTGGCGTTGCCGATGCGGAACACCGAATAGAGCAGCAGGTTGGTCGGCCCGCTGCGCGCGCCGACGATCAGGTCGGTGCCGGAGATGGTCTGCACGAACCACTGTTTCACCTGCCCGCGCAGGTACTGCACGCCGGTGAACAGCAGCACGCTGATCAGGATCGCGGCGATGCTGAGCAGCACGCTGGCGCGGCGGCTGCGAAAACTCTTCAGGCTCAGGCGCAGCAGGAACATCAGGCCACCTCCGCCGCGCGGTTCAGATCACTGAGCGCGACGCTGCGATCGAAATGGGCGGCCAGCGCACGGTCGTGGCTGACGAACAACACCGCGCTGCCGCAGCGCCGCGCCTGATCGAGCAGCAGATCGATGAAGGCGTCGCGGGCATCGGCATCGAGCGCCGAGGTCGGCTCGTCGGCGACGATCAGCGCCGGCGCGCCGATCAGTGCACGCGCCGCGGCGACGCGCTGCTGCTGGCCGACGCTGAGCTCGCCGACCGGCCGCGCCAGCAGCGCGGCGTCGAACCCGAGCGCGGCCAGCAGCTGACGCGCACTGGTATCGACATCGCCGGCACGGCGGCGGCGCGGCGCCGAGAACTCGCACGGCAGCTGCACGTTCTCCAGCACCGACAGGTATGGCAGCAGGTTGAACTGCTGGAAGATCAGGCCGATGTGGTCGGCGCGAAAGCGGTCGCGGCGCGCACCGGGCCAGCGCGACAGCGGCTCGCCGAGCACGCGCACCTCGCCGCGCTGCGGCGTCGCGACGCCGGCCAGCAGATTGATCAGCGTCGACTTGCCGCTGCCGGAAGGGCCGTGCAGGAACAGCCGCTCGCCGGCCCCGATCTGGAAACGGTCGATGGCGAGCACCGGCCGCGGCTGGCGCGGCCACTGGAAATGGAGATCGGTCAGTTCGACGCTGGCGGACAAGGTCGCCTCCGGAGCACAACGGGCAGAAGCGTTATGTTATAACGCCGGCGTTTCGATTCCGCGTTGCCATTTCAGTTCCGGAGAGTCCGATGTCGTACCACTCGACGCTCTATCGATCGACGTTGCGCCGAATGGCCGCGCTGCTGTTGCTGACACTGGCCGCCACCGCCGTCGCCGGCGGCTACCGCGAGCTCGACTGGCTCGACCTGCTGACCGATGCCGACCGCGAGGCGATGCTGAATCTGCCCGAACTCGATCACGGCACTGGCGACGACAGCGGCGCGCCGGTATCGCTGGAGGATCAGGTCGCCAATGCGCTGAAGCGCGGCGACCAGCCGCCGACGCCGGAGCAACAGGCGGCGCAGGCGAAATGGGATGCGGTGCTGAACAACGATCGCGTGCGCGCCGATCTGAACGGCGCCACGGTGAAGCTGGCCGGCTTCATCGTGCCACTGCAGAACGGCAGCGACGGCCGCGTCACCGAATTCTTCCTGGTGCCGTACTACGGCGCCTGCATCCACGTGCCGCCACCGCCGCCGAACCAGATCGTGCTGGTGCGCTACCCGAAGGGCTTCGCGATGCGGGATCTGTTCACGCCGGTCTGGATCGAGGGAAAACTGCACACCGAGAAGGTCAGCAACGACCTGGCCAACGCCTCCTACACCTTCAGCGCCGATCGCGTCGTGCCCTACGAGGAGTGAGCGACCCGCGCGAACGCGGGTCGCCGGATGGTTCACGCCGCCAGCTGCGTCTCGATCGCCTGCAGCAGCTTCGGGTCGTCGAGCGCGATGTCCGGCTCGAAACGGGCCACGACCTCGCCGTTGCGGTCGATCAGGAACTTCTCGAAATTCCACAGCACGTCGCTGTCATGCTCCGGCACGCGACCGTAGCCGACCAGCTTCTGGCGCAACCCGCCACCGGCCACCGCCTGCGGCTGCGCCGCGATCAGCACCCGATAGAGCGGGTGGCGCGTGTCGCCATTGACGTCGATCTTGCCGAACATCGGGAACTGCACACCGTAGTTGCTGGTGCAGAAACCCTTGATCTCCGCCTCGCTGCCCGGCTCCTGCGCGCCGAACTGGTTGCACGGGAAGCCGAGCACGACCAGCCCCTTGTCGCGGTATTGCTCGTAACCTTTTTCGAGGCTCTCGTACTGCGGCGTCAGGCCGCACTGCGACGCGACGTTGACGATCAGCAGTACCTTGCCGGCATACTCGCCCAGCGTCTGCGGCTTGCCGTCGATGGTGGTGACGGCGATGTCGTGGATCTTGCTCATGGCATCTCTCTCCGTGGGGTGATGCGGTCCCCGCGACCGCACTGAAACCGTCGCAGTTAAATCGACCAGCCTCGCTTCGCGCAACCGCCGGACGCATTTCGACCCGACATCCAGTCACGAATTCACGACGACACACAGCACGACGACGATCAGTACGGAGCCGTTCCCGCATGAATCCACCGCGCCTGCGCGCCTTTCGCATCGGCATCGACACCCACCAGGAGTACGTGGTCTACATGCGGCGCAACTGCGTCGTCTGCCGCGCCGAGGGCTTCAGCGCCAGCTCCCGCGTCACCGTCTCCGACGGCGTGCGCGAATTCATCGCAACACTGAACGTCGTCGACAGCGACCGCTTCGACACCGGTGCCATCGGCCTGTCGAACGCGCTGTGGGAGCAGATGCAACCGGTCGAACTGGTCAGCGTCAGCCACGCGCCAGTGGTCACCTCGATGAGCGCGGTGCGCGCCAAGATGTACGGCCACCGCCTCAACGACGCGGCGATGGCCAGCATCATTCACGACATCGCCCGCGGCTATTACTCCGACGTGCAGATCGCCGGTTTCCTCAGCGCCTGCGCCGGCGACCGGCTGTCGCCGCACGAGATCACCACGCTGACGCGGGCGATGATCGACGTCGGCGAGCGCATCGACTGGGAGAGCGAAAGCGGCGTCTACGACAAGCACTGCATCGGCGGCCTGCCTGGCAACCGCACCACGCCGCTGGTGGTGGCGATCGCCAGCGCGGCCGGGCTGATCGTGCCGAAAACCTCGTCGCGCGCGATCACCTCGCCAGCCGGTACCGCCGACACGATGGCGACCATCACCCGCGTCGAGCTCGACCGCGCGGCGATCCACGACACGGTGCGCAGCACCGGCGCCTGTCTGGTCTGGGGCGGCGGCTTCGGCATCAGCCCGGTCGACGATCTGCTGATCCGCATCGAGCGCGCGCTCGATCTCGACAGCGAGGGGCAGCTGGTCGCCTCGGTGCTGTCGAAGAAGATCGCCGCCGGCTCGACCCACGTGCTGATCGACATCCCGGTCGGTGCCACCGCCAAGGTGCGCGACGACGCCGATGCCGAGCGGCTGAAGAAACTGTTCGTGCACGTCGGCGACGCGCTCGGCATCCACGTCCGCTGCCTGATCACCGACGGCAGCCAGCCGATCGGCCGCGGCATCGGCCCCGCGCTGGAGGCGCACGACGTGCTCGCGGTGTTCCGCAACGCCCCCGACGCGCCGGCCGACCTGCGCGAGAAATCGCTGATGCTGAGCGCCGAGCTGATCGCGATGGCGCGCGACGTCGCGCCCGAAACCGCCCGCCGCGAGGCCGAACGGCTGCTGCACAGCGGCGCCGCGCTGGCGCAGTTCCAGCGCATCTGTCAGGCGCAGGGCGAGTGGCGCGAACCGCCGCACGCCGCCCATCGCGAAACGGTCCACGCGCAGCGCGACGGCATCGTCACCGCCATCGACAACCGCCGCATCGCACGGCTGGCGAAGCTCGCCGGCGCACCCGACGATGTCGCCGCCGGTGTCGAACTGCACTGCCACGTCGGCGACCATCGCCACACTGGCGACGCGCTGCTGACCATCCACGCCGACAGCATCGGCGAGCTGGAGTACGCGATGAACTTCTATCGCGCCAACACCGATATCATCACCACCGACCCCACCACCGCCGACACCCCCGCCGCCACCGCGAACGCCTGACCATGCAGCCACTCCTGTTCACACTGAATGCCGCGCCGACACTCGCACGCTCGCTGTGCACGGCACTCGACGCCACGCCCGGCCACTGCGAAACGCGTCGTTTTCCCGATGGCGAGCACTACCTGCGCTTCGACAGCGACGTCGCCGGGCGCCCGGTCATCCTGCTGTGCGGCCTCGAACAGCCGGACCAGCACCTGCTGCAGGCGCTGTTCTTCGCCGACACCGCGCGCGAATTCGGTGCCACCGCGGTCGGGCTGGTCACGCCCTACCTCTCCTACATGCGCCAGGACAAACGATTCCGAGCCCGCGAGGCGCTGACCTCGCGCAGCTTCGCCGCACTGCTGAGCCGCGCTTTCGACTGGCTCGTCACCGTCGATCCGCACCTGCACCGCTATCGCGAACTCGGCGAGATCTACTCGATTCCAACCCGTGTCGTGGCCGCCGCACCGGCGCTCGCGGAAACTCTGAAAGCCGGAAAAAACAGTGTTCTACTCGGCCCCGACGGCGAGAGCGAACAGTGGGTGAAGGCGATCGGCAACAGCGCCGGCCTGCCGTGGGCAGTCGCCACCAAGGAGCGCCACGGCGACCGCGACGTCGAGATCGCGCTGCCCGATCTCACGCCCCATCGCGGCCGGGAGGTGGTCATCGTCGACGACGTCATCTCCAGCGGCACCACCATCTGCAACGCCACTGTGCTGCTGCGACAGCGCGGCTTCGACACGGTGCGCTGCGCCTGCGTGCATCCGCTGTTCGCCGACGATGCCTATGAAGCACTGCAAAAAGCGGGCATCGCCGACATTCTCTCCTGCAACACCATCGACCATCACAGCAATGCCATCGATGTCGGCCCGCTGCTCGCCGCCGCCATCACCGACCTGCTGACGGGCCGCTGAAGGTACGAAAAGCCCGGTCGCGGCAGCGCGACGACACGCCGACCGGGCCCAACTCTTTCTTCCTTTATATAGGTCGCGCGAAGCGGCGCCGTTCAGTGCCCCGGTTCGCGCTCGAACAGCTCCAGCTGCGCGAGCTCCGGTTCGCTGAAACGAACGCCGACACCAAGCAGGCGCACCGGGCGATTGCCGCGCAGAAATCCCTGCTCACACAACCGATCGACGACTGCAACATCGATGGTGGAGGCACCGCTCTCGATCGTCGTCTGGCGAAAGTCGGAGAACCGGATCTTGACGAACAGCTTCGCAACCGGCGGTACGGTGGTCGCAGCCAGACGCTGGTGCAGCTGATCGAGCAGTGACGGCAGCACCACCCTGCAGGCATCGAGATCAGGCAGATCCTCGCTGAAGGTGCGTTCGACCGATACCGATTTGCGCTCGCGCGATACCTCCACGGGCCGCTCGTCGATACCGCGACAGAGCTCCGACAACCGCTGGCCGAAACGGCCGAACCAGCGCACCAGCTGCAACGTGTCGACCTCGCGCAGCTCACCGCAGGTACGAATGCCGAGCTGCTCGAAACGTCGCAACGTGGCGGGACCGACACCATGCAGACGCGCCACCGGCAACTCGGCGACGAACGCCTCGACCTGCTCCGGCCGGATCACGAACAGCCCGTCCGGCTTGCGCCATTCGCTGGCGATCTTCGCCAGAAACTTGTTCGGCGCCACCCCGGCCGACACGGTGATGCCGATCTGCTCGCGCACCCGCTGCCGCAGCTCCATCGCGATACGGGTCGCGCTGCCGTCGTGATGGCTGCTGCCGGAGACATCGAGATAGGCCTCGTCGAGCGCCAGCGGCTCGACCCGGTCGGTGTATTCGAGGAACAGTGCGCGAATCGCCATCGCCGCCTGGCGGTAGCGCGGCATGTCGGGCGGCAGGATCAGCAGCTGCGGGCAGAGCCGCAGCGCCTGGGAGGAGGAGATCGCCGAGCGCACGCCAAAGGCGCGCGCCTCGTAATTGCAGGTGGCGATGACGCCGCGGCGATCAGGGCGCCCACCGACGGCGAGCGGCAGACCGCGCAGGCGGGGATCGTCGCGCATCTCGACCGAGGCATAGAAGCAATCGCAATCGATGTGGATGATCTTGCGCTGCGGCATCGCTGTCGGACACCTGCCCGCCCGCTATCAACCGCGGCCGTCGCCATCGGTACGGGTACGCTCGAACTGCGCCAGCTGTTCGGCGCTCGCCTCGCGCTGGTAGCGCCGCTTCCACTCCTCATACGGCATTCCATACACGATTTCCCGGGCCTTTTCGTAATCCAGCGTATCGCCGCGCTCGGCCGCCGCCGCGACGTACCACTTGGCGAGGCAGTTGCGGCAGAAACCGGCCAGGCTCATCAGGTCGATGTTCTGCAGATCCTCGCTGCGGCTGTCGAGGTGCTGCAGCAGGCGACGAAACACCGCCGCCTCGATCTCTGTCCGATGGTCGCTCATCTGTTTTCTCCGGCAATTCTTTCGGTCGCGGCAGTATATCAACGGCCTTTCGGGAACCGACCGAAAGCATCCGCCACCGCGCGAAACCTCCCGATGGACAAAAATTCGATGTGAGTCAAAAAAATTGCCCCCATCCCCACAAAAAAACTTGCAAAAAAATTTGCTTTCGCTGTTCAAATGGCAAAAGCAACGTATAATTTCAACCGTTGTTTATTTGTTCAAATCCACCGACTCTACCGACAAGGATTGAATCCATGGCAGCAAAGAAACCCGCGAAGAAGAAACCGGTCCGCAAAGCCACCAAGAGAAATCCGGTGGCCACCATCGAGAAGCAGATCGCCGCTCTCGAAAAGCAGATCAAAACCCTTGAAAGCAAGTTGAAGAAAGCCCAGGCCAAACAGGCCGCCGACGAGAAGAAAGCAGCAGCCAAGGCGAAAAAAGCCGCGGCAGCAGCAGCCAAGAAAGCTGCAGCGGCAGCCAAGAAAAAAGCCGCGGCCGCCGCCAAGAAAACCAAGGTCAAGGCCAAAAAGGCCACAGCCAAGGTCAAAAAAGGCCCGGGCCGTCCGAAGAAGGCCGCTACCAAAGCCAAGGCAGCACCGAAAAAGGCTCGCGTAGCCAAGAAAGCCCCGGCCAAGAAGAAAGCAGCCGCCAAGCCGAAAGTGAAACGCGCTCCGCGCAAGGCAAAGGCAGCTTCGGCCCCGGCAACGCCGGCAACCTCGGTCTGACCTGACCACCACTGCGCCGCTCTCCGAGCGGCGCAGTCGTTTTAAGCCCTCACCTTTTCGGAGGTGGGGTTTTTCTTTCCCCCGAAACACCCATCGCAACCCGCTTCGATCGACACGGCAGACGCCGATCGATTCCGCCAGAACTTCCCAACGATCGCTCCCGCAACCCGTCGCCACACGCTTCCGGCCGGCCTGTCGACGCGCATGACCGGGCACCGCGCAACCTCGACGGAAGCGCGTCTGCACTGGAAAAACAGGGGTTTTCGTCGCGACCGCACAGCGGTCGCGACGCTCGGATCAGGCGGGGAGGTCGAACTGATTGGTGGAGAGCAGCACCAGCGTGCAGGCCTCTTCGATGGCGATACCGGCTTCGCGCAGGCGGGGATAGACGTCGGGATTTTCGGTTCCGGGGTTGAAGATGATCCGCTTCGGCTTCAGCGCCAACAGCGCATCGATGATGGCCGGCTGGCGGTCGGGCCCGACATAGAGCGATGCGGTGTCGATCGGTTCCGATACCGACTCCAGCGTCTTCTGTACCGGCAGGCCGAGAATCTCGCCCCCTTTCGGGCTGACCGGAATGACGGTGTGGTGATGGTTCAGCAGGCGCTGGACGGCCTGATAGGCGATACGTTCGGGATTGTCGCTGGCTCCGACGACGGCAACGGTGGACATGGATGCTCCTGAAACGGAAAAAACGAGCGCCGATGCTGGCACCGATCGCCACACCCGGCAAGCACCACCCCTGACCTCGCCTAACGCTTCGGCAGCGGGTGCAGCTGCGGAATCACTGCCGCCATCAGTTGCAGCTTGCCGGTGATGACGCCGCGCTGCGTGATCATCTCGTCGGCCACCCGCTGCAGCTTGCCGGCCGGCCCCTGCACCAGGATCACCTCCATCGTCTGGTTGTGCATCAGGTGCACGTGCAGCGAGCTGATCACCTCGTCGATGTAGTGGTGCTGCAGGTCGGCCAGCTGCTTCTGCAACCCCCGGGTCGAGTGGTCGTAGAGCAGCGTGATGGTGCCGGCCATGATGTCGTCGCCATGCTGGCGCTTATGTTCGACCAGCTGCTGGTTGATCATGTCGCTGATCGCCTGCGAGCGGCTTTCGAAGCCGCGGCTGGCGACCATGCGGTCGAGATCGATCAGCAGCTCCTCGGGCAGCGAGATGCTGATGCGGCTGACAGGACTCTTCATCTGCCCTTCGAACTCCTTGAAGTACGCGCTGCGATTGCCGAGGCCGGGTGGTTGCTCTCTCCGGGACCTTCAGCGAGAGCCGGCCCCATCGCGCAGCGATGCTTTGGGTCCAGGGATGTCGCTGAAGAGCTACAAGGATCCAATTCGTTCGTAAAGACGGGGGCCGCGTATCCCGGAGAGAGCAACCACCCGGCCGATCGACATATCCACTACTCAAAACATGTAGCTGTAGCGCTCGACTTCCCACTGGCTGACCGTCAGGTGGTAGGTCTCCCACTCCTGTGTCTTGTACTTGATGAACTCGTCGCGCAGCTCGCGCCCGAGCGCCTGCTCGACCAGCGGGTCGGCGGCGAAGGCAGCCACCGCCTCCTGCAAGGTCTGCGGCAGGAACTCGATGCCGCGATCGCGGCGCTCGGCATCGGAGATGGCGTAGAGGTTGTCCTCGTTCGGCGCACCGGGATCGAGCTTTTCGCGAATGCCTTCGAGACCGGCGGCCAGCGCCAGCGTCGCCGCCAGATACGGATTCACCGCGCCATCGGCGTTGCGCGATTCGCAGCGCCCGCCGCTCATCGGCACCCGCAGGGAGTTGGTGCGGTTGTTCGAGCCATAGGAGTTGAACACCGGCGCCCACGAGAAGTAGCTCATCGCCCCCTGCCGCACCAGCCGCTTGTAGCTGTTCACCGTCGGCGCGTAGGCGGCGCACAGCGCGCGGCCGTGTTTCAGGATGCCGCCGATGAAGTGGTACCCCAATTCGGTCAGGCCAAGGCCGCGCGGGTCGTCCTTCGGGTCGCACTCGAACAGGTTCGCGCCGGTCTCCAGGTCGTACAGCGACATGTTGAAGTGGGCGCCGTTGCCGGTGCGGTTGGCGAACGGCTTCGGCATCATCGTCGCCAGCAGCCCCTGCTCCCTGGCGTAGTGCTTGGCCATGTAGCGGAAGAAGATCAGCCGGTCGCAGGTGGTCAGCGCGTCGGCATACTTGAAGTCGAACTCGAACTGGCCGTTGGCGTCCTCGTGGTCGAGCGAATAGAGATCCCAGCCGAGGTCGTTGATCGTGCCCGCCACCTTGTCGAGCCATTCGAAGCTGTCGGTGAAGCCGCGCACGTCGTAGCAGGGTTTGACCAGCTTGTCGTCCGGGTTCGGGATCGCCAGCGTGCCGTCGTCATTCTGCTTCAGCAGGTAGATCTCGCACTCGATGCCGAGATTCATGCCGAACCCCATCTCTGCCGCCTGCGCCAGCATGTTCTTCAGCGCGACGCGGGTGTTCAGCGGATAGGGCTGGCCGTGGAAGGTGTTGTCGGCCGGCATCCAGGCGATCTTCGGCTCCCACGGCAGCTGGATGACGTGGTCGAGATCGGGCACCGAGGCGATCTCGTCCTCGTTCGGCATCTGGCCGAGGCCGTCGAGCGCGTAGCCGGTGTAGAGCTCCGACCCCGCCGCCATCTGCGGCAGGTGGTCGATCGGCACCACCTTGGCCTTCGGCACGCCGTGGATATCGACATAGGCGCCGATGCAGTACTTCACTCCCTTCGCCTTCAGCGACTGTTGCAGGGCGGCGATCTCTTCGTGCGTTTTCATCTGGCATTGCTCCGGTTGCTTGTTGCCGCCAGCACTACCTGGCCTGGCAACCGATGGGTGATGCAGTGACACAGCGCGCTCAGCACACGCTGTCGAAATAGCTGTGCGGCAGCGGCGGCTCCTCGTTCAGCCCCTGTCGAATCAGCGCGGCGAGATCCTCGACCATCCACGCGAACCCCTCCTCGCCTTTGGACGCGGTGGCGATGCTCGGCGTGCCGGTGACACCGTTGCGGCTGGTGCGGTTGACCGGGTGGGCGAAGACGAGACCGTCGGTGCGGTCCGGGTCGTCGGCTTCGTCGAGCAGCCCGGCGCGGACGATCGATGGCTCCAGCGCCAGCATCAGCGAGGTCTCGGCGTCGTTGGCGTGCCAGTCGTCGCCGTCGGCGAAATGGAAGCGGCGCACGCGCTCGCTGACGGTCGCCGAATTGAGCAGCGCCACCATCAGGTCGTCGTGCCCGCTGCGCAGCAGCTCCAGCGCGCAGCGCAGCGGCGCCGCGTTGGTGACGTGGGTGTTGACGATGAACAGCCGGCGCACGCCGCTGTGATAGGCCCAGTCGCCGATCTCCCTGACGAACTGCATCAGCGTCGGCGGCGAGATGGCGATGGTGCCGGGCCAGCGCCGGCTGTGGCCGCCGGAGCAGCCGTACGGCAGCGTCGGCAACAGCGGTACACCGGTGGCGGCGGAGACCGCGCGGCAGAGATGGTCGGCCAGCACGTAGTCCATGCCGCAGCCCATGTGCGGCCCGTGCTGTTCGGTGGCGCCAACCGGCAGGATCGCCGCCGAATGCGCCGCCGCGATCGCCGCCGGCAGCTCGCGCCAGGTGAGATGGCTCCAGGCCGCCGTCGTCATTCCACCGACTCCACGTCGTCGCCGGCCCGCGCCATGCGGATGATGTGCGGCTCGACACCCGGTTCGTCGTCGTCGACCGGCGGGTGGATCAGCTCGTCGAGGCGCGCCTTGGTGGCGATGAATTCGTCGGAGAAGAACTGGTCGGGACTGCGCGGGCGCGGCACCGGCACCTCGATCAGCTCCTGCACCTCGCCGGGGTGCGCCTTCAGCACCAGAATACGGTCAGCGAGGTAGATCGCCTCGTCGAGGTCGTGGGTAATGAAAAGAACGGTGACGTCGATGTTGCGCCAGATCTCCAGCAGGTGCGCCTGCATCTTGCAGCGGGTCTGCGCGTCGAGCGCGCCGAACGGCTCATCCATCAGCAGGATGCGCGGCTGGTTGGCCAGCGCGCGGGCGATGGCGACGCGCTGCTTCATGCCGCCGGAGAGCTGGTGCGGCCAGGCGTCGGCGAATTTCGCCAGCCCGACCAGTTCGATCCACTGCAGCGCCTCCGACTCGCACTCGATGCGGCCGCGGTTGTTCATTTCGAGGCCGAACATGACGTTCTTCTTGACCGTCAGCCACGGGAACAGCGTGTAGCCCTGAAACACCATGCCGCGATCGGGACCGGGGCCGATGACCGGTTTGCCGTCGAGCAGCACATCGCCGCCGCTGTAGGATTCGAGCCCGGCGAGGATGCGGATCAATGTCGATTTGCCGCAGCCGGAGGGACCGATGACGCAGACGAACTCGCGCCGGTGCACCTGGAAATCGATGTTCTTCAGCGCCACCGTCTCGCCCTGCGGCGAGCGGTAGCTCTTCTGCAGTCCCTTGACGTCGAGGATCACCGGCCGCTGCTTCAGCCGCGTGAAGCGCTCGCGCACGGCGTCGGACTGGTCGAGATAGCTCGGCAGGCTCGGGTTGTTCGGAACCATCGTCGATCTCCTCTCGTTATGCCTTGGCGGCCGAGCGTTCCCAGCGGAACAGCCGTTTGCCGAGCCATGCCAGCAGCAGATCGCAGATCAGGCCGATGATGCCGATCATGATGATGGCGGCGAACACGTTGTCGAAATGCTTGTAGCGGGCCTGCTGCGTGATGAACCAGGTGATGCCGGAGCTGGTGCCGATCAGCTCGGCGACGATCAGGTAGGTCCAGGCCCAGCCGAGCAGGATGCGCTGGTCGCGGTAGAGGTCGGGCAGGATGCCGGGCACGACAACGCGCAGCAGCAGCTGCAGCTTCTTCGCGCCGAGCGTCATCGCCGCTTCCAGCAGCGCGATGTCGAGCTTGCGCGTGGTGTTGGCGACCACCAGAACCTGCTGGAAAAAGGTGCCGATGAAGACGATGGCGATCTTCGGGCCGTCGTAGATGCCGAGGATCGCCACCGCCAGCGCGCCGAACGCCGGTGCCGGCAGGTAGCGGAAGAACTCGATGAACGGCTCGAACGTGCGCGACACCGCGCTGTAGGTGCCGCACAGGATGCCGAGCGGCACGCCGATGATCGACGAGGCGACGAAGCCCCAGAAGATGATCGTGATGCTGTGCCACAGGCTTTCGTGCAGCCACTTGGCATCGCGCCGCACCGGCTCGGTGGTGAAGGCGGTGTAGAAGGCGCTCGCCACCTCGTGCGGTGCCGGCAGGTAGATCGGGTTCGCCGGCGTGCCACTCGGTGGCGTATCACCGGCCTCCACGGCGCCCTGCCGTTCGCGCTCGAACACGGCGCGGTCGATCAGCATCTCCGGCTGGAAATAGCTGACCGCGCCGGGGTCGACGACTCTGACCATAGGGTGCCAGATGAACGGCACGTAGCTGACGATGCACCAGAGCAGAATCGGCAGTGCGAACGAGCCGATCGTCAGCAGCGTGCGGGCGCGCGGCGACAGTTCGCGGCGCACGGTGAACCAGTCGGCGGGAAAATTGCGGGCGGCAGCCGTCATGCACTCCCCCAGGAAATGCCGGAAGGGTTTGTCGTCGGGGTTGGAGGGCGGCATCCGTGCCGCGCGGTATCAGATCGCGGCGATCACTTCAGTTCCATCACGATCGACGGATCGATGTAGCTGTCGATCGGCTGCGGCTGCTTGTAGACGTCGTATTTGAGATTGAACGCATCGACGATCTTGCTGGAGCCGTACAGCGACTTGAAGCCATCACCCCTGGCCATCGCAGCCTTCGCCTCTTCCAGGTCCATCAGGTAGGTGCCTCCGAGCAGCGGCTTGTACTCTTCGGGCTTGAGTCCGACGCGCGCGGCCATGATCCTGACGGCGTCGTCGACGGTGGCCGGATCGCGGATGTAGTCGACGATGCGGTACCAGACCTTCACCACCTTGACCCAGTCGTCGCGCTTCGCGGCGAGGCTCGCCGGCGATACCGCCAGCACGTCGTAGATCAGCCCCGGCTCGTTGGCCGACGAGTAGATCGCCTTCGACCCGGGCACCAGCTTCAGCGCCTGACCGGAATTCGGCTGCCATGCGCCGATCGCGTCGACATCGCCGGAGGCGAGCACCTGCGGCGTCTCGTTGGTCGGCACGTTGACCAGCTGGACGTCGCTCTCGGTCATGCCGGCCTTCTCCAGGCCGTTCAACAGCAGCAGGTGGACGACGAAACCGATCTCGACGCCGACCTTCTTGCCCTTCAGATCCTGCAGCGAACCGACGCCGGGCTTGCCGACGATCATGTCGTTGCCGTTGGAGTAGTCGCTGGCGAGGATCATCACGCTCTTGCCACCGTTGGCGCCGGTGACCAGCGCATCGCCGTTGGTCATCGTCACGGCTTCGAGCTTGCCGGCGGCGAACGCATCCATCGAGGCGACGTAGTCGAACCACTCGAACTGCACATCGACGCCGGCCTCCTTGAACCACCCTTTCTGGATGCCGACCTCCCAGGCCACCCAGCCCGGCCAGTCGCTGTAGCCGATCTTCAGCGGCGCGGCGCTGACAACGCTTGCCGCCAGCGCGGCACCGGCCAGCGTCAGGCGGCCGAGCCACCGTTTCATCGATTGGGTTGCTGCTTTCATCGTTCTCTCCTGTCATCCAGGCATCGAGGGTGGTGGTGCACTTTCGGTATTACCAAACGATCTTGCCGTAATACCGACAAAGGCAATCGACATGCCACCGAACCTAACCGCCAGAAATCCAAGAGAAAGCCATATCGATGCACATCTGGAGATCACGCATCGTCACGACGATTCGCACCAAAACGACGCGATGCGCTCCACGTCGATGCACGCGGAAATTTTCACGCTTGCAGTTTGCGGAGCCAAAAAAGTTCGGTTAGCCTTCCCGGCAGTCGGCTTGCGAACCGCCCTCGAAAGAGCGGTTCGCGAACCGGCGACGGATGACTAGGGTTCCGGTTTTTCTCGGCTTTTCTCGATCGAAAGCTTCGACAAAAACGCTGGTCCGAGAGTCATCGACCTCACCGATCTTGCCAAAGTCATGTGGGGTTACACGGCGGGACAAAAGCCCGGGAGAACTGCACGTCGGTTTTTTCGTGCTTTTTTCCTGGTGCATTTTTCAGATGCTCCAGCACTGAAAACGCCGATGTAACCGAAGCAGCGCCGCGAATGGCGCAATGATTTTGGAGCAGCCTTCATGAATGGCGGATCGGCACCCTCTTCGGCAGCACCTGCCCCCGGCAACACCTCCACACCGCTCTACCGCGATGAAATCCCCGGCGGCGCGCACTGGTCCTTCGTCGTCAGGCGCGGCCACCTGCTGCGGCTGATCGACAGGGACGGCGGCGCCAACGTCGGCATGTTGTTCTACAACCCGCAGAACCCGCTGGAGCGCTACAACGCGCCCGACACGCTGAAGTGCCAGCACACCTTCAAGCTGACGCGCGGCCACTGCCTCTACTCCGACATGGGGCGCATCTTCTGTTCGATCGTCGCCGACAGCTGCGGCTGGCACGACACCGTCGCCGGCAACAGCAACCGCGCGCTGGTACAGAAGAAATGGGGCGAGCGCAGTTACCAGCAGCACCGCAACGACTGGACGCTGAACGGCTACGACAGCTTTCTGGTCGAGCTGGCCAAGTACGGTCTCGGCCGCAAGGACATGGCGGCCAACGTCAACTGGTTCAGCAAGGTGTCCACCGACGACGCCGGCAACCTTCGCTTCGAACCGAACCACAGCAGCGCCGGCGCTCACGTTGACCTGCGTTTCGAGATGGACACGCTGGTCGTACTGCACACCTGCCCGCACCCGCTGAACCCCGCCGCCGAGTATCCGAAGAAGCCGCTGGTCTACGAGCTGCATCACGCCGCCCCGGTCGGCGAAGCGGATTGCTGCATTCATGCCTGCGGCGAGAACGAGCGCGGTTTCCGCAACACGCAGCTCTACAACAACCTGTGACCGGAGACGCACGATGATCGTTGAAAGCCAATTCGACGCGAACGACGCTGCCTACCGTCAGGTCGTCGCGGCCGGCGACTACTGGATGCAGATGGTGAAGCAGGGTCAGACGCTGCGCATCCTCGACCTCGAAGGCAACCAGGCCGCCGACACGCTGTTCTACGCGGCCGC
This sequence comes from uncultured Verrucomicrobiaceae bacterium, assembly GCA_964515735.1. Classification (GTDB taxonomy): domain Bacteria; phylum Pseudomonadota; class Gammaproteobacteria; order Pseudomonadales; family CAMLJR01; genus CAMLJR01. The sequence continues at coordinate 28,822 of CAZEVP010000017.1, read as the reverse complement.
CGACCCCGGCGAGCGCTACTCGGCGATGGACACCATTCGCGAGCAGGGCAATGTCTACCTGAGTGCCGGCACCACGCTGCTGTCGAACGAGGGCAACCCGATGCTGCGGATCGTCGCCGACACCTGCGGCCGCCACGACACGCTCGGCGGTGCCTGTGCCACCGAATCGAACACGGTGCGTTACGCGCTGGAGAAGAAGTGCATGCACGCCTGCCGCGACAGCTGGATGCTGGCGGTCGCGCAGAACGAACGGTTCGGCATGAGCAAGCGCGACATCACCCACAACATCAACTTCTTCATGAACGTGCCGGTGACGCCCGACGGCGGGCTGACCTTCGCCGACGGCATTTCCGATGCCGGCAAGTACGTCGAGCTGGAGGCGCTGATGGATGTGATCGTGCTGATCTCCAACTGCCCTCAGCTGAACAACCCGTGCAATGCCTATAACCCGACGCCGATCGAGGTGTTGATCTGGGATTGAGCGGGTTCGGTCGCTGGAGATTTCGAGGGCTGCGCAGGCGCCCCATGCCGGGAGTCCCTCCAGCACCGGCGCAAGTACATCCCTGTAGCCTTCCGCGGAGACGTCCTGTCTCCGAGGAAGCTGGAGGGACTCCCGGCACGGAGCGCTGAAGCGTCAGCGCGAGATTCGATTGCCGAAAGCCAGGCGGCATAGCGAAATTCAGAGAGTCCAACCATGTTCAGCAAAGTTTTGATCGCCAACCGCGGCGCCATCGCCTGCCGCATCATCCGCACGCTGCGGGCGATGAATATCAAAAGTGTCGCGGTGTATGCAGCAGCCGATGCCGACTCGCTGCACGTACAGCAGGCCTACGAGGCGTATCCGCTCGGAGAAGGCAGCGCCGCGCAGACCTATCTCGATCAGGACAAGCTGTTCGCCATCGCGCGCCAGAGCGGCGCCGGGGCGATCCACCCCGGTTACGGCTTTCTCAGCGAGAACCCCGGCTTCGCGCGCCGTTGTGCTGACGAGAACGTGGTTTTTCTCGGCCCGACGCCGGAGCAGATGGAGGCGTTCGGCCTGAAGCACACGGCGCGCGCACTGGCACAACGAAGCGATGTGCCGCTATTGCCCGGCACCGAGCTGCTCGACACGCTCGACGCCGCGCTGGAAGCGGCGAACGCCATCGGCTATCCGGTGATGCTGAAGTCGACCGCCGGTGGCGGCGGCATCGGCATGCAGCTCTGCCATGACGACGACGAGCTGCGCGGCGCCTTCGAGTCGGTGCGCCGGCTGTCGGCCAACAACTTCTCCAACAGCGGCGTATTCCTCGAAAAGTACGTCACCAATGCCCGCCATATCGAAGTACAGATATTCGGCGACGGCGCCGGTCACGCCATCGCACTCGGTGAGCGCGACTGCTCGACGCAGCGCCGCAACCAGAAGGTAATCGAGGAGACGCCGGCACCGAATCTGCCCGACGCCGTACGCGCGCAACTGCGCGAGGTGTCGATACGCCTCGCCGAGGCGGTGAACTACCGCAGCGCCGGCACCGTCGAGTTCATCTACGACCCGCAGGCGGCGCGATGCTATTTCCTCGAAGTGAACACACGACTGCAGGTCGAGCACGGCGTCACCGAGCAGATATTCGGCGTCGATCTGGTGCGCTGGATGGTCGAGGTCGGCGCCGGCGAGCTGCCGCCGTTGCGCGAACTGGCCGCAACCCTCAAGCCGCGCGGCCACGCGATTCAGGTGCGCGCCTATGCCGAAGACCCCGGCAGGAATTTCCAGCCCAGCGCCGGCCTGCTGAGTCACGTCGAATTCCCGGCCGCCGATGGAAAGCAGCTGCGCATCGACCACTGGATCGAAGCCGGCCTCGAAATATCTCCGCTGTTCGATCCGATGCTGGCCAAGATCATCGCCTGGGACGAGAGCCGCGACGCCGCCATCGCGCGACTCGACGCGGTGCTGGCACAAACGACGATCTACGGCATCGAAATCAACCTCGACTACTGCCGCGCCATTCTGCGCAGCGACATCTTCGTCGCCGGCAACATCCACACCCGCTATCTGAACCAGTTCGCCTACAAGGCCCCGCGTATCGACGTACTGATGCCCGGCACGATGACGACGGTGCAGGATTTTCCGGCCCGTACCGGCTACTGGAACGTCGGCGTGCCGCCGTCGGGGCCGTTCGACGACTGGAGTTTCCGCCTCGGCAACCGGCTGCTCGGCAACGACGAACGCGCCGCCGGCCTCGAGATCACGCTGAACGGGCCGACGCTACGGTTTCGCACCGCGACGCAGATCGTGCTGGCCGGCGCCGAACTGCGCACGACGCTGAATGGCGAGGCGATTCCGTACTGGCAGGTCGTCGATGTGCCGGCCGGCGGCACGCTCGCCATCGGCAGCGGCGACACCGGCGCGCGCGCCTGCCTGCTGGTGCGCGGCGGCATCCAGTGTCCCGACTATCTCGGCGCAAAGTCGACCTTCACGCTCGGCCAGTTCGGCGGTCACGGCGGCCGCGCGCTGCGTGCGGGCGATGTGCTGCACCTGTCCAGCGCCACTGCGCCATCACCGACAGCGGTACTACCCGCCGAGCTGCGCCCCGCGATCGGCAAGGCGTGGGAGCTGCGCGTCATCTACGGCCCGCACGGCGCACCCGATTTCTTCACCAACGATGACATCTCCGCCTTCTTCGATGCCGACTGGGAAGTGCACTACAACTCCAGCCGCACCGGCGTGCGCCTGATCGGCCCGAAACCGGAGTGGGCGCGCAGCGACGGCGGCGAAGCCGGCATGCACCCGTCGAACATCCACGACAACGCCTACGCCATCGGCACCATCGACTTCACCGGCGACATGCCGGTGATCCTCGGCCCGGACGGCCCGTCGCTCGGCGGCTTCGTCTGCCCGGCAACGACGATCCGCGCCGACCGCTGGAAGATAGGGCAGTTGAAGGCGGGAGACACCGTTCGTTTCCTGCCAGTCACGATCGAGGAAGCAACAGCAATCGAAAGAGAACAGCTACAAATTCTGGCAACGCTGCAGTTGCCCTTGTCGGAATCCGGCACTGCGCTTGAGGCAGGCCGTGCCGGGACTGCTCCCGGCAGCGTCAGCGACAGGACGTCGCTGACGCAGGTTACAGGGATGTACTTGCACCGGTGCCGGGAGCAGTCCCGGCATGGCCTGCCCGCACCACGCCCAGGCGATCTGCCCTCCCCAATCGTCAAAAAGCTGCCCGCAACAGAACACGGCGTGGAAGTGGTCTACCGAACGGCAGGCGACAAATACCTGCTGGTCGAATACGGCCCACAGATACTCGACATCGACCTGCGCTTCCGCGTCCACGCGCTAATGCTGAAGTTGCAACAGGACAAGCCGCACGGCGTGCTGGAGATGACGCCCGGCATCCGCTCGCTGCAATTGCATTACGACAGTCTGACGCTGCCACTGCCGCAACTGCTGGAGGCATTGCATGCGGCCGAAGCGAAACTCGGCGACATCGACGAGCTGGAGGTCGACGCCCGTATCGTCCACCTGCCGCTGTCGTGGGACGACGAAGCGTGCCGACTCGCCATCGACAAATACATGCAGTCGGTGCGCAGGGACGCGCCGTGGTGCCCGAGCAACATCGAATTCATCCGCCGCATCAACGGCCTCGACAGCATCGACGACGTGAAACGGATCGTGTTCGACGCCAGCTACGTCGTCATGGGACTCGGCGACGTCTACCTCGGCGCGCCGGTGGCGACACCGCTCGACCCGCGCCACCGCCTCGTCACCACCAAGTACAACCCGGCGCGCACCTGGACCGCCGAAAACTCGGTCGGCATCGGCGGTTCCTACCTCTGCGTCTACGGCATGGAGGGACCCGGCGGCTACCAGTTCGTCGGCCGCACGCTGCAGATGTGGAACCGCCACCGCCGCACGCGCGAATTCGAGCAGCCGTGGCTGCTGCGCTTCTTCGACCAGATCCGTTTCTACCCGGTCAGCGCCGAGGAACTGGTGCGAATTCGCCACGACTTTCCGCGCGGCAACTACCCGCTGCGAATCGAACCGACCCGCTTCCGGCTGAAGGACTACCGGCAGTCGCTGCTCGACAACGGCAGCTCCATCGCGCAGTTCACCGAACGCCGCCAGCGAGCGTTCAACGAAGAGCTGCAGCGCTGGCGCGACAGCGGCCAGTTCCACTTCGACAGCAGCCAGGTCGGACACGACGAAGCGGAAGCCGAACAGGTACTGCCGCCCGGCTGCGTCGCCATCGACAGCCACGTCGCCGGCAGCATCTGGAAACTGCTGGTGAAACCAGGCGACAGCGTCGCCGTCGGCCAGACCATCGCCGTACTCGAATCGATGAAGATGGAAATCGACGTGGTGTCGCCGCTGGCCGGCACCGTCCACAGCATCAGCCGCAGCGAAGGCAGCCAGATCGGCGCCGGACAGTCGCTGCTCGTGATCGAGGAGAACCACTGATGTCCGCAACGATACCGATGCCCGCATTCGACCGGATCGACCTGACCCTGCCCGGCCTGCGCGGCCACTACCAGCGCGGCGACTTCACACCGCGCCAGCTGGTCGCACTGCTGCGCCGGCGCAGCGACGATTACCGCGACCGCAACATCTGGATTCGCGAACTGAGCGATGCCGAACTCGAACCGTATCTGACGCGACTGGAGCAAGCCGGTGCGGCATCGCTGCCGCTGTACGGCGTGCCATTCGCGATCAAGGACAACATCGACCTTGCCGGCGTGCCGACCACGGCCGCCTGCCCGGCGTTCGCCTACACCCCCGCCGAATCGGCCACCATCGTGCGGCTGCTGATCGAGGCCGGCGCGATTCCGCTCGGCAAGACCAACCTCGACCAGTTCGCCACCGGGCTGGTCGGCATGCGCTCGCCGTGGGGCGAATGCGGAAACAGCTTCGACCCCGATTACATCTCCGGCGGCTCCAGTGCCGGCTCGGCCGTCGCCGTCGCGCTCGGGCTGGCCAGCTTCTCGCTCGGCACTGATACCGCCGGTTCGGGGCGCATTCCGGCCGCATTCAACAATCTGGTCGGCCTGAAGCCAACGCATGGCGCACTCAGCACGCGCGGCGTCGTGCCGGCCTGCCGCAGCCTCGACTGCGTCAGCCTGTTCGCGCTGACGGCGAACGACATCAATGAACTGTTCACGGTTGCTGCGCAGTTCGATGCCGACGATCCGTACTCGCGCCCGAACCCGAGCACCAATCGCGGCAACGCCTTCGGCGCACTGCCCGATGCGCCGTTCCACTTCGGTGTGCCGCGCCCCGAGCAACTGGAATTCTTTGGTGACGACGACAGCGCCGCGCTGTTCGCCAACGCCGTCGATCAACTGCGCGCACTCGGCGGTATCGCGGTCGAGATCGATTTCGCACCGTTCACCGACGCTGCCCGGCTGCTGTACGAAGGGCCGTGGGTGGTCGAGCGCCATCTGGTGGCCGGCGAACTGATGGCGCGCCAGCCCGACGCCGTGCTGCCGGTTATTCACCGGGTGGTCGGCCAAGGCAAAGAGCGCAGTGCCGCCGAAACGTTCCGCGCGCAATACGAGATCAAACGCCTGCGCCGGATCGCCGAACGAACACTCGACGGACTCGCGTTCATCGCCACGCCGACCGCGGCCACGATCTTCACCCGCGAACAGTTGCGCGAGGCGCCGGTCGAGCGCAACAGCCAACTCGGCCACTACACCAATTTCATGAACCTGCTCGACCTGAGCGCGGTCGCGGTGCCGGCCGGCTTCCTGCCGAACGGACTGCCCAACGGCGTCACGCTGTTCGCCGACCACCATCTCGACCTGCGCCTGCTCAGCTACGCGCAGGCCTTGCAGACACACTTCGCACTGCCACTCGGTGCGCTCGGGCACGGCACACCGCATCCGGCGCCAGTGCCACGCGCCGAAAAACAGACCGTCGACGTGATCGTTTGCGGTGCACACATGCAGGGCTTGCCCCTGAATGGACAACTGACCTCGCGCGGCGGCGAGCTGATCGCGGCGACGGCGACCTCGGAGAACTACCGTCTCTACGCACTACCGGGCGGCCCGCCGCAGCGACCGGCGCTGATTCGCGACGAAACGCACGGTTCGGGCATCGCCGTCGAAGTGTGGCGATTGCCGGCGACGGAGTTTGGTCCATTTGTTGCTGAAATCCCGCGCCCACTTGGCATCGGTCGCGTCGAACTCGCCAACGGGCACTGGTTACCCGGCTTTCTCAGCGAACAGTGCGCGGTCGCGACGGCCCGCGAGATCACGCAACTGGGCGGCTGGCGCCGTTATTTGCAGGAATGCGCGCGGTAATTTCATCGACGGATTGTTGTGATCAGCCCCGATCCTGAACTGCGGTAACGCCGGCCCCGCCGGCTTTGTTCGGAAAACACTGACAAACCGTCGATGAAGATGACGTTGAACCAGAATCTGCTCGCAGTGACCAGCGCCGACCTGCTCGCGCGCTGCTTCCCCTTCTATCAACCGCTGCTGTACCTGCCGAGCGGCTCGATCGCCGGCTACGAGGCGCTGGCGCGCACGCGCAATGCCGATGGTGCGGTCGTCAGTGCCGGCGCGCTGTTCAACGATCCCGCGCTGAGCGACGACAGCAAGGTGAACCTCGACCGCCGGCTGCGCCTCGGCGCGCTGCAAACTTTTCGCGCCGCCACCGATGCCGGCTTCCTGTCAATCAACATCTCACCGGTCTGGATCAACCGGCTCGGCGCCGACGCCACCTCGCCGACGTTGCGGCTGATCGACGCCAGCGGCATCGACCCGGCGCGCGTCGTCATCGAGATCACCGAATCGCACGGCGAACTGAACAAGCTGCAGCGCATGGTGAAGCAGTATCACGCCGCCGGCGTGCGCGTGGCGATCGATGACTTCGGTTCGGAGAACTCGCAGCTCGACCGCGTCATCGCGCTCGACCCCGACCTGATCAAGCTCGACATGCGGATGTTCAAGCTGGCCGCGCAGGGCGGGCTCGGCGCCGACGTGCTGGTCGGCATGGCGGCGCTGGCGCAGCGCGCCGGCTGCGAGGTGGTCTGCGAAGGGGTGGAGACGGCCGAGGAGTTCATGTTCGGCATCGAGTGCGGCGCGCAGTACATGCAGGGCTGGCTGTTCGCCCCGGCGCTGCCGGCGCCGATCGCCGCCGACCATTTCAAGGCACAGCTCGATGCGTTGCTGTTCGATTACCTGCAGCGCAAGCACGCATTGCTGAGCCATTCGATCGACCACAGCCGCGCGATCAAGCGACAGGTACTGGTGCTGGCGGCCGCGCTGCAGCGCGGCGAGGCGCCGGCATCGCTGTGCCACCGCGAGCTGCGCGCGCTCGGCGCGATGCGCTACTTCATCTGCGACAACAGCGGTTTTCAACTGTCGCCGAACTACGAGATCGGCACCGAGGCGATCACCGAACAGCCGCAGTACATCGGCTACAACTGGTGCTGGCGCCCCTACTTCCCGATGCTGGCGGCGGTGCAGCGACAACCCGACAACACCGACATCGTGGCCTCGACCGCCTACCGCGACGCCAGCACCGGACAGCTGTGCAAGACGCTCGGCGTCCATCTCGACGAACGGCGTGTGCTGCTGGTGGACACGGTGGTCCACGACGAAGTGCTGCACGCCGGTGCCGGCCCGGCGTGACCCGGGCGGCGCGCGCTTACAGCGTGGCGGCGATGCGGTAGGCCTCGGCCACCTGATCCGGACAGTTGACCGTCAATTCGAGATCGCGCAGCAGGCCGTCGCCGACGCTGTAGATCCAGCCGTGCACCACCAGCTCCTGACCACGCGCCCAGGCGTTCTGCACGATCGTCGTGCGGCAGACGTTGGCCACCTGCGCCTTGACGTTGAGCTCGCACAGCAGGTCGACCTTCTGGTCCTCGGTCATATCCTCGAAGCGGTGGCGCTTGATGTAATAGAGATCCTTCAGGAAGCGCAGCCAGTTGTCGATCAGGCCGAACTGCTGATCGCGAATCGCCGCGCGCACGCCGCCGCAACCGTAGTGCCCCACCACCATGATGTGCTTCACCTTCAGCACATCGACCGCGTACTGGATCACCGACAGGCAGTTGAAGTCGGTGTGCACGACCATGTTGGCGACGTTGCGGTGGACGAACACCTCGCCCGGCATCAGCCCGACGATCTGGTTCGACGGCACGCGCGAATCGGAACAGCCGATCCACAGGAATTCGGGCTGCTGCTGGTTGGATAGCTTGCTGAAGAAGTCGGAGTCCTGGGCCTTGATCTGCTCGGCCCACTGGCGATTGTTGGCAAAAAGATGTTCTAGCTTGTCCATGATGACCCCGCGTGCAGAAATGAACGCGCGGAGTTTACCCGAAGCGCGGCCCCGGATTGCGCTACCGCACCCAATCCCGATCGCCCCCGACTACTGGAAGGCGCGGTATTCGACCCGGTTGCGGCCGTCCTCCTTGGCGCTGTAGACGGCGGCGTCGGCCAGCGCCACCAGCCGTTCGGCCAGCCCCATCGGCGCCGCCGCCCGCTGCGCCGGCCAGCAGGTGACGCCGAGCGACAGTGTCAGCGCGAACGGATCGCCGTGATCGCTGCGCAGCTGCAGCGCGGCGATGCAGCTGCGAATGCGCTCGGCCACCTCCTGCGCCAGCGCGGCCGGGCAGTTCGGCAGCACCAGCGCGAACTCCTCGCCGCCGTAACGGCAGACGTGATCGGTCTTGCGCAGCAGCGCCGATACCTCCTGCGCGACGACGCGCAGCGCGCGGTCGCCGGTCGGGTGGCCGAAGCGGTCGTTGATCTGCTTGAAGTGGTCGAGATCGATCAGCATCAGCGCCAGCGGCTCGCTCTGGCGCACGGCGCGCGCGATCTCGCGGTCGAGCGCCTGACCGAAAGCGCGGCGGTTGCCGACGCGGGTCAGGCTGTCGATCAGCGACAGCCGGTGCAGCCGCTCGCGGTTGATGCCGTTCTCGACGCAGTGCGCGACGATCGATGCGAGGTGATTGATGAAGTCGGTCGACTTGTCGGCGGCAAAACGCTGCGCCGCGAACGAACCGAAATGGAGGCTGCCGACCAGATAGCCCTGCCGCACCAGCGGCAGCAGCGCCGCCGAGCGCAGCGCGCGGCCGCGGAAGATGTCCGGCGGCGGCGGACTCTCCAGCCGCACGCTGGTGGCCGGGTAGAGCGCGCGCAACGGGGCGTCGCCGTCGAGCCAGTGCAGGTCGGGCCACAGCTCGGCGGCATCCACCGGCATCAGCTCGCGCAGCGCGCCATCGGGGTCGAACAACAGCAGCTCGGCGGCGTCGAGCTGGAAATGGTGCTGGCTGGTACCGAGCAGCGTGTCGAACAGCGCGGCGAGATCGTCCACCGCCAGCAGCTGCAACTCGAAGGCCTGGAAGCGGCGCAGGATTCGCTCGTTCTGGTTCGCCTTGTCGACCAGCGCACCGACGGTGCCGGCGAGGCGTTCGAGCCGATCCCGCGCCAATTTTTCCTCCGGCGTGATTCCCGTTGAAGAGGTATCGGGTTTGCGGCCCGCACCGACCGGTTTCCAGTCCATCGTCAGTGATCGTCGCCAGCCTGCCGGTGCCAGTCGCCGAAAGGCGACGGGGCCGCGAAGCGAAACAGGAACAGCAGGTCGCGGCAGTGTAGTCGGGAATCGGCGTCGACGTCAGGCGCGAAAATGGCGGCGGTCATAACCGGCCGCCGCCGGTTCACAGATCGGCCAGACCGCTGTCGTCGTAGATACCGAGCTCCTCGCGCAGCCGGATGCGCTCCAGCCGGTCCTCGATCTTGCGCCGGATGGCGGGGTCGCGGCTGCTGACGGGCCGCGGCGGTGCCGGCGGCTCCTCGGCATCGAAATCACCGGCGTCGGCTTCGTCGACCAGAACTTCCTCACCCGGTTTGCCATCGGCGCCGGACAAGCCTTTAGCCATTGCATCACACCTCGGTGCGTCGACAGGCATCGGTTCACGCCGCGTTTCCGGCGTGCGTCTTCAATGTCGGCGCTTATCTAAGGCAGAAGCAAAAGGCTGTCAATCTTTCCTTGCGGCCATCGACGACGAACGCCGCGCGCCACGGACAGCGAGGCGAACGCGGTCACAACAGATCGATCAGTTCGAGCACGGAGCGCTCCGCTTCCTTGCGCTGCAGCAGTTCGATCAGCGCCTGCTGCGAACCGAAACGGCGCTCGTCGAAACGGTGAAACGGCAGCACCGCGGCACGGGTGGCGACCGGCGGTGGCGCGACGACTTCCGGTTCGCGCTCCGGCTCGATGATCGCCAGCGGTTCGGCCACCGGAGCCTCATCGGCCGGCACCGCCTCTTCCTTCTTTTCTTGTTCCCGGCGCCACGGCTTCAGCCGCTCGGCCAGCAGGCGCAGCAGACGCTCGTTGCGTTCGGGCGCCTGCGTCAGCGCATCGATCAGCGGCACCACATCGATGGCCGGCTGCTGGTAGCGCTGCAGATAACTGGCGTGCAGCTCGCGCAGCAGCCGGCCGAGCCGCTGCTGTCCGTCCGGCTGCTCCAGCAGCAGTTGCAGGCGCGCGCGCAGCTCCGACAGATAGACGGCATCGACCTGCGTCTTCGGCGCGGCCAGCACCACCTGCGGCGCCGGCGCCTGCTGCTCGCGAAAGCGGCGCAGCCAGTAGGCGGAAATGCCGCTCTTCGGCACCTCGTCGCGCAGCGACTGCTCCAGCGTCTCCGCCAGCCGCAGGAAACTGCGGCTCGACGGGTCGCTGTCGGGGAACAGCGCCACCGGGCTCTGCAGCGTCACCGCCGCGCGCAGGCTCTCGTCGCGCATCAGGAAACCGAGGTAGCGGATGCGCAGGCCGATGTACTTCTCGACCGCCGCGCTGAAACGGTGGAACACCTCGCGCGCCTGCGCCGTGCTGGTGCACATGTTGACCAGCACCTGCGCGGCGAGATTGCGGCGGCGCCGGTGCAGCAGTTTCAGCAGCGAGAAGGCATCGGTCAGCGAGGTCGGCTCCGGCGTGATCACCACCAGCGCCGTCTGTGCCGAACAGATGAAATCGAGCGTGGTGTCGGCGATGCCGGCCGCGGTGTCGATCAGGAAGTAGTCGTAGTCGCTCTCGATGCGCGCCAGCTCGCGGGTCAGCCGCAGCTGCTGGCGCGGGTGCAGCGTCACGCATTCGGCGATGCCGTTGGCGCCGGGGATCACGCGCATGCCGTGCGCGCTCTCCAGCATCACTTCCTCGATCGACTTGGCGCCGAACAGGACATGCTCCAGCGACACGCGCGGGGTCAGCCCGAGCAGGATGTTGACGTTGGCGAGGCCGGTATCGGCATCGAAAATGCAGACCCGCTGACCGAGCTTGGCCAGCGAGATACCGAGATTGACCGCCACCGAACTCTTGCCGACACCGCCCTTGCCGCTGGCGATGGCGATGACGTGCGGCAGGCGACGCGCCGGGGCGGCGCGCGCGCTGTCCGCACTCTCCGTGTCGAGGGGGGCCGTGTCGCTCCTGGCCTCGGCCAAAATCAGCTCCTGTCGGTGGCAACCGCCGAATCGTATCGGGCGTCAGCGAGGCCGGGGCGGGCGCGGTGGCCACTATCGGATCGCTTGGCTATACTCCTTCGCGCCAAAAAGTATGCTAATCAGTTCACATTTACAACGAAGAAGTCTATTGCCCGGGCCGCTGAGCCGACAGCCGGTCATGGAGGCCACCCGGTGACACCGTTCGTAGGGAAACCCAACCGCGATGGGATCTGACAGCCACCGGATGGAGCGTCTGCCCAGCCTGCCGCAGGTGCTGGTGCGCATTCTCGACACCATCCACGACGAGCGCTCCGGTCTGGCCCAGATCGCCGACATCGTGCGACGCGACGCGGCGATGGCGACGCGGCTGATCGGCGTCGCCAGTTCCAGCTACTACGCGGCCAGCTACGGTGCCGCCAGCCACCACGCCACCAACGGCGGCGGCCGCCAGTCGGTCGAGCGGGCGCTGCTGGTGCTCGGCACCGACACCGTCAAGACGGTGGTGATGACCGATGCCATCCGCCAGTTCTTCAACCAGTTCAAGCCGCGCCAGCAGCCATTCCTGAAGGCGTTCTGGCGGCGCTCTCTGGTGAGCGCCAACTTCGCCCACGTGCTCGCCAACCTGACCGGCTACCGCTCGCCGGACGAAGCCTACCTGTGCGGCCTGCTGACCGACGTCGGCCAGCTGCTGCTGTCGAACCGGCACGGTCAGGCCTACCTCGACCTGTGGAGCGGCGCCGCCGACGATCGCGCGCTGCTGGCCGCCGAGCGCGAGCAGTTCGCCACCACCCACGCCGATGCCGGCGCGCAGCTGGTCGAACAGTGGGCCGGCGCCAGCTTCATGGCCGACGCGCTGCGCTACCACCACGAACCCGGCACGCAGCTGCTCGACGCCAGCCATCTGGTCAAGATCATCAACCTGGCCAGCTGCCTCAGCGCGCACGGCGACCTCGGCGACGACGCGCTGGCGCAGGCCGACCAGCTGTTCGGTCTCAACGAGGCGCTGACGCGCGAACTGCGCGAACGCATCGGCGCCGACGTCGAGCGGCTCGCCGCCGGCCTCGGCATCGACATCGGCCCGCTCGCCCCCGACGACGGCGCCCATCCCGATGTCGAGCGCGCGCAGTCGGCACTGGGCGAACGCCTCGGCGAACTCGGCCAGCTCGGTCAGGCCAGCCGCGAGCTGTGGCTGGCGCAGTCGCTGGCCGCGCTCGAGCGCGCCGTGCAGCGCACGCTCTACATGACGCTGGAGATCGAGCACAGCGTGCTGTTCGTCTACGACACCAACAGCCGGCTGCTGCAGGCGCGCGTGCGCGAACCCGACGACGACGCGCCGCCCGATTTCTCGATTCCGCTGCTGCCCGGGCGCAGCGTCGTCGCGAACGCGCTGCTGGAAGGGAACGGCGCCTATCTCGACAGTGCCGACAGCGCGGCGCTGACCGTCATCGACCGCCAGCTGCTGAACCACTGCCGCCACCGCCGCCTGCTGTGCCTGCCGCTGCGGGTCGACGGCGAGCCGGTCGGCGCGCTGCTGTTCGGCGTCGATCGCGGCGACCCGCAGCAGTTGCGGCCGACACTGCTGATGACGCTGTGCAGCGAGATCGCCGCCAGCGTGCAGGCGCGCGCGCGGCTGCCCGACGGCGCCAGCAGCGAGAATGCGCTGCAGCAGCAGATCCGCGAGGTGCTGCACGAGGCCGGCAACCCGCTGTCGATCATCGGCAACTATCTGGAGACGCTGCGGCTGAAACTGGGCCAGGACCAGCAGCTGCAGGGCGACCTCGACCTGATCAAGGGCGAGATCGACCGCATCGGCGCGCTGCTGCTGCGGCTGCGCAACCCCGGTCACGCCGAGGCCGACAGCGGCGGCACCGACGTCAACGCGCTGGTCGCCGCCGTCGCTCGTATCTTCCAGCAGTCGCTGTGCGCGGCGCACGGCATCGAACTGCGGCTGGCGCTCGGCGACACGCTGCCACCACTGTCATGTGCCGGCGCCAGACTGCAGCAAGTGCTGACCAATCTGCTGAAGAACGCCGTCGAGGCGCTGCCCGAGGGCGGCCGCATCGATGTCTCCACCGACGGACCGGTGCTGATCGGCGGCCGCCGCTGCGCCGAGATCGTCGTCGCCGACGACGGCCCCGGTCTGCCGGAAGCAGTGCTGAAGCAGCTGTTCAGCCCGGTGCAATCGACCAAGGGCGGCGCCCACTCGGGGCTCGGCCTCAGCATCACGCACAAACTGATGAACGAGATGGGCGGCACCATCAGTTGCCGCAGCGGCGCCGGCGGAACCCGTTTCCAGCTGCTGCTGCCACTGGCGTGACACGTGCGAAACGACAGACGGAACGCCACCGACAGGCGCCGGAGAGCGCATCAACAGTGAGACTTGGGCCTGGGGAAAGGTATCTCGACAGATGAAGACCACCGGGGAAGGCCGCGACGGCGAGCCACAGGGTGCGCGCATCCTGCTCGCCGATGACGACGAGCGGCTGCTCGACAGCCTGCGCAACCTGCTGCAGCTCTACGACCATCAGGTCGACATCGCCAACGGCGGTCGCGCCGCGCTGGCGCAGCTGCAGCTGCAGCGCTACGACCTGCTGCTGCTCGACCTGCGGATGCCGGACCTCTCCGGCCACGACGTCATGAAATCGATGGCGTCGCTCGGCATCGACACGCTGACCATCGTCGTCAGCGGCGAGAGCTCGATCTCCGACGTCTCGCGCGCGCTGCGCCACGGCGCCTACGACTATCTGAAGAAGCCCTACGCGCCCGAGGAGCTGATTGCCACCGTCAACAACGCCGTGCGCAAACGCCGCCTCGAAGAGAGCAACCGGCTGATGCAGGCGCGGCTCGACCGCTCCGAAAAACTGCACCGCTTCCTCGTCAACAACTCGCCCGACCTGATCTACATCCTCGACGAGAACGGCTGCTTCAGCTTCCTCAACAGCAAGATCGAACAGCTGCTCGGCTACGACCGCAACGAGATGATCGGCCGCCACGTCAGCACGCTGGTGGAAGAAGAGGATCTGGAAAAGGCGCTCTATTTCTTCGATCAGGCCGGCCGCTCGCGCGACCAGAGCCACACCATCGACATCGCGCTGCGACCGCGCGAGGGCGGACGCAGCAAGCGCCACTTCGAACTGTCGGTGTGGCCGATCAACGAGGCCGAGGACCCGACCGGCGCCGGCGACCGCTTCCGCATCTACGGCACCGCGCGCGACATCTCCGACCGCATGGAGGCCGAGGCCTTCATCAATTTTCAGGCCTACCACGACCTGCTGACGCGGCTGCCGAACCGCGCGCTGTTCAAGGACCGGCTGTCGATGGCGATCACCCACGCCGCGCGCAACGACCAGCGGCTCGCGGTGATGTTCATCGACCTCGACCGTTTCAAGGTGATCAACGACTCGCTCGGCCACACCATGGGCGACCGCCTGTTGCAGGCGGTCAGCCAGCGGCTGCAGCAGTGCATCCGCCGCGGCGACACGCTGTCGCGCTTCGGCGGCGACGAGTTCACGCTGCTGCTGCCCGACGCGCAGTCGACGCAGGCGGCGGTGCAGGTGGCGGAAAAGATTCTGGAAAGCATCAAGGAGCCGTTCCGGCTCGGCGGCCACGAGATCTACGTCGGCGCGTCGATCGGCATCGCCATGTACCCCGAGGGCGGCACCACGCTCGACACGCTGATCAAGAACGCCGACATCGCCATGTACCGGGTCAAGAGCACCGGCAAGGATGGCCTGCACGTCTTCAGCCACGACATGAACACCAGCGTCACGCAGCGGCTGCTGCTGGAGCAGGATCTGCGCCGTGCGCTCGAAAGCGACGAGTTCGAGATCTACTACCAGCCGCAGATCGACGCGCAGACCGAACGGCTGGTCGGCGTCGAGGCGCTGGTGCGCTGGAACCACCCGTCGCTCGGGCGCCTCGCGCCGGCCGAGTTCATTCCGGTCGCCGAGGAGAGCCGGCTGATCATCGAACTCGACCGGCTGACGCTGGCGCGCGCCTGCCGTCAGGTCGGCCACTACCTGCGCAACGGGCTGCCGGAGCTGCGGCTCGCGGTCAACCTGTCGCCGCTGCTGCTGGAGCGCGACAACGTCGTCGAGCAGATTCTCGGCACGCTGGCGCGCGAGCAGTTTCCGCCGCACCTGCTGGAGCTGGAGATCACCGAGAGCCTGCTGATGAGCGACCGCATCGACATCGTCGACAAGCTCGATCAGCTGGCGCGGGCCGGCGTGCACATCGCCATCGACGACTTCGGCACCGGCTACTCGTCGCTGAGCTATCTGCAGAAATTCCCGATCAACACGCTGAAGATCGACCGCAGTTTCATCCACAACATCCGCAGCGGCGACGAGCAGGCGTGCATCGTCAACGCCATCGTGTCGATGGCGCATGGGCTGCGGTTGCAGATCGTCGCGGAAGGGGTGGAGACGCACGCGCAACTGCACTACCTGCGCGGGCTCGGCTGTCAGCTGGTGCAGGGCTTCCTGTTCGGACGACCGCTGCCGCTGGAGAAGGTGGTGGCCAAGCAGCTCGGCGCCGCCGCCGAACCGACTGTCGTGCGCGCCGTCGCGCATTGACGCAACCCCGCTCTCTCCCCTCTCCCTGAAGGGAGAGGGAACTTCCTCGGCTCATCCCTCGCTGCGGCGCTGCGCCAGCTCGCCCTGCCGGCGCCGCTCGCGGAAGCGCGCGCGCTGCTCGTCGGTCAGGGTGTCTGCGCAGTGCGGGCAGGAGACGCCCTCCTCGTACAGCGGCGACTGGCGAGCGCCGTCGTCGACTGGCCAGCCGCAGCCGTGGCAGAGGTCGTAGCTGCCCTTGCGCAGGCTGTGATCGACGGTGACGCGGTTGTCGAACACGAAGCACTCGCCGCGCCACAGGCTCTGCTCCTCCGGCACCTCCTCCAGATATTTCAGGATGCCGCCCTTCAGGTGGAACACCTCGGCGAAACCCTGCTGCAGCATGTAGGCCGACGCCTTCTCGCAGCGGATGCCGCCGGTGCAGAACATCGCCACCTTGCGCTGCTTCGCCGGGTCGATGGCGCGGACGAAATCGGGAAATTCGCGGAAGGTTTCGGTGTCCGGGTTGACCGCGCCCTCGAAGGTGCCGATCGCCACCTCGTAATCGTTGCGAGTGTCGAGCAGCAGCACGTCGGGGTCCGAGATGATGGCGTTCCAGTCGCACGGCTCGACGTAGGTGCCGACCTCGCGGTTGGGATCGATGCCATCGATGCCAAGCGTGACGATCTCGCGCTTGAGCTTCACCTTCATGCGCCGGAACGGCTGCGACTCGTCGAGCGACTCCTTGTGTTCGAGCCCGGCCAGCCGCGGGTCGCGCCGGAGCCACGCCAGCACCGCGTCGATCGCCGCGCGCGAGCCGGCGATGGTGCCGTTGATACCCTCGGCCGCCAGCAGCAGCGAGCCGCGCACGTCGTGCTGCAGGCACAGTTCGAGCAGCGGCTCGCGCAGCGCGCGGTAATCGTCGAGCGGGGCGAAACGGTAGAGAGCGGCGACAACGAACGGCATGGCAATCGGCTTTATCAGGTGGAATCAGTGTTTATCGTGCTTGCTGCCGCCCAGGCAGGCCGGCGAGGCCGGCGCGCTGGCGGCGCGCTGCTGCCACTCCTGCGGCGTGTAGGTGTGCAGCGCCAGCGCGTGCACGCCGCCGGCCAGCTCGTCGGCCAGCAGCTGATAGATGCGCTGGTGGCGGGCGACGGCGCGCAGGCCGTCGAAGGCATCGCTGACGACGACGACGCGGAAATGGCTCTCCGAACCGGGCGGCACGCTGTGCATGTGGGACTCGTTGGCCACGTCGAGTTCGAGCGGCGACAGCGCCGCGCGTAATTTGGTTTCGATCTGCTGCTGTACGGACATCCGGGTACTCCCTGCTTCGGCGCGCGATTATACGCGCCGGACGCCGGCGGCCCGCCAGCGCGGGCACCCCCCGACGTCGCGACCGCACCGATTATTGACTAGCATCAACGCCTGTCCTCTCCGACCTGACGGCGCCCCCATGGATGCACGCTTCGACATCTACCTCTCCGGCAAGCTGGCCACCGGCGTGACGCCGGCCGCGGCCGCCGCGGCGATGGCACAGCTGTTCCGCAGCACGCCGGAGGCGATGGCGGCGATGCTCGACGGCAAACCGCGCCTGCTCAAGCGCGACGTCGACCAGGCCACCGCGCACAAGTACCGCGACGCGCTGCAGCGCGCCGGCGTACTGGTCTCGTTCCGGCCGTTCGTGAAAACCGCCGCACCGGCACCGGCCGCGGGGTTGTCGCTGGCACCGGCCGGCGGCGACCTGCTGCGGCCGGAGGAGCGGCGGCGGACGGTGGCGGCGGTGCAGGTCGACACCAGCCATCTGCGCGTCGAGGCGCCCGGCGAGCTGCCGCACCTGCCGCGCGCCGAACCGGCACCGGCGCCCGACATTTCGCACCTCAGCGTCGCCGCCGCTGGCGACGACCTCGCACCGCCGCGCCCGCAGGCCGCCCCGGTGGCGCTGTCGGCCGAGATGGCGACGGTTACGCTGGCCCCGGCCGGCGCCGAGCTGGAAACCCTGTCGCTGCCACTGCCGGCGCTCGACCCGGACACCAGCGCGCTGTCGCTGGCCGCGCCCGGCGAGCTGCTGACCGAGGCCGAACGCCACCGCGAGACCCCGCCACCCCCGCCGACCGACCACATCCGGCTGACCTGAGCGGCACTGCCGCGCAGCGGATCTGCGAGCGCCGTCGCCATTTCGTCACATGCCCCGCCTACCCTGTCACGGATCGGCAACGACGCCCGACCGGCGCCGCCGCGATAGCTAGATTGAAAGCGAACGACAGCCGTTTCGCCGCCATCTGCCAAACGGTAGCCAGCAGCGAACAACCTATGACGAAGCCGTCTTAATGCCGGCGTGCCGGCAGCCGAAGAGAAGAGCAGAATCGGTTGTGTCAGCCTCGTTCGTCACTTTCTGTCGGGTTGAGCCGTCATGAAGAAGTACCGTAGCGACATCCTGCGTACGCTGGCGCTGCTGCTGATGACCTGCTGCGCCTCGCTGACGCTGGCCGACGAACCGTTCTACCGCCAGCTGATCGACCTGAAGCGGCCCGACGGCTACAGCCCGACACGGAGCTTCACCATCATCGTCGACGGCGAGCGCGGCAACCGGCTGGTCGCCAGCGACGACGCCGACCTGCAGTTCAACCTGATGTGGCTCGACCAGTTCCACCCGGACTACAAGGCGCGCAACGGCGGCGCCGCGGTCGGCCAGCTGCTGCGCTCGTGGCTGCGCCAGCTCTACGACGACGGCCGCGCGCAGCGCTCCCGGGTGGCGAGCGGGCTACCGGATGGCGACGTCGACGTTCGCATGGGCAGCTTCGGCGGCGAGATGGAGTACCACCTGCGCGCCTCCGACGACGAGGTGAGGCTGCGCCTCGAGTACCTCTACTGACGTGCCATCATCGCTAGAGCGTGGCGGCGTCGCTAGAATGGCCCGTTTCCACCGCCCGGCGCCCGCGATGTCCGCCCAGTTCATTCCCCCTCCCCCCGATTGCCCGAACGCCGGTGTCTGGCGCCGACTCGCCGCGCTGGTCTACGACAGCTTCCTGCTGTTCGGCCTGCTGGTGGTGCCGCTGTTCGTGCTGCAGGTGGTGCTGCATACGAACGACATCAGCTACGGCGCCGAAGGCGTCGCGCACGAGTTGCCGGCACTGGCGCCGAAATGGGTGATCCAGCTCTACTGGCTGGCGGTGATCGCCGCCTTCTACACCTACTTCTGGTGCAGCAAGGGGCAGACGCTGGGAATGCAGGCATGGCGGCTGCAGCTGTGCGACCGCGACAACCGCCCGGCGAGCCTGAAGCAGTGCGCGCTGCGGCTGCTGGTCGGGGCGCCGGCACTGCTGCTCGGCGGCGCTGGCTACTGGTGGATATGGCTCGATCGCGAGGGCCGCGCCTGGCATGACCGCGCCAGCGATACGCGCGTCGTCGTACTGCCAAAGCGCAAATAAATACCCAGTCGGATGATCGGATGTGGCGCAGAGGTTGAAGCGCCTTGTGTCCGGAAGCGTTCCAGCAGCGTCGGAGACAGGACGTCTCCGACGCAGGCTACAGGGACGTACTTGTGCCGGTGCTGGAACGCTTCCGGACACAAGGCGCTGGCACTATCGTCGGCTCAACCACCGACCCGACAACACCCGATCATCACACCCGCCGACGCAACAACAACACCCCGCCAACCAGCGTCACGACAATCGGCGCCAGCGCCGCCAGCAGCGGCGAGAAGCCGAACACGAGGCTGGCCGGACCGAGCATGTCCTGGCTGATGCGGAAGGTGACGCCGATCAGCACGCCGATGAAAACGCGCTGCCCCATCGATGCCTGTCGCAGCGGGCCGAACACGATCGACGCCGCCACCAGCACCAGCCCGACGATCGCCAGCGGCTGCAGCACCTTGTTCCAGAACGCCAGTTCGTACTCGCCGCTGTTGGAGTGCTGGTCGCGCAGGAAACGGGCGTAACGCCACAACCCGGCGATCGACAGATCCTCCGGGTCGAGCACCAGAATGTTCAGCAGTTCCGGCGACAACTGCGTCGGCCACGCCTGCCGCTGCGCGGTGTTGCGCTCCAGCCGATCGCCGACGAACAGGGTTTCGCGCACATCCTCCAGCAGCCACTGCTCCTGCTGGTAGATCGCGCGATTGGCAAACAGCGCCGAACGCAGCCGGTGCTGGTCGTCCAGCGTGTAGATCGAGACACCGTGCAGCACGCCGTTCGGCTGCACCGCGTTCAGGTGCACGAAGCTGTCGCCCTCGCGGTGCCACAACCCGTACTTGCTGATGCCGGCCTGATCGCGCTGCAGCGCGATGGCGCGATGGCTCTCGGCCATCTGTTTCAGCCCCGGCGCCGCGTACTCGGCCACCAGCATGCCGGCCAGCGTGATCAGCAACGCCGGCTTCAATGCCATCCACAGGATGCGCGCGGCGGAAACGCCGGCGGCACGGATCACCACCAGTTCACTGGTCGACGCCAGCGCACCGAGCCCGGCCAGACAGCCGATCAGCGCCGCGAACGGCAGGTACTGCATCAGCTGCCCCGGCATCGACAGCAGCGCGTAATAGAGCACCGACATCAGCGTGTAGCGCTCGTTCAGATCGCCGCTCTGGTCGATCACCTGCGAGATCAGATCGAGCCCGAGCAGCACCACCAGCACCAGCGCGATGGCGGCGGCGACCTGGGTGGCGACGTAACGATTGAGGCGGCGCATCAGCCATTCCCTCCACGGCCCGCGCCGGCGCGGGCCGAGGCGCTTGCGCCGCTCCGGGAAAGCCGCCAGCGCCGCCACCAGTCACCGCCGAACAGCAGCGCCAGACCGACGGCGAGGAACAGTGCGTGCACCCACCACAGACCGAACTCGGCCGGCAGTTTCTGCTTGCCGAGCGCGTCGCGGCCGGCATTCAGCGCCAGCAGGTAGACCATGAACAGCAGGAAGGCGGGAAACAGCTTGCCGTAGCGGCCGCGGCGGTGGTCGGTGCGCGCCATCGCCACCGCGATCAGCGCCGACACCAGTACCAGCAGCACCAGCGACACCCGCCACTGCAGCGTCGCGCGCAGCGACGGGTCGGTGCTGTCGAGCAGGCTCGCGGTCGCCACCGCGTCCTTCTTCGGCGGAATCGCCTGCACGCTGCGCTGCTCCAGCCACTGGCCGAAACGCTCGAACTCCATCACCTGAAAATCGAGCTCGCCGGGGTGGCCGAGATAGCGCGTGCCCTGCTGCAGCACGAGGAAACGCTCGCCGTTGTCGGCGTCGACCTCGGTGTGCGCGCGCTGCGCGATCACCAATACCTGACCGCTCTTGTCGTCATCGACCGCGCGGCCATCGGCGGCGAACACACCGACCATCTCGCCGCTGTCGGTGTCGATGCGCTCGACGTAGGTGACCAGCCCGTTCTTCTCGTCGAGCGCTCGGAAACGCCCCTCGACCAGCAGTTCGAGACCGCTGCCGGCATCGGCGTCGGCGAAGATCTGCTGCACCCGCGTCAGACCGGCCGGGCCGAGCCACAGCGTCAGCGCCGCCACCAGCGCCGCCACCAGCGCCGCCGGCGCCAGCACCGCGCGCAGCAGCTGGCCACGGCCGAGGCCGCAGGCCGACATCACCGTCATCTCGCTGTCGACGTAGAGACGGCCGAGCGCCAGCAGCACGCTGACGAAGAAGGCGAGCGGCAGGATCAGTTCGAGAAAGCCGGGCAGGCGGTAGAAGATGACCGAGAACAGAATCTGCGGCGCCAGATCGCCAGCCGCCGCCGATGCCAGATACTTGACCAGCCGGCCGCAGACGACGATCACCAGCAGCACGAAGGTGACGGCGGCGAAGGTCTGGAATATCTCGCGGAAGATGTAGCGAAACAGGATCACGCAGGGTTCCCGGTGGCGCCCTTTCCATCACCCGATGGCTGGGCCAGAATGCGAACCCGCGCGATTATCCCGATTTCCCCTGCCGTTGTCTTGCGAGGCCCCCGTATGCAGATCACCGTCAAAGCCGCCGCCAATCCCGACCGTCTGCGCACCGCCTGTCTGGTGGTCGGCCTCGGCAGCGGCCCGCTGCGCGGCGCCGCCAGGGCAGTCGACGCGGCCAGCGGCGGACTGCTGCGCAAGCTGCGCGAGCGCGGCGACATCAAGGGCGAAGCGGGCCAGACGCTGCTGCTGCCGTCGGTACCGGGCGTGCTGGCCGAGCGCGTGCTGCTGGTCGGCACCGGCGAGGGCAAGAAGCCGCTCAAGGAGAGCGACTACCGCAAGCTGCAGCAGGCGCTGGTCGCCGCGCTGCTCGACAGCAAGGCCGACGAGGCGCACACCGAACTCGACGACATCGATGTCGACGGCCGCGACCACGGCTGGCAGCTGACGCAGCTGGCGATGGCGCTGACGCTGCGCGAATACCGCTACACCGAGACGCTGAGCAAGCCGAAGCCGGCCATTGCGTTGCGCAAGCTGACCATCGGCGGCGACAGCAGCGCCGCACTGCGTGCCGCCGTGCAACGGGGGCTGGCGATCGGTCACGGCATGAACGTCGCGCGCCGCCTCGGTGACCTGCCGGCCAACATCTGCACGCCGACCTTCCTCGCCAGCGAAGCACGCGCACTCGGCCGCAAGCGCGGCCTGAAGGTCAGCGTGCTCAATGAAAAGCAGATGGAAGCGCTCGGCATGGGCTCGCTGCTGTCGGTCGCCGCCGGCACCGAGCAGCCGGCGCGGCTGATCGTGTTCGAATACCACGGCGGCAAGCGCGGCGAGCAGCCGCAGGTGCTGGTCGGCAAGGGCATCACCTTCGACACCGGCGGCATCAGCCTGAAGCCGGGCGCGAAGATGGACGAGATGAAGTACGACATGTGCGGCGCCGCCAGCGTGTTCGGCGCGCTGTCGGCGGTGGCCGAGCTGGCGCTGCCGGTCAACGTCGTCGGCATCGTCGCCGCCACCGAGAACATGCCGAGCGGCGTCGCCACCAAGCCGGGCGATGTCGTCAAGAGCATGTCCGGCCAGACCATCGAGATCCTCAACACCGACGCCGAGGGGCGGCTGGTGCTGTGCGACGCGCTGACCTACGCCGCCCGCTTCAAGCCGGCCGCCGTCATCGACATCGCCACGCTGACCGGCGCCTGCGTCGCCGCGCTCGGCAAGATTCCGAGCGGCCTGTTCTCGAACCAGGACGACTTCGCCCGCGAGCTGCTCGACGCCGGCACCCGCATCGGCGACCGCGCCTGGCAGCTGCCGCTGTGGGAGGAGTACCAGAAGCAGCTCGACTCCAACTTCGCCGACATGGCCAACATCGGCAGCCCGTTCGGCGGCGCGATCACCGCCGCGTCGTTCCTCGCGCGCTTCACCCGCGACTACCGCTGGGCCCACCTCGACATCGCCGGCACGGCATGGGACGACGGCGCGGCGAAAGGCGCCACCGGCCGCCCGGTCGGGCTGCTGACGCAGTACCTGATCGACCGCTGCGACAAATAGACACCGATGAGCAGCGCGCCACAGATCGACTTCTACCTGCTGGCCGGCAGCGACGTGGCGCAGCGCGCGCAGTTCGCCTGCCGGCTGGCGGAGAAGGCGTTCAGGCTCGGCCACCGCATCCATATCCATACCGACGACGAGACGGCGGCGACCGAACTGGATGCGCTGTTGTGGCGTTTCCAGCCGACGGCGTTCGTCCCCCATGCGATCGGCCCGGACGCGCAGAGCGACGTCGTCATCGACTGGCGCACGCCGGCGGACAACGACGGCGACCTGCTGATCAACCTGACGCTGACGGTGCCGCCGTTCTTCGCGGCGTTCCGGCGTGTCGCCGAGATCGTCGTCGACAGCGATGCGCTGCAGCGGGCGCTGCGCAGCAATTTCCGTCACTACCGCGACCGCGGCCTGACCCCGACCACGCACGACCTCCGCCAGAGCCGATGAACGAACAACCGCCGCGTGCCGCCCGCAGGCGGCTGATCGATGAACTCCGGGCCCTGTCCGAATCGCTGGGCGACGGCGTTTCCGCCGCCGTGCCGGCGCCCGAACCGTTCTCACCGCACCCCGACGCGCCCCCGCTGCTCGATCTCGGCGCCATCTTCGAGGACGACCTCCTCGGTGACGACGAAGCGCCGCTGCTGTTCTGGCCGCTGCAGGAGCTGGCCGCCAGCGGTGACAAGCCGCCCGCCCCCGCCCCCGCCGCCGACCGCGCCGCGCTGATCGAGCAGATCGTCACGCGCCGGCTGCCCGACCTCGAACGGCTGCTGCGCGACCAGTTGCGCGGGCTGGATATCGAGAGCCTGAAACGGCTGTTGTGCTGATTCGTCGATACCACTGAGATCGGCAGCAGCCCGTGCCGTGACTGGCTCCAGCATCCTCGGAGACAGGACGTCTCCGAGGATGGCTAGAGCCGGCCCCGCGAGCGCAGCGAGTGCTTTGGGTCCAGGGATGTACTTGCGCCGGTGCTGGAGCCAGTCACGGCATGGGCGGCCGCAGAGAACGCCGAATATCGCAGCGAAACACCCACTTTCTTGAGCCGCACTGGCCTCGCGGTATACTGCCCGGCCTATTTCCGGCGGCCACCCCCACCCCGCGACCCGACCTGCACGGCACTGCGCCGACGCGGGCGAGGCAGCCTTTCCGCCGGCAACGACCAAGACGACGAGCACGCACATGGACAAGACCTTCCAGCCCGCCGACATCGAACAGAAGTGGTACGAAACCTGGGAACGACGCGGTTATTTCGCGCCGTCCGGCGATGGCGACCCCTACTGCATCATGATCCCGCCGCCAAACGTCACCGGCTCGCTGCACATGGGCCACGGCTTCAACAACGCGATCATGGATACGCTGATCCGCTACCACCGCATGAAGGGCGACAACACGCTGTGGCAGCCCGGCACCGACCACGCCGGTATCGCCACGCAGATGGTGGTCGAGCGCCAGCTGGCCGCGCAGGGGCAGTCGCGCCACGACCTCGGCCGCGAAAAATTCCTCGACAAGGTGTGGGAATGGAAGGCCGAGTCGGGCGGCAACATCACCCGCCAGATTCGCCGCCTCGGCTCGTCGGTCGACTGGTCGCGCGAACGCTTCACGATGGACCCCGGCCTCTCCAACGCCGTCAGGGAGGTGTTCGTCCGCCTCTACGACGACGGCCTGATCTATCGCGGCAAGCGCTTGGTCAACTGGGACCCGAAATTCAACACCGCGATCTCCGACCTCGAAGTGCTCTCCGAGGAAGAGCAGGGATCGATGTGGCATTTCCGCTACCCGCTCGAAGATGGCGACGCGCAGGGAAGCGCTGGTGCCGCGGGAGACAGGATGTCGGGAGCGGCCTGTGCTCATCTCGTCGTCGCGACGACACGACCGGAGACGATGCTCGGTGACACCGCCGTCGCCGTGAATCCGGAAGATGAACGTTACAAACATCTGGTCGGCAAGCAGATCCGGCTGCCGGTCACCAACCGGCTGATCCCGATCATCGCCGACGATTACGTCGACAAGGAGTTCGGCACCGGCTGCGTGAAGATCACGCCGGCGCACGACTTCAACGACTACGAGGTCGGCAAGCGCCACAACCTGCCGCTGATCAACGTGCTCGACCGCGACGCGCAGGTTCTCGGCGAGTTCACCGTCTTCACCTTCGAGGGCTACGCCTCGCAGCACGGTGAAAAAGCGCCGGAAAAATATGCCGGTCTCGACCGTTTCGAGGCGCGCAAACAGATCGTCGCCGAGATGGAATCGCTCGGCCTGCTCGACAAGATCGAACCGCACACGCTGAAGGTGCCGCGCGGCGACCGCTCCGGCGTCGTCATCGAGCCGTGGCTGACCGACCAGTGGTACGTCAAGACCGCCGGCCTCGCCAAGCCGGCGATCGAAGCAGTCGAGGACGGCCGCATCGAGTTCGTGCCGAAGCAGTACGAGAACATGTACTTCGCCTGGATGCGCGACATCCAGGACTGGTGCATCTCGCGCCAGCTGTGGTGGGGCCACCGCATCCCGGCCTGGTACGACGACAAGGGCAACGTCTACGTCGGCCGCGACGAGGCTGAAGTGCGCGGCAAATACCACATCGCCGCCGACACCGCGCTGCGCCAGGACGACGACGTACTCGACACTTGGTTCTCGTCGGCGCTGTGGACCTTCTCGACGCTCGGCTGGCCGGAGCAGACGCCGGAGCTGAAGACGTTCCACCCGACCAGCGTGCTGGTGACCGGCTTCGACATCATCTTCTTCTGGGTCGCGCGCATGATCATGATGACCATGCACTTCGTGAAGAACGACGATGGCACGCCGCAGGTACCGTTCAAAACGGTCTACGTCCACGGCCTCGTGCGCGACTCGCAGGGGCAGAAGATGTCGAAGTCGAAGGGCAACGTGCTCGACCCGATCGACCTGATCGACGGCATCGACCTCGAATCCCTCGTCGGCAAACGCACCAGCGGCATGATGCAGCCGCAGCTGGCGAAGAAGATCGAGAAGCAGACCCGCACTGAATTTCCCGAAGGTATCGCCGCCTACGGTACCGATGCACTGCGCTTCACCTTCTGCTCGCTGGCGGCGACCGGCCGCGACATCAGGTTCGACCTCGGCCGTATCGAGGGCTTCCGCAACTTCTGCAACAAGCTCTGGAATGCCACCCGCTATGTGCTGATGAATACCGAGGCGCAAGATGGCGCCGCGCCGATCGACTGCGGACAGGACGGCTCCACGGATTACACCCTCAGCCTCGCCGACCGCTGGATCATCTCGAAGCTACAGCGCACCGAAGAGGAAGTGGCGAAAGCGCTCGACGGCTTCCGCTTCGACCTGGCCGCGCAGGCGCTGTACGAGTTCGTCTGGAACGAGTACTGCGACTGGTATCTGGAGCTGTCGAAGCCGGTGCTGTGGGACGACAACGCGTCCGCCGAAGCGAAGAAAGGCACGCGCCGCACGCTGATCCGCGTGCTGGAAACGACGCTGCGGCTGCTGCACCCGATGATGCCGTTCATCACCGAGGAGATCTGGCAGCGCGTCGCGCCGCTGGCCGGTCACCCTGTTTCACAAGAACAAGGTGAAAGCCTGATGCTGCAGCGCTACCCGGTCGCCAATGCCGAGCGCATCGATGCCGCCGCCGAGGCCGACATCGAGTGGCTGAAGCGGGTGATCGAGGCGGTGCGCAACATCCGCGGAGAGATGAACATCGCACCCGGTCGCGAGATCGCGCTGCTGCTGCGCAACGGCGATGGCGACGACCGCCGCCGCAGCGAAGAGAACAGCACCTTCCTGAAGAAGCTGGCGAAGCTGTCGGAGATCCGCTGGCTCGACGACGGCGCCGAGGCGCCGCTGTCGGCGACGCAGCTGGCCGGTGCGATGGAGCTGCTGGTGCCGATGGCCGGCCTGATCGACAAGGATGCCGAACTGGCGCGACTGACCAAGGAGGTCGACCGCATAGCCAAAGACATCGAGCGCATCGAGGGCAAGCTGAACAACCCCGGCTTCGCGGCGAAGGCGCCAGCCGACGTGGTGGCGAAGGAGCGCGAGAAGTGCGACGCGCAGCGGCTGGCGCTGCAGCAGTTGCAGCAGCAGCGCGACCGCATCGCCGCGCTCTGAACCCGACCGTGGCGTCGGCAGTTGCCGACGTCTTTCCGATTACATTTTCGTAAGCCTTTTTACGACGGGCGGCGGGTCCAGCCACATGGACAACCCGCCCCCGCCGTCGCTAACATTCCGCGCATCCGGCAACGCCGAACGCATTCCAATAAGAAAAACGCGGTTAACCGATGGCGCAGTTCGTCTCGTACTCCATTGCCATTCCCTGCCACTCGTCCACACCCCGACCGCGCATTTTCAGGGCGGTGTTTCCGCACGCCGCCCCTACCCCGAGCAGCCACCATGCGACGCCCGTCGTGCACGCCACGCCGCATGCCTGCAAACAGTGACCATAACGATAAACGTCACAACAACGCCAACTTCAGCTGTCAGAGGAAAAGGCCATGTCGGAGCGCACCAAGGGCATCGTCAAATGGTTCAACAATGCCAAGGGATTCGGCTTCATCACCCCACCCAGCGGTGAGGACGTTTTCGTTCACTACCGCGCCATCCGCGGCGACGGCTACCGCTCGCTGAATCAGGGCGAGGAGGTGGAGTTCAGCCTGATGGAGGGGCCGAAGGGATTGCACGCCGAGGATGTGATGCGGGGCTAGTCGCTTCAGCTATAGATCTGGGTCTGGTTGCGGCCGCCGTGCTTGGCGGCGTAGAGCGCCTGGTCGGCACGCTCGATCCATTCGCGCGTCCCGACCAGCTCGATACTCCAGGCGGCAATGCCGAGGCTGATGGTGAATTGCAGCGGTTCGCCGACGGTTCTGATGGTCTGGCTGGCGATGGTCTGGCGCAGCCGCTCGCAGAAGTTGGCCGCGCCGCTCACCGAGGTCTCGGGCAGCAGCACCGCGAACTCCTCGCCACCGTAGCGGCCGCAGATGTCGACGTCGCGCGAACACTCCTTCAGCAGCCGGCCGACCATGCGGATCGCCTCGTCACCGACGGCGTGGCCGTGGTTGTCGTTGATGTGCTTGAAGTGGTCGATGTCGAACATCACCAGCGCCACCTGCTCGTCGATGCGCCCGGCGCGCGCGAACTCCTCGCGCAGCCGCTCCTCCCAGTAGCCGCGATTCCACAGGCCGGTCAGCCGGTCGGTGCGCGACAGCGTCTGCAGCTCCCGCTGCGTCGCCTCCAGCGAGCGCCGCGTCAGCGCGCTCTCGGTGACGTCGTAGATGACGATGCCGACGCGCTGCACGCGATTGGCGACGTCGCGCAGCGGCACCAGCATGACGTTCTGGTACATGTCGCCGAGCTGGTGGTGGATCGGCAGCTGCAGCGGGAAACGGAACAGCCACGGCCGCTCTTCCCAGGTGGTGTAGACCGGAATGCCGAGCTCCAGCACCGAGCGCA